>CAXXTG010000217.1:0-4487 GCA_963666855.2 Vicinamibacterales bacterium
CACATCGTGGCCATTGACCCGCTGACCGGCGAGAAGAAGTGGGAGATCCCGATGCACGACTTCCCCAGCTCGGCCGGGGTGCTCGCGACCGGCGGGGGGCTGCTCTTCACCGGCAAGATCACCGGCGAGTTCGTCGCCCTCGACGAGGAGACCGGCGAGACCCTCTGGGAGTTCCAGACCGGGTCGAGCGTCAACGCGACCGCGGTCACCTACACCCTGAACGGCCGGCAGCAGATCACGGTGGCGTCGGGCCTCGGGGGCGGGCTCGCCAACCGTTACGCCCGCGGACTGGTGCCCGCCGGCGGCTCGATGTGGACGTTCGCGTTGATGCCCGAAGAAGGGGCTGCGCCGTAGGGAATGCGGCGGTCAGGGCGCGGGGGGGCCGCCGTCCCCGCGGAGGGGGTCGAGGGCCTCGATGGCGTCGTCCCAGCTCCGGGTGTTCACCCGGGCGGCGCCGGGCTCGTCGCCGCTTACCGCGAACACGTCGTCGCCGGTGCGGCCGACGGCGACGCGCTCCCGCTCTCCGTCGTCGAAGGTGACGACGATCGTGGCGGCCGGGGCGTCGAGGCCGGTGTCCTCGCGGGTGGGCTGGAACGACTCGGCGCGCAGGTTGGACAGCTTGGCTAGCAGGTCGTCCATGTCGGCGCGCTCGACGTCCCCCGCGTCCGGCGCGGTGCGGCGCCAGGTGTCCGTCTCTTCCTCCCCGGCCGCCTCCTCGAGAGCGAACGTCCAGCGTTCGTCCTGGTGCTCGATCTCGAGGGTGGTGGCGTTGAACGGACGGAACGCGAATAGGTCCTTCCGACGGTACTCGTCGACGCCCTGCTCGAGCTCGCCGGCCAGCGACTCCTCGACGGTGAACACCAGATCGCGCGCCCCGTCGCGGGCGTAGACGGTCCCCGCCGGGGTGGTGCCGCCGAGAAGCAGGGTCGCGGCCGAGCTGCCCAGTCCCACCGTCACCGTCAGGCGCGGGTCGTCGAGCCCGTAGGGTTCCAAGGCGTCCGCCGCCGCCGACTCCTCCTCGATGGCCGCCATCCGGCCGTTGCTGAGCCGGCCCACGAGGCCGTCCGTCACCCCGAGGTCGGCTCGCGCCTCGATGGGGCTGACCAGCGACCACTCGCCGTCCGCCTTCCGCAGCCGGACCGCGACGTCGGGCCCGGCGACCTCCAGCGAGTCCACCTGGTCGCGGGTGATGTCCAGGATCGACTTGTCGCGGAGGTCGAACGTGGTCTGGTCGAAAGTCGTGTCGAGGAAGCCGGCGATGAGGAGGACGCGGTTCGAGCCGGCGACGGTCGCGTAGAGGTCGTTCCCGGCCGGGCTCCGTTCGCCGATGAGCAGGCGGGCGCCGTCGCCGTCGGCGGTGCCGAAGCCGACCTCGATGGCGGGCGCGGCCAGCCCGAACGCCTCCAGGTCCGGCGCGTCCCCGGGCTCGGCGACGACGCGCTGCACCTCGAGGTTGGCGAGGCTCGACGACAGCGACACGACCTGGGCGATGTCGACGTTGACGGGGAACGGCTCGACGATGCGCCACCGGTCGCCGTCCTTCTCGATGACGGTGCGGTCGCCGTTGCCGGCCGTCACCGAGAGCGAGTCGATGTCGTCCGAGTCGACGTCGAACACCGTCTCCAGGGGGTCCGGCGTCCCCGCCGGCGGCCGGCCGGACTCGAAGAAGTAGATGTAGGCGCCCAGCCCGAGGGCCGCCGCCAGCAGGATCAGCGTCGAGCGCGCTCCGCGCATGTCGTTCAGCCTCGGCCGGTCCTCAGCGCCGGTTCATCCACGTGTACACCCCGGCCCCCAGGATGGCGGCGGGCAGCAGCAGCACCGAGAGCCAGAAGAGGCGGCGCTGCGCGCCCGCGGTGAGGGTCAGCCGGCGGTCCTCCGGCTCGCGGGCGCGGATGGAGATCAGGTTCTCCTGCTGCGCCAGCCAGTTGACGGCGTTCAGGAACAGGTCGCGGTTGCCCTGGATGCCGACGACGCCGTTGCTGGCGAAGTCGGAGTCGCCGATCACCGCGAGGCGGGTCTCCGGCGGGGAGGCGTCGCCGCCGCCGTCCCCGCCGTCCCCGTCGTCTCCGTCCCCGCCGTCGGCGGCCGCGTCCTCACCCGCGTCCGCGGGGGCGGGCGCGGGGGCGGAGACGGCCATGCCGATCGAGACCGGGCCGGGGCGGTCGCCGCCCGCCTCGTCCAGCTCGACCTGTCCGGTGGCGAGGCTGTCGATGTCCATCTCCCGCCAGCTTTGCGGGCCGGTCTCGATGAACGGCTGCGCGACGCGGCCGTCCGGCGGCCCCGCCGCGGCCGAGACCGAGCGGGCGAGGGGGTAGGCGGTCAGCAGGTTGAACCGTTCCGTGATGGGGTGGAACGGATAGCTCGCGGCGACCGGCACCGAGGCGTCGGCCCCGAAGAGCTGCCCCACGCCGCTCGCGTCGACCACGACGTCGGCCCCCACCTCGATGCCCCACTCGCGCACGAGGCCGAGCAGGCCCTCGGGGGCCGGTTCGTCGGCGGTCACGGGCGGGTCGAGCAGCAGCAGCAGCTTGCCCCCGCGGTCGAGGTAGCCGCGCAGCGCGTCCACCTCCCCCGGCAGCAGGTCCGTCTGCGGGCCGGCCGCGACGACCACGGTGGCGTCGTCGGGCACCGCGCCCCGCTGGGCGAGGACCAGCGACTCGACCTCGAAGTTGTCGAGGGCGAGGGCGGCCGAGACGGTGCCGTAGCCGTCGCGGTCGGTCCCGGCGTGGGTCTTCTCGCCGTGGCCCTCCAGGAAGTAGACGGTCTGCTCCGCGCCCTCCACGACCGCGATCAGCGCGTTCGTCAAGTCCTGCTCGGCGTCCGACTCGACCCGCTCGACCCGGCCCTCGTACTCGAACACGATGGTGCCGTAGCTCTGCACCTCGTACTGGCGGGCGAGCATCGGCTGCCGGTCCGCGTCGATGTAGTCGACGGTGACGCGGCCCGTCTCGTAGGCGTACTCGTCCAGCCGGTCCCGGTAGCGGGGGAAGTCGGGCTCGCGGGCGAAGACCCTGATGCGCACCGGTCCGGGGAGGGTGTCGAGCACCCGCCGGGTCTGGTCCGACAGCGAGTACTGCCCCCCCGCGGTCAGGTCCCAGCGCAGGTTCTGGCGCGAGAGCACGTAGTTCAGGGCGACGACGATGGCCGCCACCAGGACGATGCTGGTGCCCGCGAGGGCGCCGTAGCGGGTCTGCCGCCGCGCGAACGACCGGCCGACCTGGCGCCAGTGGCCGGCGCCGTACAGCAGGATGCACGCGAGGCCGGCGAGGGCCAGCGTCCGGCGCAGCGCCTCCAGGTCGGGCGCGACCAGCCACGCGAGCACCGCCGCGAAGACGAGCAGCGAGCCCGCCCAGCCGAGGAAACCGAAGATTCTGTTCAGCATCGGGGTCGGGGCTCAGCCGTTCCAGCGCTCCTGGTCCATCGACTTCGCGGTCAGGAACAGGCCGACCGCGATGAAGCTGAGGTAATAGGCCACGTGTTTGGTGTCGATGACGCCCTTCGAGAAGTCGTCGAAGTGCTCGAGGATCGAGAGGTACGCCAGCACCGCCTGCGACGTGGTGCCGGAGGCGTCGCCGATCCAGTTGATGATCCAGAACAGCAGCAGCACCGCGAACGTCGCCACCCCCGCCACGATCTGGTTCTTCGTCGTGCTCGAGATGGCGAGGCCGACGGAGATGAACGCGCCGCCCATCAGGAGCAGGCCGAGGTAGCCGCTCGCGATCGGCCCCCACTCGGGCTCGCCGTACCAGAACAGGAGCCCGACGTGCAGGAGCGTCAGGGCCAGCATCAGGCAGTACAGGGCGAGGGCTCCGAGGAACTTGCCCAGGATGATCTGCAGGTCGGTCAGCGGCGACGTCAGCAGCAGCTCCATCGTGCCCGAGCGCTTCTCCTCGGCGAAGGACCGCATGGTCAGCATGGGCAGCAGGAACAGCAGGATGACCGCGGTGTTGCCGAACAGCGGCCTGATCATGAACTCGTTGATGTTGACGACCTGCGGCCCCATGCCGAACTGGCCCATGCTCAACTGGACCATCACGTTGACGCTCGCCACGTAGAACCAGCCGAACAGGAGGGCGAAGAACACGAGCAGCACGTAGGCGATGGGCGAGACGAAGTACGCCCGCAGCTCCTTGTGGGCGAGGGCCAGGATGTTAGCCATGGGTGCGCTCCTCCGCGTCGTTCGGCGCCGCGCCGTCGCCCGCGCCGGCGTCGGGCGGCCCGCCGCCTTCGGTCCCGTCCGGCCCGCCGCCTTCGGTCCCGTCCGGCCCGCCGCCTTCGGTCCCGTCCGGCCCGCCGGCCTCCTCCGTCGTCAACTGCAGGAAGATGTCTTCCAGGCTCAGTTGCTGCGCCCGCAGCTCCAGCAGGCCCCAACCGTTCGTCACCACCGCGCGCGACACCTCGCGCCGCACGTCGCGCCCGGGCGCGGCCTCGATCTGGAAACCCGATATGCCGTCCCGACCGTCCACGGCCGAGACGCCGGTCACCCC
>CAXXTG010000218.1:0-14244 GCA_963666855.2 Vicinamibacterales bacterium
CCGACCGCGACGGTCTCGAGGCGCCGGTGATCGAGCGCTGGGTCCGCGCCTTCTACCGCTACCGCGAGGGCCCCCCGGTGCAGGGCGACGGGCCCAACCCGAGCGTCGTCTTCCAGATCTGGAACGCCTACGCGGCGGCGCCGCCGGAACGCTACGAGGAGGTGACCGACGAGCTGCGGGCGCTCATCGCGTCCGAGAAGGTGCTGATCGCGCCCCTGACCCGCAGCCTGGTCCGGGGACCCGCGCCCCGGAGCCTCGAGGACGTCGCCTGGCGCTACGCCAGCCTCTTCGCGGTGATCGAGATCGCCTGGGACCAGCACCTCCAGCGGCTGGGCCTCGAGGACGAGGAAGAGCTCAGCCCCGCCGACTTCAGGCTCCCCCGCGAGCAGGAAGAGCTGCGCCGGCTCGTCTACGGCGGCCGGCTGTGCATCCTGTGTCTCGACCAGGAGGCCGAGGAGGTCCTCTACCCGGCCGACGCGGGGGCCGAGCTCGCCCGGTTGCGGGCCGTCGTCGAGGAGCGCGAGGCGGTCTCGCCGCCCGAGCCGCCCTACGCGATGTCGGTCGAGGAGGGCGAGATCGTCGATCTCCCCGTCCACATCCGCGGCAGCCACCTGAACCTCGCCGACACCCCGCAGCCGCGCGGGTTCCTCCGCGTCACCGACCATATCGTGCCGCCGCCGCCGATCCCCGGCGACGCCAGCGGCCGGCTCGAGCTGGCCCGGTGGATCACCCACCCCGAGCACCCGCTGACGGCGCGGGTCATGGCCAACCGCGTCTGGCACTGGCACTTCGGGCGCGGCCTCGTCGACACCCCGAGCAACTTCGGCACCACCGGCTCGGCCCCCACCCATCCCGAACTGCTCGACTGGTTGGCGCGGCGCTTCGTCGACGGCGGCTGGTCGGTCAAGGCGCTGCACCGCGAGATCTGCTGTCCGCCACCTACCGGCTCGGTGCCGGCTACGACGCGGCGAACGCGGCCGTCGACCCCGACAACCGGCTGCACTGGCGGATGAACCGCCGGCGGCTCGAGGTCGAGCCCATCCGCGACGCGCTGCTGCAGCTCGCGGGCACCCTCGACCTGACGATGGGGGGCCGCGTCGACGAGTACAGCTCGCGCGGCTACGTCTTCAGCGAGGGCAACACGTTCGGGCGGTTCGACTTCTACCGGGCGCCGCGCCGCTCGGTGTACATGCCGGTGGTGCGCAACGCCATCTACGACATCTTCGCCGGCTTCGACTTCGGCAACGCCAGCGACTCGGTCGGCGCCCGGCCCGCGACGGTGGTGCCGTCGCAGGCCCTGCTCATGATGAACAGCGCGTTCGTCGAGGAGCGGGCGGGCGAGTTCGCCGGGCGGCTGCTGGCGATGCCCCTGGCCGGCGACGCGGCGCGGGTCGAGCGGGCCTTCGTCGAGGCCTACGGGCGGCCGGCCACCGAGGTCGAGATCGAGGAAGGCCTGGCGTTCCTGGCCGCCATGCGGGAGACCGCGCCCGCGGGCGGCGACGCCGAGCGCTTCGCGTGGACGCGGCTGTGCCACGTCATCCTCGGCGCGAGCGAGTTCATCTACGTCGACTGAGGACGGACGAGACGATGCGCCATCCCCACTACCAGGCACCGCCGGTGACCCGCCGCGACATGCTCAAGGCCTGCGGCTGCGGCTTCGGGGGGCTCGCCCTCTCGTCGCTGCTGCAGCAGGACCTCGCGGCCGCGCAGGACAACCCGCTGGCCCCGCGGGCGCCCCACTTCGCGCCCCGGGCCAAGCGCATCATCTTCCTGCACATGCACGGCGGCCCGTCGCAGCACGACCTGTTCGAGTACAAGCCGCTGCTCGTCCGCGACGACAACAAGCCGCTGCCGTTCGCCAAGCCCGACGTGCAGTTCAACGAGACCGGCAACCTCTTCAAGAGCCCTTGGGAGTTCCGGCGGCACGGGCAGTCGGGCCACTGGGTGAGCGAGCTGCTGCCCAACTTGGCCGGCGTGGCCGACGACCTCTGCTTCGTGCGCTCGATGTACGGGACCAACGCGGCCCACGGCGGGGCCATCCTCGCCATGAACACGGGCAGCGACCGCTTCGTTCGGCCGTCGATGGGGTCGTGGATCTCGTACGGGCTCGGGACCGAGAACGAGAACCTCCCCGCGTTCATGACCATCTGCCCGTCGTACCAGCACGGCGGCGTGCAGAACTACTCGGCCGCGTTCCTCCCCGCCGCCTACAACGGCACCGCCATCGGCAACACGCGGATGAACACCGCCGAGGCCACCATCGACTTCCTCGAGAACCAGGCCGTCACCCCCGCCGTGCAGCGGGCCGAGGTCGACCTGCTGCAGCGCTGGCAGCGCCGCCAGCTCGCGTCGACGGGGCCCGACCTCGCCCTCGAGGGCCGCATCGAGTCGTACGAGCTCGCGTTCCGCATGCAGACCGAGGCCCCCGAGCTGATGAGCGTCGCCGGCGAGTCCGAGGCCACCCGGCGGCTCTACGGCCTCGACGACCCGGTGGCGGGCGACTTCGGCCTCCGCTGCCTCCTCGCGCGGCGCTTCTCCGAGTCGGGGGTGCGGTTCGTGCAGGCCACCCACGGGCCCGACACCAAGTGGGACCACCACTCGGGGCTCATCACGGGGCTGCCCCGGAGCTGCGCCGAGATCGACCGGCCGGTGGCCGGGCTCATCACCGACCTCAAGCAGCGGGGCCTCCTCGACGAGACCCTGGTGCTGTGGGGCGGCGAGTTCGGGCGCACCCCGGGGGCCGAGGCGGGCGCCCGCAACGGCCGCGACCACAACCCCCACGGCTACACCATGTTCATGGCCGGGGGCGGCGTGAAGGGCGGCCACAGCCACGGCCGCACCGACGACTACGGCTACTACGCCATCGAGGACAAGGTCCACATCCACGACCTGCACGCGACCATCCTGCACCTGCTCGGCCTCGACCACGAGCGCCTGACCTACCGCAGCCAGGGCCGCGACTTCCGGCTCACCGACGTGGCCGGCGTCGTCGTCGACGACATCCTGGCGTGATGGAACTGCCCACCATCGTCGCGGTCATGGCCGTCATCGTCACCATCCTGCTCGCTTTGCTCAGCGGCATGGCGGGGATCCTGCTGTGGGCCGGCAAGCGCGAGCTGACGCACAACGAACGAGCGCATCGGGCCCTGCAGGAGAGCATCGAGAAGGTCGAGAGACGCGCCGCGGTGATCGAGGCAGACGTCAAGGAGCTACTGACGGGGCAGGCGCGCATCGAGGGACTTCTCGGGGGCAGGTATCGGCACGACGAAGGGTAGCGACATGCGACGCTTGGCACTACTGCCGTTCACCGCCCTCGCGCTCGGGCTCGTCGCCTGGACCGCCGGCGTCGAGGCCCTGCAGCAGGAGAACCCGCCGATCGAGGTGCACCGCATCACCGACGAGCTGCACATGCTCGGGTCGGGGTCGACGACCGGCGGCAACACCGCCCTCCTCATCGCCGAGCAGCGGCGTGGTGCTGGTGGACACCAAGAACGAGGGCTACGGCGCCGACATCCTCGGGCACGTGCGGCGGCTCACCGACAAGCCGGTGACCACCATCATCAACACCCACGTCCACTTCGACCACAGCGGCTCGAACACCGAGTTCCCCGACACCGTCCACTTCGTGGCCCACGAGAACATCCGCCGCCACTGGGCCCGCACCGACTGCCAGCCGATACCCACGAACTGCGACGACTTCCAGGGCGAGAACGCGAAGTACCTGCCGTCGACCACCTTCTCCGACCGGCTGACCCTGTTCGCCGGGGGCCCCGACCAGATCGACCTCTACTACTTCGGCCGCGGCCACACCGACGGCGACACCTTCGTCGTCTTCAAGGCGGCGCGCACCATGCACACCGGCGACATGTTCCTCGGCAAGCTGCTGCCGTTCATCGACGCCGCGAACGGCAACGGCGGCAGCGCCGTCGAGTTCGGCCGGACCCTCACCCGGGTCATCAACACCGTCCCCGACGTCGACACCATCATCACCGGCCACTGGGACACCCCGCTCGCGTGGGGCGACCTCGTGGAGTACCGGGCGTTCTACATGGACCTGGTCGAGCAGACCCGGCGGAGCATCGATGCCGGCCTCAGCGCCGACGAGGCGGTCGCCGCCTACGCCAAGCCGGCGCGGTTCGCCGACCACTCGGCGCCCCTGGAGGGCACGTTCAGCGTGACCTCCATCGTGAACCACATCTACGAAGGGCGCTGACGCGGAACGGGCGCCGCCGGGGACGTTCCCTGGACGCTCTTCCCACCGCGGGGTCAACGGGTCCGGCGACAAGCTTGTCGGGTCTGCCAGCCGGCACGCCCCGCCCTTACACTCGACGTTGCGGCGACAAGCTTGTCGGGTCCGCCGACCGGCCGGCCCGGCCTCGACAATCGAGGTGCGGCGGCAAGCTTGCCGACTCGCCCGCCCTTGACACCCGATCGTCGGGGTAGGCAGTATAGCGGGGGCGTGAGATTCGTCGCACACGAGAGGCACGAGAGACCGATGTCCGCCTCCACCGACCAGACGTTCGCGAGGGATGCCGGCACGCGGCCGATGCCCGCGCCCGCGGCCGGCCCGCCTCGGGTCGATCCGGCGGCCGGTCCGGCCGTCCTGCGGATCGGCCGCGCGCCCGACAACGACGTCGTTCTCAGTGCGCCCGGCGTCTCCCGCTACCACGCCCGAATCGACTACGCGGCGGGCGAACCCCGCCTCTCCGACGCGGGGAGCCTGAACGGCACCTTCGTCAACGGCGAGGCCGTCCGCGGGGCCCGGTCCCTCGCCCCGACCGACCTCGTCTTCGTCGGCGGGTTCCTGCTTCGGGTGAACGGCCGGGAGATAACGAGCCACGACCTCGGCGCGAGCCGCCTGACCGCTTCGGGAATCACGAAGAGCTACGGCGAAAAGACCGTGCTCCACGAGGTGTCGTTCGCCATCCTCCCCAAGGAGTTCGTCGGCCTCATGGGGCCCTCCGGCTGCGGCAAGTCGACGTTGATGGACGCCCTCAACGGGCTGCGCCCCGCGACCCGCGGCGCGGTCCTCGTCAACGAGCTCGACCTCTACACCAGCTTCGACGCGGTGCGGCGCTCTATCGGCTACGTGCCCCAGCGGGACATCCTCCACGACGCGCTGACGGTCGAGCGCACCCTCCACTACGCGGCACAGCTCCGCCTGCCCGAGGACACGCCCGCGGAGGACGCAGGGCGCACCATCGACGAGGTGGTGCAGGCGGTGGGGCTGGCGGAGCATCGGGAGACCTCGTTCAGGCAGCTCTCGGGGGGGCAGCGGAAGCGGCTGAGCCTCGCGATCGAGCTGCTGACCAAGCCGACCTTCCTGTTCCTCGACGAACCGACGTCGCCGCTCGATCCGGAGACCTCCGAGAACCTGATGGTGTTGTTCCGCCAGCTTGCCGACGAAGGCCGGATCGTCGTCATGGTGACGCACAAGTTCGAGAAGTTCGACGAGATGCACCAGATACTGCTGCTGACCAAGGGCGGCCATCTCGCGTATTTCGGCCCGCCGCGGGACGCGCTGAAGTACTTCGGGTGTCAAGAGCCGGGCGAGCTCTACCGGAAGGTGAACGCGCGGAGCCCCCGCGAGGTGAGCCGGGCCTTCCAGGAGTCCCGAGACTTCCAGACCCACGTCGCCGCCCGCGTCGCGGAATCGGCGGACGCCGCGTCGGCGGCACGGGACTTCGGTGCGGCCGCGGACACGCCCGGCCCGGCGCGTTCGTCGGGGTTCCGTCAGTGGACCATACTGACGCGGCGCTACCTGGAGATCAAGCTGAAGGACGGCCTCAATACGCTGCTGCTCGTCGGCCAGGCGCCGGCCATCGCGTTCATTCTCGCGCTGATCGTCGGGGATACCGTCAACGACGCGAAGACGCTCTTCATCGGGGCGGTCATCGCGGTCTGGTTCGGGGGCAACAGCGCGATACGCGAGATCGTCGCGGAGCTGCCCATCTACAGCCGGGAACGGCTGGTCAACCTCAAGATCCCGCCGTATCTGGGGTCGAAGTTCGCGGTTCTGGGCGGCATCGCATTCGTACAGTGCCTGCTCTTCGTCGGTACGCTCGCGGCCATGGGCCGGGTGCCGGCCGGCGATGCCGCCGCGGTCGCCGTCACCCTCTGCCTGACCGCGTTCGGCGGCGTCGGCCTGGGCATGCTGAGCTCGGCGGTGGTGAACTCGACCGAGAAGGCCATGAGCGTGCTGCCGCTCATCTTGATCCCGCAACTGCTCCTCAGCGGGTTCATGAAGCCGCTGGACGACTTCTATTTGGACCCGCTGACCCTGGCCCCGGCGAGCGAGGAGCAGTATCGGGACTACGAGCGTCTGACCGCGGCCGCCGGTTCGGCCGCGGCGGCGGATGCGCCGGGCGGCCCGGCCCCGGGGGAGGCGGCGCCGGGCGCGGCGGCGGCCGCGTCGGGCGGCCCCGTGCCCGGGGAGGCGGCGCCGGCGGCGGCCGCTCAACCGGTCGCGATGGTGGAGGGGCTCGGCAACGTCAGCTTCGCGAGCGCGCTGATCCTCGCCCGATGGTCGGTCGACGGCCTGGTTCACTGGGTGAGCCGCACCGACGCGCAGGCCCGGGACCGGCTGGCGGGCCAGTTCTACGTCGCCGCCTACGACCGGGTCTGGGACGGCGGCTCGGCGGCGGCGATCGAGGAAGCCTTCATGCGGCGCACGTATCTGAACTGGCTCGTGCTCGTTCTCACGACGGCGGCGTACCTCGGACTGGCGGGGCTGGCGCTGAAGCGCAAGGACAGCTTGTGACGCGGCCGCCGCGGGCCGGCGGCGGACGGGCGTCGGCCGTCGACCGCGGCGGGACCGCGGCGGTCGTTGTTCCAGGAGGCAGGCCATGATCTGTGCGAACTGCGGCGGGGACATGGGGGAGGCGGCGCGGTTCTGTTCCCACTGCGGGAGCCATCGACCCGCGGTCGCGGGGCCGGCGGCCGACGACGACCCCCGCATCGGCACGACCCTGGACGACAAGTACCGCATCGACGCCCGGATCGGCGCCGGCGGCATGGCGACGGTCTATCGGGCGACGAGGCTGATGATCGACGACGTCGTCGCGGTGAAGATTCTGCATGACGACACGCTTCGCGAGTCCGGGGCGCCCGAGAGATTCAGGCGCGAAGCCAAGGCGGCGGCGAGGCTCAAGCACACCAACGTCGTCACCGTCCACGACTTCGGGGTGGCGGACGACGGCACCATCTATCTCGTCATGGAGTTCGTCGAAGGCGACCCCCTGCGGCATTTGATCGAGCGGGAGGGACCGCTGCCGCCGGCCGACGCGGCCGAGATCCTCGATCAGATCTGCGCGGCATTGGATTCGGCGCACGATCAGAGGGTCGTGCACCGCGATTTGAAGCCCGAGAACATCGTCGTGTCGCGGCGTCCGGGGGGGCTGCATGTGGAGGTGCTGGACTTCGGCATCGCCCGTCTGGAAATGGCGAGGGCCGGGACCCTGACCCAACAGGGCGGCCTCGCGGGCACGCCGCACTACATGTCGCCGGAACAGTGCCTCGGCCAGGAGCTTGACGGGCGGTCCGACGTCTACAGCCTGGGCGTCGTTCTGTACGAAATGCTGACCGGGACGGTACCGTTCGATGCGACGACCTTGATGGCGGTCGGGCAACAGCACATCAATTTCGAGCCGCCCCCCCTTCACACGGTGAATCCCAACATTCCGGCGCCGGTCGAGACGGTCGTCATGTGGGCGCTGCGGAAGAGCCGGGACGATCGGCCGGCGAGCGCCGGGGCGCTGGCGACGGCGCTGAAGCGGGCGGTGACCGCGGGGGTGACGGCGCCGGCGCCGGCCTCTGGAGGGACGGGGGCCGCGCAAGGGATGAAGGCGACGGTGCGGATGCCGTCCCCCGGCGCCGCGGCCGGGGCGGCGTCGGGGCGGGGCGCCCGGCGGGCGCGTCGGGGCGGCGGTCGGCGGCCGGGCGTGCGGGCGGCGCTGGTGGGGATGGTGCTGATCGCGGCGGTCTGGGGGTGGCGGTGGTCCGGGACGGACCGGGAGGGTGGGGGCGGCACTGGACCGGATGGGGCCGAACCGGTCCGCGTCGAGGTCGATTCGTCCACGGCCCCGGAGGACGTTGCGGCGGCCGGGCCGGCGGGGAGCGGGGAGGCGTCGGGCGCCCGCCCGGCGGGGACGCAGGCCGCGGCCGCGGCTCCGGCGAACCGGGCGGCGGCGCGGCAGGGCGCGTCGGGGGCCGGGCGGGAGGCGCGCGGCGGGGCGGCCGGCGCGGGCGGGGCCGACTCTCCGTCTCCGCGTGCCGCGGGCGGGGGCGGCAATCGGGCGGCCGCGCGGCCGGCGCCGAGGCGGGTCAGGGAAGGCAGCCTGACGATTCGGACGCTGCCGGAGAGCGTCGTGGAGGTGGACGGCGTGGAGGTCGGCACGACGAACGGCGCGGGCGTCCTCGCCCTCGACGGGCTGTCCGCCGGCGGGCACGTGGTAGTGGCGCGGAAGGCGGGGTACGCCGACGCGACGACCACGGCCGGGGTGGTGGCGGGCCGGTCGGAGGTGGTGGAGCTGTCGTTGGCGGCGTTGCCGGGCAGGCTCACCGCGACCGCCAACGCGCCGGACGCGGTGTTGAGCGTGGACGGTCTCGGCGAGTATCCGCTGCCCGTGAGGGGGCTGGAGCTGCCGGCGGGCCGGCGGCGGGTGACCGCGAGCGGGCCGGGTTTCGTGCCCGTCGTCGAGGAGGTGGACATCCGGCCGGGCGAGGTCGCGACGTTGGGGTTCGCGCTGGAGCGCGTTCCCGTGGAGACGGCTCTGCGCGAGGCGCAAGGGCACTTCAACCTGCGGAGCTATCGCGAGGCCGCCGAGGGCGCGACGGCGGTGCTGAGGGAGTATGGCGACGCGCCCGAAGCGTATCTGTTGCTGGGGCAGTCGCTGCACGCGCTGGGGCGGTTCGAGGAGAGCGCCGACTTCCTGGGGCGGGCGGTCGAGATGGGGCAGGAGGTCGAGCTGCCGGCGAGACACCGCCACGGCGGGTTGGGACTGCGGGCCGGCTTCTGCGAGGGCGTGATCACGATAAGCCGAAGGCGGGTCATGTTCCGGTCCACCCTCGGGCCGGACCACAGCTTCGCCGTCACGCCGGACCAGATCAAGTCGCTGGACCTCAGCCGGGATCGGATCAACACCGAGATCGTGGTCCGCGACGGCGGGCGCGAGCGCGACCGCGACTTCGACTTCATCCACACGAACACCGTCCGGCAGTCGTCAGCCGACAACTCGTTGTTCACGGAGATATCGTGCCGGAACTGCGACGACTCTTTGTGGGTGATGGGCGTGCTCCTGCAGAAGGCCCGGGGGTTGTAGCGCCCGGTCGCCGACGGCGCCCCGCGGCGGCGCGGTTTCTGGACCGTCCGGGGGGCGGGGCCTCGATCGGGCGCCCGGCACTTGCGGTCACATGCCCCAGACGGTGACGGGCGCGCCGCCGGGGCCGGGCGGGGCGTCGCGGCGGAACAGCTTCTCCTCCCACGTCCGGTCCGGCGCGTGGTCGAAGACGATGAGGTGGCCCGCCTCGGCGCCGCAGCGGTCGATGTAGCCGCGCGTCTGCGCCAGTCCCTCGTCGATGGTCCGTTCCAGGTCCCTGTGCAGCACCTTGCACTCGACCACGAACTTGCGGGTGCGCCCGCCCTGGGGCCAGAGGATGAGCAGGTCGACGCGCCCCCGGCCGAGGGCGTACTCCCGCTCGAGGCGGCCCCCGCCGTTCACGATCCGTTGCAGGTGCGCCTGCAGGAGCAACTGCGGACCCGCCCCGCGGTACTCGAAGCGCTGCACCCAGTGCTCGGAGTGCTCGCGGAAGAACGTCTGGAACGCCGCGATCAGGCCGTCCACGTCGAGGCCGCCGTCCGCGTCGACGTACCACGCCGTCCGCTGCGGCAGACCCATCTGCACCGCGTGGTTCAGATGCCGCGGCACGACCTCGGCGTAGATCGGGTTGGCGATGCGCGGCGTACCGTCGTCTTCCAGCGCGACCAGCCCCAGGTCGTGGACGTAGGCCACGTCCTCGGACGACCAGGCGGACACGGCCGCGCCGGTCAGGATCGGTTCGATCACCCGGCGCACCCGTTCCTCGCGCAGCTTGTCGGCCAGTTGGTCGAGGTGGGTCACGCGCGCCAGGATGAGCCGTTCCTGGGCGTCCACGATGTCAGCCTCGGTGATGGCGCGGGAGCGGTCGCGGCCGGCCTTGGTCTCGAAACAGGCCTCCCGGCACAAGGCGTTCACCAGCCACGGCTGGCCGGCCGAGCGCGTCAGGATCAGTTCCAGCGCCCCGTCGGTGAACGCCTGCCCGGTCTCCCCGGTGTGCTGCGCGAGCAGAGCCCGCGTCTCGGCCTCGGTGAAGTCGCCCAGGCGCAGCGACTTCGACTTGACGTTGAAGGCGCTGCCGCCGAGGACCAGCGCGTTCTCGGCGGTGGAGTGGATGCGGTAGTCGCGCACGTCCCGCACCCCGCACAGGACCACGCTCTGCGGGAAGCGGGCCGGGACGGTCCGGGTAGCCGGCGCGCAACTGCCGCAGCACCGACAGCAGGGTGTCGCCCACCAGCGCGTCGATCTCGTCGATCAACAGCACCAGCGGCTTCGGTTCCGCCATGCACCAGCGTTCCAGCGACGCGCGAAGGGCACCGAGCGGTCCCGCCCCATCGAGCGCGTCACGCCAGATGTCGGCGAGGATGCGGCTGCCCAGCGTCGCCTGCTCTTCGGACGCCAATTGGTAGAGGGTGACGCGCATGGCCTCGGCGACGTTCTCCCGCGCCGCCTGGGCGGGCTCGACGTTGATGTAGACGCACCGGTGGTCGCCGCCGGCGTTCAGCCGGTCGCGCAGCGCCCGCAGCGCCGACGTCTTGCCGGTCTGCCGCGGCGCGTGGAGCACGAAGTAGCGCTGGTCGCGGACGAGGCCGAGGAGCTCGTCGAGGTTCACCCGGTCGAGGGGCGGGATGTGGTAGTGGCTGTCCGCGCGGACGGGGCCCTCGGTGTTGAAGAAGCGCATGTTGATCGGATTGTCGCACCGGTCGGCGCCGTTGTCAGCAGGTGGGCCCTGTCCCAAAGCGCCGGCCTCGGGTCTCCTTCTTGGCGATCGCCGTGCCCCGGCGCGTCCCGCGGAGTCGGAACGGGTGCACGACAGGATTGGATGACCGTCACGTGCGGTTGGCGAAAGCGGCCGGCTGCGCGTCGGTGGCGCGGCGCTGGCCGCAGGATCCGCACTTTCTTGTCGTGCACCCGGCCGGGAGGCGCGTCTTGACAAGGCCGGAGATCTTGAAGACAGTTCGGGTCGATATGGGCACATTCAAGCGTGGAGTCGTCGTCGCACTGGCCGCCGTCGCCGCGGCCCTGGCCGGAACCGCGCAGGGGCAGCCGACCGAGCCCGGGAGCCGCTTCGCCGCAGAGGACTGGCCGCTGGCCGGCGGGGACTGGACGAGCTCGCGCTACTCGGCGCTCGACCAGATCTCCACCGACACCATCGACCGGCTCGGCGGCGCCTGGGTCACCCGGCTCGCCGGCGGCGGGTCGTCGCGCTCGACGCCGGTGGTGAAGGACGGCGTGATCTACCTGACCGCCGGCGCGAGCGTGCTGGCCGTCGACGGCGCCACCGGCGAGACGCGGTGGCGCTGGCAGGCCGAGGACCCCCGCGTCGGGGATGGCCCCGTCGTGGCAGGGCGTCGGGCTGAACGACGACCTCGTGTTCGTCGGCCTGCGGAGCGTGCAGGTGGCGGCGCTCCGGCAGGACACGGGCGAGCTGGTCTGGGCGACGACGGTCGGGAGCACGCCGGCGGTGGCGGGGGAGACGGTCACCACCGCGCCCATGCACGCCGCCGGCAAGGTGTTCGTGGGGGTGGCCAACGGCGACAGCGGGGGGCAGGGGCGGGTCGTGGCCGTCGACGCGGCGACCGGCGAGGTGGCCTGGACGTTCTTCGTCATCCCGCGCCCCGGCGAGTTCGGCCACGACACGTGGCCGCAGGACTCCGACATCTGGCGGGTCGGGGGCGGCGGCGTGTGGCTGGTGGGGACGGTCGATCCCGAGCTGGGGCTGGTCTACTTCGCGACCGGCAACCCGGTGCCGATGTTCGGCGGCGAGATCCGCGCCGGCGACAACCTCTTCGCGGCCTCGATGCTGGCCCTCGACATGGAGACCGGCGAGCGGCGCTGGCACTTCCAGGTGGTGCGGCACGACATCTGGGACGCCGACATCGCCACCCCGATGCTGCTCTACGACGTCGAGATCGACGGCCGCGTGCGGAAGGGCGTGGCCGCCATCCGGGCCGACGGGTACCTGTTCCTGTTCGACCGGGAGACCGGCGAGCCGCTGACCCCCATCGAGCAGCGGCCGGTGCCGCAGGACCCGGGCCAGCTCACCGCCGACACCCAGCCGTTCCCGGTGGGGGCCGAGCGCATCATTCCCGACTGCTCGTACTGGCGCGACCGGGTGCCGCCGCCGTTCGAGCTGAGCTGCAGCTTCTTCACGCCGCCCACCGTCGACCAGCCGCACGTGGTGGCGCTCGGCTCGCCGATTCCGATGGTGCGGGTGACGCCGATGTCGTTCAGCCCCCAAACCGGCCTGATCTATGCGCAGGGCCGGAGTCACGTGGGCTTCGCCAAGCGGTTCGACGACCCGTGGATCTCGGACAACCGCCCCGCCGGCTACCTGCGGCTCGGCCTCCCCGAGTCGGCGGGGGTGCTGGCCGCGGTCGACCCGCGCACCAACACCGTGACCTGGAAGCAGGACCTCGTCGGCGGGCGGCTGGCCACGAGCGGTCCCATGTCGACGGCCGGCGGGCTGGTGTTCTGGGGCTCGGCCGACGGCCAGCTCGACGCCTACGACGCCGCCACCGGCGAGCGGCTGTGGGCGTTCCAGGCCGCCCCGGCGGGGCTGCGGATGCGGCCCGGGCCGGTGTCCACCTACGCCGTCGACGGGCGGCAGTACGTGGCCCTGCCGATGGGCGGCGAGCTCTGGGCGTTCGCCCTCGACGGCGGGTTGGCCCCCCCGCGACGAGCCGGTGGCCGACCCGCCCGACCTCGTCCGGTGGACGGGCCCGCCGCCGGCCGAGACCGACGAGATCCAGACCGGCACGCTGCGCGAGAACCCGTCCTGGTCGCTGGGCGGCAGCCGGAGCGCCCTCGACGAGTACGCGTTCAACCCGCAGCGGATCCGCGTGAGGGCCGGCACGCGGGTGCGGTTCGTCAACAACGGCGGCATGGAGCGCACCATCGAGGCCCTGGACGGGAGCTGGACGACCGGCGTCATCGAGCCGGGGCTGTTCGAGTACGTCGCCTTCGACGAGCCCGGGACGTACCGGTTCCACAGCGCCGACCACCCCTGGGCGCTGGGGGAGATCACCGTCGTGCCGTGAGGCTGAGGCAACCGGCGACCGCGCCCACCAGGGCCGCCGATGGAGGAGTCGAGATGCGTTATCTGTCCGTTGCCGTGACATCCGTGATTGTGGTGTTCGCGTTGCTGATTCCCGGGCCCGCGGCCGCCCAGACGGAGCCCGAGCCGGCGCCGCGCACGGCGTGGGGCCGGCCGGACCTCGGGGGCGTCTGGGAGTACAAGACGCGCACGCCGCTCGAGCGCCCCGAGCGCTTCGAGGGCCGTGAGTACCTGACCGCGGAAGAGGCGGCCGAGATCGAGGAGAACGAGCGCGCGCGGATCCAGGCGATGGAGGAGCGCCCGGCGCAGCGCACCGTCGCCATCCCCACCGCCGGCGAGCGCCCCGGCCGCTGGCTCGACTCGCCCGACCACCCGAGCCTGCAGGGGCAGACCGGCTCGTACAACATCTTCTGGTTCGACTGGGGGACGGGCGCGGTCAGCACCCGGCGCACGTCGCTCATCGTCGACCCGCCGGACGGCCGCATGCCCGCCCTGACCGAGGCCGGCCGCGAGCGGGCGCGCACCATGGGCGCGCGCTCGTCGTTCAGCGAGACCGTCGACACGGCCGAGTCGCACCTCGACTTCAGCAACTCGGACCGCTGCCTGATGAGCGGCAACGCGGGGCCGCCGATGCTGCCCGGCGTCTACAACAACAACATGCAGTTGTTCCAGACGCCCGACCACGTCGCGGTCATGAACGAGATGATGCACACCGTCCGCGTCATCCCCCCTCGACGGGCGCCCCGCCCCGGCCGGCGGCGTCCGCCAGTACGTCGGCGATTCGCGCGGCCGCTGGGAGGGCGACACCCTGGTCGTCGAGACCGTGAACTTCAACGACGACCGCACCCACAACACCTGGCGCAACACCAGCCG
>CAXXTG010000219.1:0-28449 GCA_963666855.2 Vicinamibacterales bacterium
TCATCCAGGCGCAGGGGCCGGTGCTCGGGCCGTACGCGCGCGGGGATTTCGAGGAGTACGTGGCCAAGGGGGATCCGGCCCTGGTGTCCGCCGCGCAGTACGCGGAATGGACCGAAGAGCACCTCGAGCCGGCGATGCGCGAGGCGGTGGCGGCGGCGTACGGGCCCGGCCCCGGGGGAGTACATGACGGTCGGCAGCGGCGACGACACCGCCATCGCGGTCGCCCGCGCGCAGTTCGGCAACGTGGTCGTCCTCCCGCAGCCGATGCCGGGGGTGGGCGACGACACGTTCCGCCTCGTGCACGGGACGCTGGAGGCGCCGCCGCATCCCTACGTGGCGTCGTACCTGTGGACCCGGCGCGCGTTCGAGGCCGACGCGGTGATGCACTTCGGCACCCACGGGAGCCTGGAGTTCCGACCCTGGAAGCAGATTGCGCTCTCGTCGTTCGACTGGTCGGACGCCCTCATCGGCGGGATCCCGCACGTCTACCTCTACATCATGAGCAACGTCGGCGAGGGGATCATCGCCAAGCGGCGCTCCTACGCGGCCACCGTCACCCACCTCACCCCGCCCTTCATGGAGGGCGGCCTCTACGAGGGGCTGCGCCCGCTGCGCGACCGGCTCGACCGCTACCGCAACACGGCGGACGGCCCGGTGAGGGCGGAGCACGCCAGGACCATCCGGCGCCTCGCCGCGGACATGGACCTGCACGTGGACCTCGGCCTCGACCCCGAGGGCGCGTGGTCCGACGACGACTACTTCCGCCTGAGCAACCACGTCGAGACGATCGACGGGGCGAAGGTCGTGCAGGGCTTCTACACGCTGGGCGAGGCGTTCAACGACGGGGAGATCCACGGGACGGCGGAGCTGATGGCGATCGACCCGATCGCCTACGGCCTGGCCCGCATCGACATCGCCAAGGGCGTGGTCAAGAGCGACATCCTCGACGACGCGGCGCTCTTCGAACGCCGCTACCGGCAGACCGCGCGGCGCGCCTACGCGCGGCGGGCGGGCGGAGAGAGCGTCGAGGCGGTGCTGTCGGACCTCGTCTCGCCGGCCGACCTCGAGCAGGCCCACGGGGAATCGAAGCTCGCGGATCCGCTTCTCGTGCTGAAGGCGGGCGTCGCCGGCGTCGACCGCCACCGGAAGGGCCTGCGCGACAGCTCGGACCTCGAGCTCGAGAGCGTGGCGCGGGGCCTCGCCGGCGGCTACGTCGAGCCCACGCCCGGGGGCGACCCCATCGTCAACCCCGACGCCGTCCCCACCGGGCGCAACCTCTTCTCCATCGACGCCGAGCAGACGCCGTCCCGGGAGGCGTGGACGGTGGGGCGCAGGCTGGCCGAGTCGCTCATCGACGAGCACCGGCGGCGCCACGACGCCTGGCCCCGGAAGGTCGCGTTCACCCTCTGGCCGACCGACTTCATCGGCACCGAGGGCGCCACCATCGGCCAGATCTTCTACCTGCTCGGGGTCGAGCCGGTCTGGGACCCGCGGGGGCGGGTCGGCGACCTCCGCCTGATTCCCTCGGCCGACCTCGGCCGGCCCCGCATCGACGTCGTCGTCCAGACCGCCGGCCAGCTCCGCGACCTCGCCGCCTCGCGCCTCGCCCTCATCAACCGCGCCGTCGCCATGGCGGCCGAGGCGCGCGACGCCGAGACCAACTTCGTCCAGGAGGGACGGCTGCGCGCCGAGGAGGTGATGATGGCCAGGGGCCTCTCCCCCGCCGACGCGCGGCGCTACTCGACCCTGCGCGTCTTCGGCGGCGTGAACGGCAACTACGGCACCGCCATCATGGAGATGGTCGAGCGCGGCGACCGCTGGGAGGAGGACTCGGAGGTGGCCGACCAGTACCTCCGCAACATGGGCGCCGTCTACGACGAGGGCGAGCTCTGGAGCTTCTATGCCGAGGGCATGTTCGAGGCGGCCCTCGCCGGCACCGAGATCGTCGTGCAGCCGCGGCAGAGCCACACCTGGGGCGCGCTGAGCCTCGACCACGTCTACGAGTTCATGGGCGGGCTGAGCGCGGCCGTCCGCCACGTGACCGGCCGCGACGCCGACGCCTACTTCAACGACTTCCGCAACATGAACCGGCCGCGGGTGACGGACCTGGAGGAGACGATCTGGACCGAGGCGCGGTCGACGCTGCTGAACCCGGCCTACATCCGCGAGATGCACGAGGGCGGGGCCTCGTCGGCCGAGCACTTCGCCGAGACGTTCCGCAACACCTACGGCTGGAACGTGATGAAGCCGGCCGCGATCGACGACACGCTCTGGAACGAGCTGTACGAGGTGTACGTCGACGACCGCCACGATCTCGGGGTCGAGGACTTCTTCCGGCGGGAGAACCCCTACGCCCTGCAGGAGATGACCGCGGTGATGCTGGAGACGGCGCGCAAGGGCCTGTGGGAGGCCACGGCGCAGCAGGTGGCGGCGCTCGCGGAGCTGCACACCCGGCTCGTGGAGGAGTTCGAGGCGGGCTGCAGCGGCTTCGTCTGCGACAATGCGGCGCTGGCGTCGTTCATCGCCGAGCGGGCTCCGGCGGACCTCGCGGCGAGCTACCGCGGCGAGCTGCGGCGGGCGCTGACGACGAGCGTGGAGCTGACGGAGGCGAGCGTGGTGCTGGCCGAGCAGGAGGCGGAGCCGCGGCCGGCGGACGCGGCGGCGGCCCCGCCGACCCCGGCGCGCCTGGCGTGGCTCGGCGCGATCGCGGTCGCCGGACTGTTCGCGCTCGCGCTGCTCGTCCTGCGCAGGCGGCGCGGCACGACATGACGCGGGGGAGCCATGGGCGCGATCGCGGTCACCAGACGGTTCGCACTCGCGCCGCTCGTCCTGGGCAGGCGGCGCAGCACGACTTGACGGGGGGGAGCCATAGGCGCGAGCGCGTCGCCGGATTGTTCGCGCTCGCGCTGCCCGTCCTGCGCAGGCGGCGCGGCACGGCCTGACGCGGGGGAGCGATGGAGGCGGTACTCGACGTCGTCGCGGGGACCGGGGTCATCCTGTTGCTGCTGGCGGCGGCGTCCATCGACCGGCGGTGGGCGCGGGGGCTGGCGGTGGCCGCGGTCGCCGCCGCCGTCTACGCCCTGCACCCGCTCGCGGTGCGCCAGAGCCTGACCGCGTTCGTCGGCGGGCTCGACGGCGCCGGCGTCCAGACGCTGGCGGCCCTGCTCGCGTTCGACGGCGTCCTCGGCTGCGGCGGGGTCGCCCTGCTGCTCGGGGCCCGGCACGGCCGGCGGCTGCGGTGGTTCGAGCGACTGGCGGTGCGCCACGTCGGGATCATCCCCGCGCCGGCCCTGTTCTACGTGGAGGTGAAGGCGTTCCACGCGGCGTCGGGGTGGAGCTTCTCGACCACCGCGCTGGTGGTGTGCCTCGCCGTCGTCGTCGCGGGACTGGGCGGCAGCGAGGCCATTCGACGGCTGCTTCCCGATCGGGACCTCCGGGCCGAGTTGCGCCTGCTCGTGCACATCGGCCAAGTGGTGCTGGCGACCGGGCTGACCGCGTTCGCGCTGCGGGGGGGAGTGCGGAGCACCGGGGCCGCGGTCGAGGCCGGCCCCCTTGCGGTCGTCTCCGGCGCGGCGCTTCTCGGTATCCTCGTCGGCTACTGGAGCCACCGCCGGCGCCTGCGCCGCCTCGCGGACCTGGGACGATGATCGAAACAAGGCTGCGACACGCGGCCGGCATTCCGCGATTTCCTGCGCTGGCGCGTGGCAGGCAGTTTCCGTTCAGGCGCCCTCGGGACAGTGACCGATACAGGGTTGCGCACTTCAACCAAACGCCGCCTGTTCCTGCAGCTCGGCGCGCTTGGCGCCCGGCAAGATGATTACCGTCGACATCCCTGAACCATGGAGCTGCTGACACGCGCCCTGTACCTGCTCTCGACCGGCCTGCTCGTGCCGGTCATCGTCGTGCTGCTGATTCTCTTCGGCCGGTCGCTGCTGCTCGTCGGACGCACCTACGGCGCATGGCTGTCGCGGCTCCGGTTCCGAGCCGCGCTACGGCCGCTGCTCGACCGGCTCGACGGCGGCAACCTGGAAGCGGTGCTGCGGGACGCCGACCTGCCCCCCGAGCCGCGGTGGGCCCCGGCCATCGGGCGCCTGCTCGACCACGGCGCCTCGGCGGCGCAACGCGAGAAGGTGCTCGCCGACTTCGAGGCAGGCTGCGAGACCGATCTCGCGCCGGCGCGGACCATGGCGCGGCTCGGCCCGATGCTCGGCCTGATGGGAACGCTCATCCCCATGGGGCCGGCCCTGGTCGGACTGGCCGCCGGCGACATCGTGACGATGGCCGAGAACCTGCAGGTGGCCTTCTCGACCACCGTCGTGGGGCTCTTCGTCGGCGGCATCGGCTTCGCCGTCCAGCAGGCGAAGCAGCGCTGGCATGCCGAGGCGCTCAACGATCTCGAGTTCGTGAGCGGACTCGTCGGCGAGCAGGCGGACATGACCGGAAAAGGGGCGGTCGGTTCCCCGGCCGAGCGCCGCGCCGCGCGGGCATGACGCATCGGCGAGCGGGCGGACACGCCCGGAGACGGGGCGGCCGGTTCCCCGGCCGTGCGCCGCGCCGCGCGGGCATGACTCGGCCGGCAGGCGGACATGACCTGAGAAGGAGGATCGAATGGCCGGCAGAAGACGGCGGCGCAGAATCGGCGCCTCGTTCCGCGACGACAGCGACCCCCTCGGGGCCATCGCGAACCTGTTCGACGTCGCGATGGTCTTCGCGGTGGCCCTCATGGTCGCGATGGTCAGCCGCTGGCAGTTGACGGAGTTCCTCACCCAGGAGGACTTCACGATGGTCAAGAACCCCGGCACGGCGGAGATGGAGATCATCACCCAGGAGGCGGGCGAGATCACCCGCTACCGGGCCGAGGACGTGGACGACGCCGCGGGCCGCCGCGGCCGGCGGGTCGGCGTCGCGTACCAGCTCGACAGCGGCGAAATCATCTACGTGCCGGAAGCGCCGTGACCGCGGCCCCGCGCCGGGCGGGCGGCGCCACTCGCGGAACGGGCCGGGTCGTACCCCGCTCTACAGGGGTGACTACGGCCCCGCGCCGGGGCCGACGCCGCCACCGGCAGGCTCCACGAAGCCTCCGGCACGCGAAAGACATGGTCGGGAGCGACGCAGCCGGCCGGCTCGGCGGCGGCTATAATCGGCGACATCGAACCGTGGAACGCCAATGGAAACCGGGAGGTTGCAGATGAAGATGATGCGGTTGAGATCGGCGGCGATGGCGGCCCTGCTCGTGGCGGGCGTGGCGACAACGGCAACGGCACAGCAGGCCCTGCCCATCGACCCGTCCCGCTACGAGGGCGCGATTCAGGCGTTCGAGGCGGCGGACCGCGGGAACATGCCCCCGCCGGGGGCGATCGTCGTCACCGGCAGCTCGAGCATCGCGCGGTGGAACGACGCGATGCCCGCGGACCTCGCCCCCCTCTCGGTCATCCCGCGCGGGTTCGGGGGCAGCGCCATGGCCGACGTGCTGCACTTCGTCGACCGCGTCGTGATCGCGTACCAGCCACGGGCGGTCGTCATCTACGAGGGCGACAACGACACCGGGCGGTTCATGGTGCCTCCGGCCACGATCGCGTCCGAGCTCGAGCAGATCATCGCGGCCGTCCACGCCGAGCTGCCCGAGACCCGCGTCTACGTGATGTCGGTGAAGCCGAGCCTCGCCCGCGTGGCGGTCTGGGACAAGGCGCAGGAGACCAACGCGCTGTACCGCGAGGTCGCCGCGGCCGACGAGCGCGTGCACTACATCGACGTCGCCACCCCGTTCCTACAGGCGGACGGGACGGTCATGGACGACATCTTCATCGACGACGGCCTGCACCTGAACGAAAAGGGCACCCGCATCTGGGCCTCGACCATCAAGGCGGCCCTGATGGCGAACGAGGCGCAGCACGAGTCGACGAACGACTGAGGGACCGGGGGGGGGCCGGCTTCCCGCCGGCCTCCGCCGCGGGCCGCCCGCCCCCCCCCAACTCGTCTGACCCGCAGGTCTCGCGCATCTGCACGCTGTCGCGGAGCGATTCGCTCGTGATGGCGGCGCCGCCGGCTATCAGCTCAGCCCGCACCACCGCGACGGAAGCGCAACCGGCCGAAACACGATAGACTGCGAACGAGCGCCTCAAAACAGCGGAAGGGGCAACCCATCATGCCGAGCCGCACGGTGAGAAGCGACCGCGAGCTCCGGAAGATGCTCCACGACCGGGCCCAAGAGCTGCTGGGCCCAGACGCCGACGACGAGACGATACGACAGCTCGCCGACCGGTGGTACTTCGGGCCACGGCATCGGGCGAGCGGGACCCGAACGCCTTTCGAGCGTCTCCGGGAGGAGCGCGTGCGCGCAGCCGCGCGGGACGCGACACCGGACGCGAAACCCCGATGATCGTCGTCGACACCAGCGAGCTGAAACGCCCCACGCAGCGCAAGCTCCACGCTGCATGGCAGGAGCTTCACGGACGACAACTCCTCGCAACCCCTACGGTCGCCAGCGAACTCGCCCCCTTGGGGGCCATCGACACCGGGACGGACGTCAGCGTCGCCGAGCAGCAGCTCGCGACCAGGGCGACAGAGCTTTCGGTCATACGGGTAAACGACCTCCAGCGGCAGGTCTGGTGGGCCAGGATGTGGCGGGATCCCGACAGCCAATACCGAATCGTCCCATTGACCGCAAGGCAGGAAGAACTCGCGGAGCGGATTCTCACGGAGATCGATCCGCGCTGCTTTCCTGGAGCGGACCCCGAGGACATTCCCGATCGCCCAGACGCGAGAATCGTGGCCGAGAGCCTCGTCCTGGAGGCGAAGATGCTGCTCACCAGCAACTTGCGCAGCATCGACCACATCGAGGTCAACAAGTGGACGATCAAGCATGGAGCCCAGTGGGGAATCAGGCCTGAACGGCTGCTGCACGAAGCCGACGACACCTTCGTCAGGTGGACGGTCGAAGACGCAGCGCTCGAACGGTGGATCCAGGCCGGGTTTCTCGCCTGCTGGCCGTTGAGAGACGACGCCGACCCGGTCGAGGTCATTGAACAGACCGCCGCCGGCATCGAGGCACTGAGCCGAGGAACAGGCGGCAAGCTGCCGAGGGCCGCGGCAAGGCTGCTCAACGGTCTCGAGAAACATCCGGACCCGCTCGGGCTCGTCGAGAAGACCCGGAGGATCTTGCCGAGCAAGACGGTGGACAGCGACCGGAAGCACCCATCGTACCCCCTGCACCGGGCCGGCGCATCCGCCGGTGGCGCGATCATGTCGCAGTAGTCCCCACCGAAGGCGCCGAGCTTGATGGGCCGCGCATTCAGGCGGGGATGCACGGCCGGGCGCACCGCCCGCCCGCTCGGAGCCGGGACGTTGGACGCTCACCGTGGGGCGTCAGGGCGGCCTCCGACCGTTGCGGAACCGATCTCGTTCACGAGCGCGCGCGCCTCTTCGCGGAGCCGGACCCGGGTCTCGATGATGCGCCTGCATCGGCCGGCAATCCCGCGCGCCCGCTGCCCCGAACGGGGCACCGGAATCACCACCTCGAAGACCCGCTTGCCGATGGTGTCGATGATGTCCTGCGTGAACTGCTTCGCACGGACCTGCAGATCGACGATACGTGTGTTGAGGAGGGCGAACAGCAGCCACGGGTCGATGATCCCGGGTTCGCCGACGCGAATCCGGTACAGGTGGCTCTGGAACAGCATCGGGAGGTCGAACTTCGTGACCACCGCGGACGTGCCGATCAGATAGGTGCCGTCCTTCACCATGAGGATGTCGCCGGCCCGGACGTCGGCCTTCGGCTGCAACTCCCGGTAGATCTCCTCGCTGACGCCGTGCTTGAAGTCCGCCTTGATCTCCCAGTTGGAGATGTCCGACGTGCGGATGAACGGAATTCCCCCCGTCCCGTACGCCATCTTTCCCACCTCCACGCCGGTGTCGAACGACAACGCGCCCTGCTCGACGAGTTCGCCAAGCGCCACGAACCGGTAGTCTCCCGACAGACGGGCGATCTCGTCGCCGATCTCGGGATCGTAGTACCGGGGGACCAGCACCCCCTTGGCCACTTGGTCGCGAGGAAGAAGAAAGGCCTGATGACCCGGCTCGAAGGCGCCCACATCGCGTCGCCACGCCGCGAAGCGGTCGGCAATCTCGGGCACGTCGTCGAGCAGCTCGGTGCTTCCGTCGGCGCGGGTGCGAAGCGTGGGGTTGCCCCGCGAGTCGTGCCCGCACCACTTGGCCTCACCCATGAAGAGCGCCGGCGTCGCGGGCCGATCGGACAACGTGCCGATCAGGATGCACACCTTCGTGTGGGTGCCGCCCTTTCCGCTCGTCTTGAACAACGGTTCGGGCATGCTGACCACGGCGGTGACGCTCAGGCGCGCCTGGAGCCATTGGACCACGTAGCCGTGACTCGGATTGCCGAAGATGCTCTCCGGCAGCACGATGCCGAGCCGGCCGCCGGGCTTCAGAAGCTGGAGGCAACGCTCGAGAAAGGGAATCTGCGGCGGCAACTTGTCCCGCTGAACCGTCGACCTGTTCCAGGTTCCCGCACCCCGGTCGTACTTCCACTTGGAGCCGAGCTCGAACTGCGAGATGATGCGCTCGCCCCGGACGACGATCTTCTTGCCGAACGGCGGATTCGTCAGGACGACGTCGAAGGTCCCGGGTTCGATCTCCCGTCGCATCTGCGGAGACCAATCTTCCACCGGCTCGAGAGCGTTCTGACAGAAGACGCCGCCACGGCCGTCGCCGATCAGGGCCATGTAGGCCTTGCACACGCGCGAGAGAAAGGCGTCCTTGTCGATTCCCCGAAAGCAGTCCGTCGCGATCTCCAGCTCGCGTCTCGCCAGCTCGCGCTCTCTCCACTTCTTCCGGCGGGCCTCGTGCCGGAGGCGCTCCCAGACGTGGGAGAGCGCGGCGATGAGAAAGCCGCCGGACCCGCACGCCGGATCGATCACCTTCTCTCCGGGACGCGGATCGACCATCTTCACCATCATTTCGATGACGTTGCGGGGCGTGAAGAACTGTCCCTCGGCACCGCGCAGCGCCGGGCCGATGAACACTTCGAAGGCATCGCCTATCGCGTCACGGTCGGCGTCGACCACGGCGTACGGCTGAAGCTCTCCGACGACGTACGTCAAGCTCTGCGGATCGAGGTTGATGCGGTCAGTCGCCTCGAAGACGTCGCCGAAGACGGTCTCCTTGACCCGCTCGAAGAGGCCGCGAACACGCTGCTGGACGTCCTCGGGGGATTCTCCGACGCCGGCGCGGAACGTGAGCACCTCGTCGGGCGCGGTCTCCTGCTCGTCGAGCAGCTTGCAGAACAGGATGTTGATGATCTCCTGCGCCAGCGCCTCGTCGCGGGTAATGCCGGTGGTCATGCCGGCCAAGTGATTGCGGATGTCGCGGAACACCGCCTTCAGGTTGGACGGCCGCACGAGGTCCCGGCGCAGATGAAGTCCGATGTCCTCGATGCGCTCGCCGCTGCGCGGAATGTTCGGCAGATGCTCGAATGTGCGATGGCCGTCCCGCCGGGTGACCTTTCGAAGGTAGACGTGATCCCTGCCGTTGAACCAGACGCCGACCTCGGCCGCCGACATGTCCAGGTACAGCCGCAGTTGTTGCTCGCCGTCGCGACGATCGTTCTTCTTGCATTCGACGATCATGGCAAGCTGACTCTCGGTATGTTCGGTTCCATGGAATACAGCGATGTCGACCGGATAGGAGCGGCCCTCGTCGGACGGCCTCCGGCGGACCCGATGCTGAGGGCGCGTCCGGATTCGATTCCTGCTGTAGCCGTAGTCTTCGACCAGGCGACGGGCGAAGACCTGCACCGCCTGCACCTCCTCCGGCGTGGCGCGAACCTGTTCACCGCTGATGAAATCGGTGAGAAACTCGCCAGAGGCATCCCCGCTCCCGAGAGACGCTCCGGTCCTCCGCCGTGCCGTCTTCCTCATCTTCCGCTCGGCTCCGACCGGTCCGCATCAGCACCCGACGTCCCGCCCCGAATCGACGAACCTCTTCTCGTTCTTCGTCAGCTCCCGCTCGACCCCGGCCGCTCGACGTGCCGGGCGTCACCAGCCGCCGAACCACACGACGCACGGGCCGACTCGTGGCCGTCAGGGTATTCGACTCAATCGATCGGCGACAGGCACGAAGCGAAAATAACACGAAGATTCGATCCCGTCAAGGAATCCGGACCGTCCCTCACCACAACGCGGATCCTCCCGGTGCGGCGGGCTCCTCGTCCTGGTCGGGAAGCTCGTGCGGCCTAGGCGCATTGGCGGACTCCCCGGGGCGCTACGGGTTCGTCCCCCACAGCAGCTCGGCGAGGAAGCCGGCGGGGATGCCCACCACGAAGAGGGCCATGCTGATCAGCAGGAAGCGGGCGTAGATGGGCACCCTGACGGCGCGGTGGGCGAGATCGACGGGCACCGTCTCGGCGTTGTCGATGGCCTCGTAGGCGCGGGCGAGGCCGTCGGCGTCGGCGACGTCGAAGTAGTCGCCGCCGAAGGCGCGGATCATGTCGATGAGCCCCTGGGTGTTGTTGGTCGACTGACGCGCCGCGGCGCTCCGGCCGGCGCGGGCGGGCCGGGCGTCGGCGGCGTTGATGAAGATCATGTAGGGGACGATGTTCCGCTGGCTCAGCGCGACGAACTCAGCCTCGGGAATCTCGTCGACGTCGGCGTCGGTGACGATGAGCACCGCGCGGTGGGGCGTGGCGCCGCGCCCGAGGAGGGCGGCGTCGCGGTCGAAGTGCCGCACCACCGACTGCAGGGCGCGCACGATGTTGGTGTTGCCCTCGCGCTCGACGATGCGCACCTTGTCGGGCGGCACGTAGTACTGGTCGATGGGCGTGCCCGACTGCGCGGCGAGGATGCGCACGATCGCGTACGGCGCGTCCAGGACCTGGAAGAAGTACAGCTCGTCGTCGATGACGAAGTCGTCGACCATGTAGGGGAACGACGAGAAGAGCCACAGCGCCACGCGGTCGTTCTTGGCCCGGCGCATCTCGATGAACTCGAGGTGCGCCTCGCGCGCGACCTCGGCCCGCGACCGCCCCGTCCCCGGCAGCTCCCACGACATCGAGAGCGACGTGTCGACGAGGTCGATGCGGATGCGCGACTCCATCTCGCCCGCGACCTCCTCGGTCGAGGCGAGGTAGGGGTCGGCCATCGCGACGAGCATGATCGCGAGGGCGAGGCCCAGCAGGACCTTGGGCAGATGGTACAGGGCGCGGCCCAGGAGCCCGCGCCGGAAGCGCGGCTCGATGCGGTGTCCGGAGTGCTGCCGGTGGTGGATGCGGGCGAGCCCCCAAAGGCGGGCCAGGGTCGCGAGCCCGACCAGGAGCACGGCCACCGACAACGTCCAGGTCAGGCCGATGTCGGTGAACCGGATCTGGTCGACCTCGGTCCCCAGCAGCTCCTGGGCGCGGATCTGGAAGAGGTCCGAGAGCGCGGTCCAGTCCATGGATTACCGGGCTGGTCGGCCGCCGGTGCACGTCGGACCAGCCAACCTGCCCGGCGGTTCCTCAGTTTTTCGAGAACTTCTCGATCAGGAACTGGTACAGGTTGTCGATTCGGCTGTTCGTTGACGTGAGCTGCAGGCTCAGGTTGTCGATACGCCGATTCGTGAACGCGTGGAGGGCGATCATGAGCCCGGCCAGCCCCACGAACCCGCCTATTGCCGTCCAGTCCATCCCCGCCCCACTCACGACACCCTCGGACCGAAGGCTGTTTCGAGGTTAACGCCTCATCCGGCCCACGGCCAAGTCCGACATCCGAACAAGCGTGGCGGCTCGGGCGGAAGGCCGTGCAGGACGCCCAGCCGCCCAGCCCGAGACCGCCAAGCTGCGCGCTAGCGGGTCCCCTCGACCGGCTGCGTGTCGAGCTCGCGGGCGCCGGCCATGATGCCGTGCATGCCGATGTTGCCCTCGTGGCAGGCGTACTCGAACAGGGGGCCGTCGGTCCGGCGGAAGGGGATGGCCGCGGTCCACGGACGCGTGAAGTGGTTCTCGTCGGTGAACGTGAACTCGTACATCAGCGTGTCGGGATCGATCCTGGTGAACCGCTCGACGAGATGGGTGTCCCGGCTCGACCCGCGGGCCGCGGTCTCGCCCCGGAAGTTGGTGGTCTCGACGACCAGGGTGGCGCCGTCCCAGTGTCCGCGCGAGTCGCCGACCCACTGGCGGATCTTGCCGTGGCGGCTTCCGTCGAGGGGGATGATGCGGGCGTTGTGCACCATCTCGTTGAGGAGCACGACATAGCCGGGAGTCTGCACGATGAGCACGTTGTTGTTGTACGCGGCCGAGGTCATCGGCGGCCCCGAGTTGAAGCCGAGGAGGCAGCGGTCCGCCAGGCTGCGGTCGGTGTAGTGGTCGGCGAAGCCGTTGCGCAGGTTCAGCCGGTTGATGGCGCGGGCCTGCCGGCTCTCCTCGCGCCACGGCAGCCGGCCGTCAGGGGGATCGACGATCAGCGAGGTGCGCTTGTCGGCGGTCAGCTCGACCCCGCGCTCGTACCAGAACTCGTTGTAGGACAGCACCCCGCCCTCCGCCCGCGACTGGTAGCCGGCGTTCGGCGCGCCCGTCTCGGGATCGAACAGGTCGCGGTTCTGCCGCGTGCGCTCGGACGCCTCGAAGGCGGCGGCCTCCTCGGCGCTCAGGTTCGTCCTGCCGGCCAGCGCCGCCGGCCGCTCGAGGGGCGTGATCGTACGAAACGTGAAGACACCCGAGATGTCCGGATCGCCGTGCGGCGTCCGCTGTATCGAATCGGATTGCGCCGCGACCGGCGCGGCGATGAGCGCCACCGCCAAGCCGGCGATGCCGGCGGTCACGCGACTGTGACTGAGCATGTCCGTCCCCCGTTGTTGAACCCGTCCCGGCGCCCCCGCGCCGGGACGGCGGGGCCTGATTGCCCCGCGCGATCCGTGTATCCTACCCTGTGCAGGCCGCCGGTTCAACGACGGGGACGAAGGGGACCAGGGAAACGGGCCGGACGCCGCTCCGACGTCGGCCGCCGACCTGCCGCACCGGCCGTCGTCGCGCGTCACCGCCGTCCGGCGGGCGCCGCGTTGGGACGCGGACGGCAATCACATCGCCGTGCGCCCCGGTGTCGAAGACCGCCGAAAACAGGCTGTGCGCCGCCCGTGACCGGAACTTTTTCCGCCGAGCGGCATCCAATTGTAGGGACCATCTTTCGAGCAGCCGACGGTGGCCGCGTGCCGGCGCGTCCGAGGCGCGTGACGACGCCCGAACGTCGCGGACGACGCGGCTCCGGGAGGGACTAGCCACACGCGCGCCCGGCTGACCGCCGGACCCGGGGCGACTCCAGCACGGGAGGCAGGGTGAAACCGGTTCGAGCCATCGACTGGGCGGAAACGACGACCTCCGAGAGCGAGCTGGCGGAGCGTTGCGCGGCCGGCGACGCCCACGCCTGCCGCGAGCTGGTCCACGGCCACCAGCGGATGGTGTACCACCTGGCCCTGCAGCTCCTCGGCAACCCCGAGGACGCCCGCGACCTGTCGCAGGACGTGTTCCTGACGGTGTTCCGCTCGATTCACCGCTTCCGCGGCGACTCGGCGCTGCAGACCTGGATCTACCGCATCGCCGTGAACCAGGCCCGCAACCAGCAGCGCTGGTGGCGCCGCCGCAAGCGCGCCGACCAGGTGTCGCTGGAGACGGTGTTCGTCGACCCGCCCGCGCCGGCCGCGGAGGCGTCGCCGGAACGCGCGCTCGACCGGAAGGAGCTGCGCGGGCGGCTGTGGCGGGCCCTCGGCCGCCTGCCGTTCGAGCAGCGGTCGGCGGTCGTGCTGCGCGAGCTGCACGGCATGCGGTACGCCGAGATCGCCTTCTCGCTCGGCATCTCGACCGCCGCGGTGAAGTCACGACTGGCGCGCGCCCGCCAGACCCTGCGCGCCGAGCTGAGGCACGTGTTCCGATGACTGGTACGAGATCGCTCCGTTGCCGCACCGCGCGTCAATGGCTGACCGCCGCCCATGACGGCGAGCTCCCGGTCGGCCGGCAGGTGGCTCTGGACGTCCACCTCGAGGCCTGCGCGGACTGCCGGCGGGTGCGGCGGGATCTGAGCGCCATCACCGTCGCCCTGCGCGAGTACGCGGCCGAGCAACGGCCCGGCGAGGTGGACTACGCGGGGGTGGCGTCCAGCGTCCTCGACGAGGTCCCGCCCGTACCCCGCCGCCCGCTGGAACGGCGGCTGCGCGCGGTCTTCGCGAATGGACAAAGCCTGTGCGTGGTGGGCGGCGCGGCCGTCTCGATGCTGGTGGCCGGCGTGTTCGTGGCCATGGCCCTCAGCTTCTCGCCGCCGGTCCACCCGCACTCGCTGGCCGGCTTCCTCCAGGGCTCGAACAGCCTCGGCTCGAACGCCAATCCGCTGTGGGGTTTCGAGAGCGGCATCAGCCTGCCCCACGTGTCGCCCGACACGCAGGCCGCGGCGATGCTGATTCGGCCGCTTCCGCCGCTGGTGCTGGAGAAGCTGGCGCTGGCCGCGGTGGTGACCCGCGAGGGCGAACTCGCCTCGGTCGAGGTGCTGCGCCAGCAGTCGGCGGGCACGCGGCGCGAGGCCGCCGGCGCGCGGAGGAGCTCCGATGCGGTCGGCGCCGCCGCGCCCGACGCCGAGCTTCAGCGGGCGCTGTCTCGGCTGGCGTCCGACGTCCGCTTCGAACCGGCCCGGGCCGGCGGCGCGCCGGTGGCCGTCAACGTCGTCTGGCTGCTGGAACGCACGACGGTTCTTCCCGGCTCTCCCCGAACGCAGAGCCAATCGACCGCGCCCGGCCCGCCCGTCGGCCATCCCGCGTGAAGCGCCGCGGCACGTCCGCGCAAGGTCCCGAGCCACCGGGTGCCCGCGTGCGACCCGCGCCAAGCGCGCGGTGCAAATGGACGCCGTCTCCTCGGGAAACGCCGTCTCCTCGGGAAACGCCGGCCTGCCGGTCGGAGTTCCGCACGCGGCGCCCGAACGGGTCGGCCGCAAGTACCCGGCGACGACGGTCCCAGGGCGGGAACGTGCGCGCCGGGGTCCGCAACAAGTCGGGGTCCCGACGCGCCCGTCAGTCCGCGCCGCCGCGCGATTACCGCCGCGGCTCGGTCGGGTCGCGGCCGTCGAGGGGCGCGCCGGTGCCGGACGAGCCCATGAAGAACTTGCTGCCGTCCTCGAACGTCACGTCGCGGCCGTTGGCGCGGGCGCTGCGGTCCTTGCTCTGGTAGCCGTCGACCACGATCATCGTGCCGGGGAGAATCGAGTTGCGGGTCAGCCCGCGCCGCAGCAGGGTGTTGGGCGTGCCGCCCTCGACCATCCACACCTGCTTGCCGCCGTCCTCCGTCGTCACCTCCATGTGGATCCACGTGTGGGGGTTCACCCACTCGACGCGGACGACCGGCCCCCGCAGCACGACGGGCCGGTTGGGGTCGAACTCGGCCCCGAAGGCGTGATGGGCCTGCGCCGGCGCGCCGCCGGTCACCGCCAGTCCGGCGAGGATGAAAGTGGCCATACCGATTCCGAGCACTACACGGGTCCGCTTGCGCATCGTCCTTCTCCTGACTGTGGAATCCGGGCCGGATGTCATCCCGCCCGCCCCGAATCGCCGCTTCCGGCTGCGTCCCGCCGACCCATCGCGGGGGCATCGGCGCCAGCCCGGAGAGCGCCGCCTCCGCCCGCCGCCCATCCAACCGTCCGGGAGTCCGCGCCGGTCCACGGGCGCAGACTCCTCCCGCAGCACCGTTCCGCGGCGCGGACGCCTACCGCGTGGGGTTCGCCACGCCCTCGGGGTTCTCGCCCCGGAAGTCCGCCTCCAGCAGGCGGGCGCCCTTCATGATGCCCTCGAGGGCGTAGTTCGCCTCGTGGCACGCGTACTCGAACACCTTGTTGCCGCTGCGCGGCCAGGCGTACTCGCCGGTGAACGGCGCCGTCCACACCGTCGGGTCCTCGACCGTGAAGGTGTAGACGAGGGTGTCGGCGTCGGCCATGCGGAAGCGCTCGGTCACCTTCATGTCGCCGCTCCCCTGGCGGAACGCCGGCCGGTCGACGAAGTTCGTGGTCTCGACCACGAGGGTGTCGCCCTCCCACCAGCCGATCGAATCGCCGAGCCACTTCTTGATGTGGGGGGGATCGTGCTCGGCGTTCATCCGGACGATGCGGGCGTCGTGAACCATCTCGATCAGGATCACGATGGTGTCTTCGCCCTGCACGATCCGCTTGTGGTTGTTGTAGAGGGCGGGCAGCATCGGCGGCCCCGACGTCGAGCCGAAGCTGAGGATGCAGCGCTCGGCGTAGGGCCGCTGCTCCATGTTGTCGTAGGGGCCGGGGGCGTCGAGCCCCGCCTCGAGCCAGTAGGCGGTGCCGTCGTTCTGCGCGCGCCGCGGCGGACCTGCCTCGACGGCGGCCCGGATGGCCGCCTGCCGCTCCTCGGTCAGCGGCGGGAAGCGGCCGTTCGGCGGGTCGATGAGGATCGACGTCCGCCACTCGCCGTCGATCTGGTACGCGCCGGTGCCGCGGTCGATCCAGAACGAGTTGTAGCCGCCGACGTTGCCGGCGGCGCCCTGCGAGCCGTCGCCGCCCTCGGGCGGGGCCCCGCGGTTGGGGTCGCTGGGGGCGTTGCGCTCGGCCATCCGCCGCGCCTCGGCCGCCGCGACCGCCGCCGCCTCCTCGTCGGTCAGCGACATCGTCCCGCCGAGTTCGACGGGCCGCTGCATCGGGGTCAGCGTCGACACGTCGTAGGTGCCCGACAGGTCCGGACGCCCGCTCGGGGTGCGGGGAATGTCGCCGCTCTGCGCCGCCGCCGGCAGCGCCAGTCCGAACACCGCGAGCACGCCCAGACCGACCGCGATTCGACTACCCATTCTCAAACCTCCCCGGAATTCGCCGCCCGCGGCGGCGCTTCCCGCCGAATCAGGCCGCCTGCCCCAGCCCGGAGAGCGTCGCCTACGGCTCCGCTCGCCGCCCAACCAACCCTGCTAGAAGTCTGCACCGTTCTCTACGGCGCAGACTCCTAGCGCGGCAGCGGCTCCCGGCGCCATTCGCCGAACAGCAGCTCCTCGACGAACTCGACGCAACGGAAGTCCATGAGCCGGGCGTTCTCCTCGATGCGGCGGTAGATCGGCATCTTGATGGTGAACGGTTCGGTCAGGACCACCGGATCCTCGATCGTCGCCTCGTAGTCGATGTGGTTCGGCCCCAGCATCGTGTAGCGCTCCACCACCCGGAGCTGGTTGCTGTGGTGGCTGCCCGCGCGGTCGAACCACGTGCCGTCGTGGAGGCCGGTCACCTCGACGACCAGGGTGTCCCCCTCCCAGCTTCCGACCGACCAGCCCATCCACGAGTCGATCTGCGAGGGCCCGGGGTCGTCCAGGTAGATGTCGCGCACCGCGCCGGCGAACTGGTACGCGATGAAGAAGTCGTTCTCGCTCTGGACGATCCGGAACGGCATGGGGAGGTAGGTCGCCCGCGGGACCCCCGGCATGTAGCACTTCACCTCGGGGTCGCGGTCGATCCAGTTGGCGCGGTTCTCCTCCTTGAGGGCGCGCGCCTCGTCGGTGTAGGGAATCCGGCCGCCGCCGACGATGACCCCCAGGCTGCCCGGCACGGCGCCGACCGCCCCCAGACGCAGGGTCGGAACCGCGGGCACCGGGTTCACCGGTCCGGGGCGCATCTGCATCGAGTGCCGCGCCATGTGCGGCTCGAGATCGTAGTTGGCCTCGTTCAGCACCTGCCAGATGCCGTTCATGTCGGGCAGCCCGTTCGAGAGCCGCGGAACGCCATCCTGCGCTGGAGCCGCCGCCGGTCCGAGCAGACCCAGGGCCACCGTCAGTACAACGGACGTCATCTTCATCGAGTCACCACTCCAGGGAACGCCGCGGCCGCCGCACGCGGCGCGCGCCGTGCCTCACCGCCTATTCTAACCGGCTCCCGCCCCGAGGGCACGGGCTGTCTTCGCGATGCGCGGACGGGCCGCCCTTGACGCGGGGAACACCAGACGGGACGGGGACGCAGCGGATTCGCGGCGCGCCGCCGCCGCGCGCGGGCCACGCGGAGCGGCCGCGCGGTACGGGCGCGCCGGCCCGCGATTACCGCCGCGCGCGGGGAACCCGGAGCGGCTGCCCCGGATGGATGAGCGACGACGTGAGGCCGTTCGCACGCCGCAGCGTTTCGACCGTCGCGCCGTAGAGGCGGGCGATGCGGTCGAGTGAGTCGCCCCGGCGCACGACGTGGACGGCGACCGCATCCGCCCGCGCGGCCTCCCCGGCCCCTCGGGCGGCCCGCGGCGTCGACGGCCGCGCGCCCGGCACGCGGAGCGACTGCCCCGGATGGATGAGCGACGACGTGAGGCCGTTCGCACGCCGCAACGCTTCGACCGGCACCCGGTGGCGGCGCGCGATACGCTCGAGGGAGTCGCCGCGGCGCACGACGTGAAAGACGTCGGCCGTGTCGGCCGAGGGGGCCTCCCCGGCCGCGGCCCGCGCCGTCAACTCCCTCACGTAGGCCGCGTAGGGCCTCGGGTAGACCGCCACGTGGTAGTGCGGCGGCCGACGCTCGCGCGTCGCCTCGAGCACCCCCCGCGCCTCCAGCGACAGCAGCACCGATTCCAACCAGCTTCGGCACCGCCCGGCGGGGAGACGCAGGTCGATGGCCATGCCGGTGGGATGGACCGAGCGGTCGGAGGCGTTGCGGGGCTGATGCGACAGGGGCCGCGTCAGGCTCGTCACCACGAGCTTCTGGTTGCACGCCCGGCGGTACTGCGACGCCAGCCGTTCGACGAACAGCCGCACCTCGGGCCGGGCGAACGGGAACGACACGTCGACCAGGGTGTAGTCCCGATTGCCGGGGATGTGCACGAGCAGGCCGGCGTCGACGAACCGGCGCACCTGCGGGGGGCCGGCGAGGCGGGTGAAGTCGTGCCGCCGGGCCTGGTCGACCTGCCGGTCGAGCGACGCGCTGCTTCCCCGCAGGCTCTGCGCCGGCGCGCCGTCGACGCCGCCCAGCAGCAGGGCGGCGACCAGGACCGGAACCGCGGACCGGCGCGGGCGCGGCGCCGACGGTCTCCGCGCCCGCGCGGCCGGCGCGGCAGGATCGATGCTCCGCAAGGCGAGCGACATGAAGCCCATACCCGCGATGTCGGACGACCGGGCGCCGGACTTTAGCTCCAGCCCGGCGCGACGAACGACCGCACGACCACGATGCCCCCCGCGATCGCGGCCACCGCGAGGACCGCGGGCCGGGTGTAGCCCCGGTCGAGCCGGCTCGCGAGGCGGCGCGACACCAGGAAGCCGAACAACGCGCCCGGCAGCATGAAGAGCGTCAGGCGCAGCTCGGGCCCGCCGAAACGCCCCGCCGGCACCAGCGCCGCGATCGAGATGATGGTGCCGACGAAGAAGAGGCTCGACAGGGTGCCGCGGAACCGCGCGCCGGACGCGTGCTGATAGAGCAGCGCGATGGGCGGCCCCCCGATCGCGGCCACCGTGCCCATCAACCCCGACAGCACGCCGCCGGCCAGCAGCGTCGACGGGCGGGGACGGACGTGCACGCCCGACATGCTGATCGCCACCGCCGCGAGCACCATCAGCCCGAACACGCGGCTCAACTGGTGCTGCGGCAGGACCGCCAGCACCGCCGCGGCCGGAAACGTCCCCGCGATGCGCCCGGCCAGCGCCCACCCCAACCCGCCGAGGTCGATGCCGCGGCGCTCGCGCACCGACACCATCAGGGTGAACACCATGGTCGACGCGAGCACGGGGCCGGGGACGAGCCGGGGATCGATGAGGATGAGGATCGGGGTCCCCAGAATGCCCATGCCGTAGCCGACGGCGCCCTGCAGGGTGAACCCGGCCACGCTGCAGAACACGATGACGGCGAGATCGACGGTGGACATGATGCGTCGTGACCACGGCGCGCCGGCCCGGGTCGTTTCACGACATGGAGTTGGTCGTTTCGCTACACGGAGGGACGCCAACCGCGTGCGGGCAACCGCCAAGCGTACCACGGGCGCGCGGGCGGACCCGCGCCGCGGGGTCCGGGCCGAGAGCGACGCCCAAACACCCGCCAGGAATCCGCCCCGTTCCGCGGCGCGGATTCCGGCCCGCGAAGCGCCCCGGCTTGACACGCGCCGGTCCGCCACGGGTTGGGCTTGACTCCCGGACGTGTAACATCGGACTGCCATGCAGGCGGCGGCCCCGTCCCCGCGGTCCAACGGTTCCCGGCAGCCCGCCCCCCTGGCCGGCCTCGTCTTCCTGTCCGGCGCGGCCAGCCTCGTCTACGAGGTGCTCTGGCTCAAGGAGCTGAGCCTGCTGTTCGGGAGCACCGCGTACGCGGCCTCCACGACCCTCGCCGTCTTCTTCCTCGGCCTGGCCGTCGGCAGCGCGGTGTTCGGGCGCTGGTCGCCGCGACTGCGGTCGCCCCTGCGGGCCTACGCCTGGATCGAGCTGGGCGTCGCGGCGTCCGCGGCGCTGTACTTCGTGTTGCTCGAGGTCTACTTCCAGCTCTACGGTCCGATCTACGACGCGCTCGCCGACCGGCCCGCCGCGTTCAACGCGTTCCGGGTCGCCCTGGCGACGCTCGTGCTGCTACCGCCGGCCGCCCTGATGGGCGGCACGCTGCCGGTCCTGGGCCAGCACCTGGTCCGACGGCCGGACGAGCTCGGCCGGTACGGCGCGCTGTTGTACGCGGTCAACACGATCGGCGCGGCCGCCGGCGCCCTCCTCGCGGGGTTCGTGCTGCCGCTCGCGCTCGGCTTCGACCGGGCGTATCTGCTGGCCATGGCCGTCAACGTGGCCGTCGCCGGCCTCGCGTGGCGGCTGTCGCAGATCGACGGGCACGGAGCCGCGCGGGCTCCGGACGCCCGGGCCGACCGGCAAGGGCATCGGGACCGACGCTCCCGAGCCCCGCGCCGCCGGCCGCCGGCCGCGGCCGGCACCACCGACGCCGCCTGGCTGCTCACCGCCGTCGCCGGCCTCTCCGGCGTGTTCGCGCTCGGGCTCGAAGTGCTCTGGACGCGGATGTTCGCCCAGGTCCTGCAGAACTCGGTCTACACCTTCTCGACGGTCCTCGTGGTGTTCCTGGCCGCGCTGGCGACCGGCTCGGCCATCGCCAACCGCCTCTGCCGCGCACGGGCGGCGCCGGCGCGGGTGCTGTGGATGCTGCTCACGCTGTCGGGGCTCGGCGTCGCGGCCACGCCCTTCGCCTTTCACCGCCTGACGGCCGGGCTCAGCACCCTCGCCACGGGCGACGCCTGGCTCCCCTACGTCGCCTCGATCTTCGCGAACACGACGCTGCTGCTGTTCGTGCCGACCGCCCTGCTCGGCACCGTCTTCCCCTACCTGCTGCGCGCCGCGGAGGGGTCGCCGGCCGCGCCGGGCGCCGTCATCGGACGCCTCGGCGCCCTCAACACGGCCGGCGGCGTCGTCGGGGCCCTCGCCGCCGGGTTCGTGCTGCTCGGGACGATCGGCCTCTGGAACAGCGTGCGGCTCATCGCCGCCGGCTACCTCGTCCTCGCCCTGGCGTCCGCCTGGCGCGGGTGGACGACGCCCCGCGCGCGGCTCGCGCCGGCGGCGGCCACCCTCGGCGTCCTGGCCCTGCTCGGCACCGCGCTCGACGCCTCGCGCCTGAGCGTCGTCGACGTCGACGCGGACCGCGGCGAAGCGCTGCTCGCCACCTGGGAGGGCCCCGACGGCGTCGTCGCCGTCATCGAGCGCGCCGGGAACCGGCGCATCGAGATGAACAACTTCTACACGCTGGGGGGGACGGGCTCGATGGAGCAGGAGCAGAACCAGGCCCTGCTCCCCTTGATGACGCACCCGGACCCGCGCCGGGTCTTCCTCCTCGGCCTCGGAACCGGCATCACCGCGGGGACCGCGCTGCGGCACCCCGTCGAGCGGCTCGTGGTCTGCGAGATCGCGCCCGACGTCATCGCGGCCGCCGCGGCCTACTTCGACCGGCCTAGCGGCGGGCTCTTCACCGACCCCCGGGCGTCGGTGCGCGCCTGCGACGCCCGCAACCACCTGTTGGGCACGGCGGAGCGCTACGACGCGATCATCGCCGACCTGTTCGTGCCCTGGCGGGCCGGCGTCGGCAACCTCTACAGCCGCGAGCACTTCGAAGCGGCGCGCGACCGGCTCACCGCCGGGGGGCTTTTCGTCCAGTGGCTGCCGCTCTTCCAGGTGTCCCGCCGCGAGTTCGACCTGGTGGCGCGCACGATGCTGGAGGTCTTCGAGCAGGTGACGCTGTGGCGCGGCACCTTCAGCCCGGAGACCCCGTTCGCGGCGTTCGTGGGCGCGGCGGAGCCGACCCGGCTCGACCCCGCCGTGATCGAGCGCAACGGGCGGCACCTGAGCGGCGACGCGCCGCTGCCCGACGCCGCCGCGCTCGCGGTCACGCTTCCGTTCTACGCGGGCAACCTGTCGGCGGCCGACGGACTGATTCCGCCCGGACCCGTCAACACCGACGACCGGCCCCTCGTCGAGTACCTGGCGCCGGTGACCCAGCGCGAAGAACGCGCGGGGACGACGGGATGGTTCGATTCCGCCGAGCTGGCGGCGTTCCTCCAGCGCCTGGCGCAGTCGGCGCCGCCGGAACGCGACCCGCACCTGGCGCTGCTGACCGCGGCGCAGCGGGACTTCGTCACGGCCGGCCTGAGCTACTACCGGGGAGCGGTGGCCAGCCGGCTCGGGCGGGACGCAGAGGCCGACCGCCACTTCCGCGACTTCGCCCGGCGCATCCCCATCGAGTTCCGCCCGCCGATCGACGAGGGAGGCAGGGACGCCGACGCCGTCCCGTAGCCCGCCGATCGCCGCCTTCGGCTCCGCTTGGCTTGGCGCCCAACCCACCTCCCGGCATCCGCGCCGTTCCACGCCGCAGACTTCCCGCCCCGGCCGCGTCGATGCGGGGACGGGAGGGGACGGGCCGCGCCGCGGCAGCGTGGCGGCCGGTCCGATGCGTTCGACCGCCGGCCGCGGCGTACCCTCGGGTCCGGGCGCCGACGCGCCCGGGTACCGTCGCGCCGCCCCCCCGCGGCGGGCGGGTACACTAGAGGGCGTGGACCGTCAGACCCGGCCCGCCGCGGCGCCGCGGCCCGCCGCCTCCGTCGTGCTCCTGCGCGACACCGCCGCGGGGCCGGAGATCCTCTACCTGCGCCGCAGCCCCGACCTCAAGTTCATGGGCGGCTACTGGGTGTTCCCGGGCGGCCGCATCGACCCCGGCGACCACCCGCCGGACGGCGGGGGCGACGAGCTGGCGGCGGCCCGGCAGGCGGCCGCGCGGGAGGCGATCGAGGAGGCGGGGGTGACCGTCGACCCCGACGTCCTGCACCCGGTTTGCCAGTGGACGACGCCGGCGACGAGCCCCATCCGGTTCGCGACCTGGTTCTTCGCGGCCGCGGCGGATCCCGAGGCGGTCCGCGTCGACGGCGTCGAGATCCACGACCACCGGTGGTGGCGCCCGGCCGACGCCCTGAGGGCGCACCGCGAGCGACGCATCCAGTTCGCGAACCCGACCTTCGCCCTGAGCACCCGGCTGGCCGCCCACGCCACCGTCGCCGAGGCCCTCGCGGCGATCGACGCGTGGCCGCGGGAGCGCCTGCTCGGACGCCTCCATCCCGTCGACGGCGGGCGCGTGGCCCTCTACGCCGAAGACTGCGGCTACGAGACGGGAGACGTCGACTGCGCCGGCCCGCGGCACCGCATCTGGATGATCGACGGCGCGTGGCGCTACGAGCGGGACTTCTAGCCGCGCGTGGTGAATCGCCGCGCTGCGCTGCGCCCCGGCGTTCGACACCGGTCGATGCTGCGGGGACTTTCGCCGCAGCCATCTGACCGCGGGCGGTCCAGTCGCACGTCCCATCGAGACTGGCGATGCGCCGCCCGCGTCCGGCATCGACGGAAGCCTCCCGCGGCGCCGGACAAGCCCATCAGGCCGGATTCGCCACGCGTTGAACACGGGTCTTCCGAGTCGGCGCGTCGCCGAACCGCGTCTGCTACTCCGGCGTCCGGAAGGCGATGAGCTCCCCAGAACGGCCGCCCCCGCTGACGGTGACGACCAGGTACTGCGCGCCGTCCAGCAGGTACGTCATCGGCGACCCCGTCTGCGGCGCCGGCATGAACAGGGTCCCCACCTCGCCCCCCGTCGCCTTGTCGTAGGCCCGCAGCCGCGCGCCGCGTTGGCCCGAGGCGTCGGTGTGGGTCTGGGGGTCGCCCGCGATGAGCAGGGTCTTCGTCACCAGGGTGCCGACGCTGCCGGGCTGGCCGGTGCGGGGGATGTCGAGGTCCCGCAACGCCTCGTGGTTGCGGATGTGGTCGGGGGTCTCGCCGTGGGGGATCTGCCAGAGGATCTCGCCCCGCGTCATGTCGATGGCGCTGATGATGCCGTACGGCGGCTTCAGCATCGGCAGGCCCCGGATGGTGAGCTGGGCGCGCCGCCGCTGCTCCGCCGTCAGGCGCGGGCGGGGCGGCACCGTGAAGCTCGTCCGCCCCCCGCCGGCCGCGGAGCCCGCGCCGCCGGTGGTGCGGGGCCCGGTCACCGCGTTCCCCTGGATGTAGGCCATGTCGGACTGCCCCGGATACGGGGGCACGATGCCCAGCGACCCGAGCGAGCTGTTCGACGACACGTAGAGGATGCCCGTCTCCGGGTCGAACGACCCGCCCGGCCAGTTCGTGCCGCCCCCCTGGGCCGGCGCCATCAGCGTGCCGAGCGGCCCGTCCAGCTCGCTCACCACCGGCGGCGTGAACATGGGGCCGAGCTGGTAGAACGACGCCCGCTCCACCGCCTCGGCCCGCAGCTCGGGCGTGAAGTCGATGAGGTCGTCGAGGGTCACGCCCTGCCGGTCGTAGGCGGGGGGACGGGTGGGGATGGGCTGGGTCGGCGAATACCACTCGCCGGGGACGTCGCCGGCCGGCACCGGCTGCTCCTCGATCGGCCAGACCGGCTCGCCCGTCTCGCGGTCGAAGACGTACAGGAACACCTGCTTCGTCGGCTGGGCCACCGCCTTGATCGTCCGCCCGTCGATGACCACGTCGAGCAGGATCGGGGCGCAGGGGATGTCGTGGTCCCAGATGCCGTGGTGCACGAGCTGGTAGTGCCAGCGGCGCTCGCCGGTGTACAGGTCGACGGCGACGAGGCTCTCCGCGAACAGGTTGTCGCCGGGCCGGTTGGCCCCGAAGTAGTCGCCGGTCGCCGCCTCCACCGGCAGGTAGACGAGCCCCAGCTCGACGTCGACCGAGATCTGCCCCCACACCCCGGTGTTGCCGGTGTAGACGGCGGAGTCGGCCAGCCAGGTGTCGCGCCCGAACTGGCCGGGGCGCGGAATCGTGTGGAAGATCCACAGCCGCTCGCCGGTCCGCACGTCGTAGCCGCGGACGTAGCCCTTCACGTTGGCGCGGCTCCGGGGGTTGCCGCCGGTGCGGTGGGCGGCACCGACGATGACCACGTCGCCCGCGACGATGGGGGCGGCGTGGAGGCCGACCTCGCCGGTGACCGGATCGATGGGCTGGTCGTTGTCGCGCTTCAGGTCGACCAGGCCGCCCTGGCCGAAGCCGGGGACGCGGCGCCCGGTGGCGGCGTCGAGGGCGACGAGCCGGTAGCCGGGGGTGACGTAGACGACCCGCGGCGGCTCGCCCCCCTCTCCCCCGTCCCAGTACGCCAGCCCGCGGCCCGACAACTGCCGCGGGGCGGCGGCGCCGCGCGCCCCCTCGTCGAGGCGGTGCAGCCACAGCAGCTCGCCCGTCGCCGCGTCGAGGGCGACCACCGCCCGGCGCGACCCCGCGGTCGAGTAGAGCACCCCGTCGACCACGAGGGGCGTCGACTGGAAGCGGGTCTCCGGCACCGGGCCGAGGTTGTCGGTCCCGAAGCGCCACGCGATCTCGAGGTCCGGGAAGTTGTCCGCGGTGATCCCGTCGAGCGGGGCGTACCGCGTGTGGCCGAGGTCGCCGCCGTACGTCGGCCACTCGCCCCCGGCCGCGCCGGTCTGGGCGGCGGCCACCGAGGCGCACGAGAGAAGCACGCCCGCAACCAGCGCGATGTCGTTACACTTGGGCATGGCGTCAGTATACGTCCGCCGCCCCGCGCCGCGCGCGTCCGCGCCCCGATCCACCCGCGACCACGGAGCCGACCATGCCTTCTGACGACACCCCGGAAGTCCGCACCGAGTTCGAGCCCCTCGGCGACGCCGGCCGGCTCGCCCGCGTGACCGTGCACAACCCGGCCCGCCTCAACGTGCTCGACGGGGCCCTCATCCGCCAACTGCTCACCGCGTTCCGCACCCTCGGCGGCGAGCGCGAGCTGCGCTGCGTCGTCCTGACGGGGTCGGGCGAGCGCGCCTTCATCGGCGGAGCCGACATCCGCGAGATGGCCGAGCTCACGCCCGAGACGACCCACGCGTTCATCAGCAAGCTGCACCTCGCCTGCGCCGCCATCCGCCGGCTGCCGGTGCCGGTGATCGCCCGCATCCGCGGCTACTGCCTCGGGGCCGGGGTCGAGGTCGCCGCCTCGTGCGACCTCCGCGTGGCCGCCGACGACGCGACCTTCGGCATGCCCGAGGTCAAAGTGGGCATCCCGTCGGTCATCGAGGCGGCCCTGCTGCCCCGCATCATCGGCGCCGGCCGCACCCGCGAGCTCGTCCTCACCGGCGAGCCGATCACCGCCGCCGAGGCCGAGCGCTGGGGGCTGGTGGAACGCGTGGCCCCCGCCGCCGAACTCGACGCCGCGACCCGGAAGTGGGTGGACGCCATCGCGGCCGCCGGCCCCCACGCCATCCGCCTGCAGAAGGCGCTGGTGCGCCGCTGGGACACCCTGCCCCTCGACCACGCCGTCCAGGTCGGCATCCGCTCGTTCGCCACCGCCTACCACACCGACGAGCCGCGGCAGCGCATGCGGGCGTTCCTCGACCGGAAGCGGGGGTAGCCCTATGTTCGCGTCCGCACCGGCGCAGAGCGGAAGATGAGCAACCGGTTGACGGCGGCGGCCGAACACTACTTCGCCGACCTGCAGCGGATTCGCGCGTCCGGCGGCGCGACCGGCGAACGGTCGGTCTACACCCCGATCGCCAACCTGCTCAACGCCGTCGGCGGCGCCCTCAAGCCCAAGGTGTTCTGCGTCGGCGAGCTCGCCGAACAGGGCGCCGGCCATCCCGACTTCGGCCTCTACACGGCGCGGCAAGTCCAGAAGGGCCGCCCTCGGGACGGGCAGACGCCGGAGTGCGGCGTCGTCGAGGTGAAGTCCGCCGGCGCCGACGCCGGACTGACGGCCGAGAGCTCCCAAGTGAGCCGCTACCGGGCCCGCTACCGCGTGGTGCTGGTCACCAACATGCGCGAGTTCGTGCTGGTCGGTGAAGGCCCCGCGGACCGTTCCGTCAAGCTGGAAACCTTCCGGCTGGCGGCGGACGAGACCGAGTTCGACCGCCGCCTCGAGACCCCGCGCGCCTTCGCCCATCAGATCGGCACGAGCCTGGGCGAGTACCTCGCCCGGGCGCTCTCGCACCGCGCCGCGATCGCCGAGCCGAAGGACCTCGCCCGGCTGCTCGCCTCGTATGCGCGGGACGGGCTGTCGCGCGTGGAGGCCGCGGGCGACGCGCCGGCGCTGGCGGCCGTCCGCAACGCCCTGGAAGAGTCGCTCGGTGTCCGCTTCGAGGGCGACCGCGGCACCCGGTTCTTCCGGTCGACCCTGGTCCAGACGCTGTTCTACGGCGTCTTCTCCGCGTGGGTGCTCTGGGCGCGACAGACACCGCCGCCGTCAGACCGATTCAACTGGCGCGAAGCCGTCTGGCACCTGCGCGCCCCGGTGCTGCGGGCGCTGTTCCAGCAACTCTCCGATCCCGGCCGCATGCAGCCGCTCGGGCTCGTCGAAGTGATCGACTGGACCGCCGCAGCCCTCGACCGGGTCGACCGGCCCGCGTTCTTCGCCCAGTTCAGCGAGGGCGAGGCCGTCCCGTACTTCTACGAGCCGTTCCTGGAGGCGTTCGATCCCGACCTGCGCAGGCAGTTGGGGGTCTGGTACACGCCGGCCGAAGTCGTCCGCTACATGGTCGCCCGGGTCGACAAGGCGCTGCGGGAAGACCTCGGCGTCGCCGGCGGGCTCGCCGCCGACAACGTCTACGTGCTCGACCCGTGCTGCGGCACCGGCGCCTACCTCGCCGAAGTGCTGCGCCGCATCGCCGCCAATCTCGAGCGCGAGGGCCAGGGCGCGCTGACCGGCGCACGCGTGAAGCAGGCGGCGACGAAGCGCGTGTTCGGCTTCGAAATCATGCCCGCGCCGTTCGTCGTCGCCCACCTGCAGGTCGGGTTGACCATGCGTGCGCTGGGCGCCCCGCTTACCGACGAGGGCGACGAACGCGCCGGCGTCTACCTGACCAACGCCCTGACCGGTTGGGAGCCGCACACGACCAAGCCCCTGCCCTTCCCAGAGCTGGAAGACGAACGCGACCGCGCCGCCCGGGTCAAGCAGGCGACGCCCATCCTCGTCATCCTGGGCAACCCGCCCTACAACG
>CAXXTG010000220.1:0-5865 GCA_963666855.2 Vicinamibacterales bacterium
CAGGAACGCCCGCCGGCTACAGGCATCGGGAATCGTGGATACGGGGCGGGTGTGGTTCTGTGCTGTCATGCGAAACGCCTCCTGTCATCCGTTGAAACGTTCACGGCTCGCGCAGCACCACGGGCTGGCCGTGCGGGGTGTGGCGGTAGGCGTCGGCCCACGCTTCCTTGCGGGTGTGGAGGGTCGGCGCGTCGGTCAGGCCCTTGGCGGCGGCGAGGCGCTCGAGGGTCGCGACCCAGTGGTGGTAGTAGCGCGAGCCGTCGTCGGGCTCGCCGCGCGCGGCGGCGGCGCTGGAGCTCGTCGGCGAGGGCGTCGGTCCATTCCTTCCAGGTGAAGCGGCCCCGGTCGCTGAGGGTGACGGCGGAGGGCGAACGCCTGGGCCTGCCACGGGCTGGGCGAACACGGGTCCGTCGTCGTCGCGCGGGAGCGGGGGGAGGGCGGCGAGCCGTTCGGCGTGCAGGTGCGTGTGCGGGGGGCCGCGGTGCGTGGCGCGTCGGCTCGGCGGCCGGTCCGTCGGCCTGCGGGACGGCGGTGGGCGGCGGCGCAGCGGGCCGGGGCTCGCGCGGCGGCGGCTCAGACCGGCTCAAGGTGGTCCTCCCGGAGGTCGACGCGGGGCGGCGGCTGAGGTGGTCGCCGCCGTCGAGCATTCAGACCGGCTCAAGGTGGTCCTCCCAGAGGTCGACGTAGACGGTGTCGCGTGCCGAGGCGCGATCTCCCCACAGGTCGCGCGCGGCGAAGCGCACGGTGTAGACGTGCTGCGGAGGGCGGTCGAGGGCCTGCCCGGCCTCGTCGGTGTCCTGCACCGCGTAGACGCCGTTGTCGCGGGTGACGACGGCCCGTCTTGCCGCGCGCGTAGCGCGGCAGTCGCGTGTGTCCCGGCGGATGGAGGTTGCGGGCGCGCACGCCTTCGCCGGGGCGAAAGCGCGCCGCCACGTCGACATCGAGTCGTCCTGGCGCCGGAGGGGCGCGTCGGCGGCGACGCGGGGCGCAGAGTCGGCTCGACCGGTGATCCGGGCTCCGCGCTTCCCCGTCTCGAGCTCGGTCGGGGGTGACGAGGCCGCTACGGAGAAGACGGTCCAGCGATATCGCGAACCAGCGCTCGTAGTACGACATGCGCAGGTAGTCGGCGGGGGGGATGCGCTCGAGGTCGTAACGGAAGCTGCCCCAACCCGGCACCCGGTCCTTGGGCCGGAGGGCGGCGCGGAGGGCGAACACCCGGCCCTCCCAGGGGTGGTGGAAGACGGGCTCGTCCGGCTCGGGCTCCACGCGGCCGAAACCGTCCATGCCGCCCATGTCGTGGACGCCGTTCATACCGGTCTCCCTTGGCGGCGCATCGCGTCCGGTTCGGGTTCGACCCGGCGGTGCACCGCGCCCGGGCGGGTGCCGTTCATGCGCGTCTCCCGGCCGCCTGCCGGCGGCGGCACGACGGCGACGCCGATCATGGCGTCGCGCGAGACGAGCCCGGCCAGCTCTGTCCTCGGTCATCCCTTCGGTGCCGGGGGGGCGTTCGGGCAGCACCAGGTAGCGGATCTCCGCGGTGCTGTCCCACACCCGCACCTCGATGTCGTCGCCGATCTCGACGCCGAACTCGCGCAGCACCGCGCGCGGTTCGATGACGGCGCGCGCGCGGTAGGCGTTGGACTTGTACCAGACCGGGGGCAGCCCCAGGGTCGGCCACGGGTAGCAGGAGCACAGCGTGCAGACGACCAGGTTGTGCACCTCGGGGGTGTTTTCGACGACCACCATGTGCTCGCCCTGGGTGCCGCCGAAGCCGAACTCGGCGATCGCCGCCGTGCCGTCCTCGAGCAGCCGGGCCCTGTAGGCGGGGTCGGTCCACGCCCGGGCCACGACCTGGGCGCCGTTCCGGGGGCCGATGCGGTTCTCGTAGGCGTCGACCACCGCGTCGAGGGCGGCGGGGTCGACCAGTTGCTTGTCGACGAGAATCGACTCCAGCGCGCGCACCCGCAGCGCGATGTCGTCGGGCACGACCTGGTGCTCGTGGTCGTGCGCGTGGCCGCCGGGCGCTACCCTGTCGCCGCCGGCGCCCGTGTCCGATTCCCCCATCTCCTGCCTCCTGCCCGGTCGTCGTGCGTCGGACGACGTCGACGCGGCAGCCTGGTCGGCAACGTGTCGACGCCCATCCCGCACCGCCTGGCTCGGACTCGGGACCGCCGCCACTCCCATGCGGGTGGGCGTCGGTCCCGCCGGGGTGACCGGGGCGGAACGTCAGCGCACCCGCGTGCTGTGCACCGAGACGCACTGCCAGCGGCCGTCGCGCCGGACCCACACGTCGGTGTAGCGCAGGGTCAGCTCGGCCTCCTCCCCTTGGCGGAGGCCGACGACGTGCAGGGTGAACCACACCACCGCGGTGTCGCCGTAGATCGCGACCCGGAAGTCGTCCTGGATGGCCGAGATCACCGCCTGGTTGAAGTTGGCGATGAGGTCGAGCTCGCGGGCCTTGTCGCCGCGGCTGCCGTCGTCGTAGGTGGCGAGGAACTCGTCGGCGAGCAGCCTCTCGACGAAGTCCGCGTCCTGGCGGTACACGGCGTCGTTCCAGCCGCGTTCGAGCTCGATCAGGGTCTCGCGGGTCGATTGGGCCGATTGCGCGGCCGCGGGCGCCGCGGCGGCGAGACAAGCGGCGAGAAGGGCGGCGGCGAGCATCCGGGACAGCGGTCGGCGGCAGGTTCGCATCGTCGGCGTTCCTCTCGATGGGGCGGGGCGTCGTCGTCGGCGCGGGCTACTGCAGCTCGCGGACCCAGATGTTGCGGTAGCTCACGTGGTTGCGGTGGTCCTGGAGCATGAGCGGCAGCCGGTCCGCGTGGGCCTCGTAGCGGGGCGCGCCGCGGAAGACGGTCGGCCCTTCCAGCGTCACGTGGTTCTGCACGAGCACGCCGTTGTGGAGCACCGTCACCGTGGCGGGGCTCTCCAGCCCGCCGTCGGCGTCGAAGCGGGGCGCGGTGAAGATGATGTCGTAGGTCTGCCACTCGCCGGGCCCGCGCGAGGCGTTCACGAGGGGGACGTGCTGCTTGTAGACGCTGGCCGCCTGCCCGTTGACGTAGGTGGGGTTCTGCCACGAGTCGAGCACCTGCACCTCGTACAGCCCCATCAGGAACACGCCGCTGTTGCCGCGGCCCTGGCTCTCGCCGACGATCTCGGCGGGGGTGCGCCACTCGATGTGGAGCTGCACGTCGCCGAACCCCCGCCTCGTGGTCAGGTTCCCGGTGCCGGGGACCACGGTCATGGCGCCGTCGGCCACCTTCCACGCGGGCTCGCCGCCGCGGCCCCGCCACTCGGACAGGTCCTTGCCGTCGAACAGGACGATGGCGTCGGACGGCGGGCGGCCGGGGCGGCCCGGGTCCACCGTGCCGGGGACCGGCTTCCACACCTCGGTCTCCGCGGGGGGCGGAAGCTGTCCGCGCTCCTGCGCCGCCGCCGCGGCGGTCATCAGCACCGGCACGATCAGCCCGACGGCCATGAACCTTCTGTCACGCAGCATGGTTGCGTCCTTTCTCCATCAACGCTCGTGTTCCGCACGGATTCGGTTCGACCGGTCCTCGGCCGACTCGCCGGTCCGCGCTTCGCGCCTCGTCCGGCGGTCGGCCGATGCCGTCCCGCCCGTTGCCCCAGTCGCCTTCGACTCACACCTGCGGCAGCGTCCAGGGGGCGCGGTACGGCGTCCGCAGCATCTTGTTGGCGGCGCTGTCGGCCCCGCCCTCGAACATCTGCTTCCCGGCGTCCCACACGACCTTGCCGCCGGTGCGGAACGCGATGTTCCCGAGGTGGGCGTTCACCGCGGCGAGGCTCGCGACGTCGGCGTTGCAGACCGGCTGCTCGCGCGAGCGCATGCACGCGATGAAGTTCTCGGTGTGCTGGTCGAGCCCCCGCTGGGCGGGGTTGGCCACGACGGGCGGCCGCCCCGGCATCTTGTAGCCGACGGGGCGCCGGTTCTCGAGCTTCTCCTCGGGGTAGAGTTCCCAGCCCCGGCGGTCCACCACCAGCGTGCCGTTATTGCCGACGAACGCCACCCCGTGGGCCCGCTGGAACGGGCCGAGCTCGATGCCGGTGGCGTGCTCCCAGGTCATCAGGAAGTCGTCGAACTCGTAGAGGGCGGTCATCGTGTCGGGAGTCTCCTGGTCGTCGTCGGGATAGGCGAACTTGCCCCCGCTCGCGACCACGCTGCGCGGCGCCTCGGCCTGCATGCCCCAGAGCACGATGTCGATGATGTGGACGCCCCAATCGGTCATCAGGCCGCCCGCGTAGTCCCAGAACCACCGGAAGTTGAAGTGGAAGCGGTTGGGGTTGAACGGCCGCTCCGGGGCGGGGCCGAGCCACCGGTCGTAGTCGACGCCGTCGGGCGGTTCGCTGTCGGGGACGTCGGGCACCGGGGGCAGCCAGTTCATGTAGGCCCACGCCCGCACGCTGCGGATGCGCCCGAGCGCCCCGCCGTGCACGAACTCGATGGCCTCGGTCCAGTGCGGCCCGCTGCGCTGCCACTGCCCGCACTGCACGACCCGGCCGTAGTGGCGGGCGGCGGTGGTCATGACCTGGCACTCGTAGATCGAGTTGGCCAGCGGCTTCTCCACGTACACGTCCTTGCCGGCCGCGCACGCGTCCACCAGTTGCAGGCAGTGCCAGTGGTCGGGGGTGCCGATGACCACCGCGTCGATGTCCTCGTTGTCGAGCAGCGCCCGGTGGTCGGCGTAGAGGGCCGGCCGCTTGCCGCCCATCGCCTCGAGGTCGCCGGCCCGCCGCTCGAGCACGCTCTCGTCGACGTCGCAGAGGGCGGCGCACTCGACTCCCGGCTGCCGCAAGCAGCGACCGGACGTTCGAGAACCCCATGCCGTTGACGCCGATGGCGCCGATGACGATGCGGTCGCTCGGGGCGGTCGCCTGCCGGCCCGCGGCGTAGGCGGGCGGCGTCCACAGGGCGGCGCCGGCGCCCGCGGCGCCGGCGGCGGAGGTCTGGAGGAAGCGGCGTCTCGACAAGCTCATGGCACTCTCCATCGTCGCGGGATCACGGTCGGGCGGATTGCGGCACCAAGGATAATCCGGCGACGCCGCGGCTTGTCATCCGCACGTTGCCCCGTCTGCCGCCGCCGGGGTTGCCGGAACCGGCTGCCTTCGTCTACGCTGTGAAGGATGGACGTGTTGATCGACGCCCTGCCCGTGCTCGCGGTCGGCGGTTTCCTCTGGCGCCAGATTTCCAGCCTGGATCGACGCCTGGGATCCGTCGAGCGGGGATTGGGCGATGTCGCGCAGCGACTCGCTCGCCTCGAGGGCCGCATCGAAGGCTGGCAGGATCGCCGGCACCCGCCGGTGACGGCCGGCTGACGCAGACACGCGTTCGCTACCTTCTCTGGACACCTTCTCCGAGCCCGGCGAAGTTCGTCCCCCGGGCTCAACTGAAGTAGACCAGCACCGCCGCCACCAGCAGCACGATGGCGGCCGACTGGACGAGGTCTCCCGTCGTCCAGGTCCGCTCGCGCCGGACGTCCTCGGCCGGCGGGGCGCCGAAGGTCAGTCCCCGCAGCCGGGCCGGGTCCGGCCGTTCGGTGGCGAGGCTGACCGCGGCGAGGAGCAGCACGCAGGCGACGAACAGGGCGAAGCCGAAGTACAGGAAGTTCACCCCGGCCAGCCACCCGAGGGGGCCGGACAGCGCGTCGGCCCGCAGCTCGATCAGCAGCTTCCCCATCCCCAGGACGAACCCCGCCACCAGGGTGATGATGGCCCCGGTCGCGTTCACCCGGTTCCACAGCAGCCCCAGCAGGAACACCGCCGCGATGGGCGGGGCGATGTACGCCTGCACGTTCTGCAGGTAGGTGTAGAGGCCGGTCGCGAGGACCTGCATGACGGGGATCCACGCGA
>CAXXTG010000221.1:0-2664 GCA_963666855.2 Vicinamibacterales bacterium
GGTGGCCCTTGTAGAAGGTCAGCTTCCGATAGCCGGCCTCCGGCCTGCCGAGGCGGCGCACGGCGGCGAGACGCTCGGAGCGGAGGTCGGCGAGCACGTGCTCGACGCGCCACAGTCCGTCCGCCCGCGCCTCGGTGCGGAGACCCGACGGCCCCGGCCGCGCTCAGGAAGTGGGACTCGACGTAGCGCGGCATGAGCCGGCGCTCTTCCGCCTCCAGATTCGCCTTGGCGAAGGAGGAGAAATCCACGTGCTGCCGCGCCAGCGCAATGCCGGTCGCCTCTTCGTACAGCTCGAGTTGCCGCGGGTCGATGCGGTCGATCGCGTCCAGATAGTCGTCGAGGCGCCTCGGCTCGTACGCCGCTTCGCGGAGCATGTCCGGCAGGTTGACCCGGTTCAGCGACAGCACTTCGCCCACGACGTCGAACACCCGATCCCCGAGCGCGCCGCGCATGCGGTCGAGCTTGTTCAGAAGCCGTTCGAGGATGCGCCCTTCGATGACCGGCTGCCCGTCCTCGGACGACGTCGCGACGAAGTTGAAGGCGTACACGTCGCGCGACTGCCCGATGCGGTGGATGCGGCCCAGACGCTGTTCGAGCCGGGTGGGGTTCCAGGGCAGGTCGTAGTTGACCATCAGGTGACAGAACTGCAGGTTGATCCCCTCGCCGGCCGCCTCCGTGGCCACGCAGACCTGCCGGTCCGTCCGGAACTCCTCCTGCGCCCGCTTGCGCTCGTGCGGATTCATGCCCCCGTGGATCTCGCACGTGGAGTAGCCCCACGCGGCGAGGTGCCCGCAAAGGTGGTTCAGCGTGTCGCGGTGTTCGGTGAAGATGAGGAGCTTGCCTCGGCCGTCCTTCAGCTCGTCGAACTCGGCCCGGCGCAGACAGTCGCGCAGGGCGAGCAGCTTCGAGTCGCGGCCGCTGTCGCGGACGCGGCCGACGCGGGCCGCCACGTCGCCGAGGGCCGCGACCTCGGCCCTGATCTGGTCGAGCTCCAGGGCCGCCGTGGCCTCGTCGACGAGCGCGTCGCGGGCGGCTTCGTCCAGATCGTCCTCGTCCTGCTCGGCATCGACCAGCCGGCCCGCCAGTTGGGCCAGCCGCCTCGCCCGCCGGGCCGGCGAGAGCGCTTCCAACTCATCGACGAGGTCGGTGAGCTTCGTGCGGCGGCGGAGCAGCGATTCATGGATGGCGCGCGTCGAGCTGGCGAGTCGGCGCTGGAAGACGGTCCGCACGAGGGCCACGCTGTTCTTCCGTTTCCCGGCCGTCTGCGGCAGGAACTCGTTGATGTACGCGGTGACCGCCTTGTAGATGGCGTACTCCTCCGGTCCGAGGCTGAAACTCACCGTCCCGACGTGCCGGTCGGGGAACAACCGGCGCCCGTGCAGGTCCTTCAGGTCCTCCTTCAGGCGGCGCAGCGACCACGGGCAGTCGTCGCCGAGGCGCAGTATCTCGCGCCGGACCCGCTTGGCGTCGGCGGCGGCGCGATGCGGCTCGGGGAAGAGATCGCGGTCGAGCAGGCGGATGAAGTGCCCGAAGCGGTCGTCGTCGCCGTGGTGGGGGGTCGCGGTCAGCAGCAGCAGGTGGTCGCAGTGTTCGGACAGCCGTTCCGCGAGCTGGTACCGCTTGGTGCGCTCGACTTCGTCGCCACGGCCCGCCGACCGTTTCGTGTACGCGCTGCACTTGTGGGCCTCGTCGATGATGACGAGGTCCCAGGACTGCTGCCAGACGCGCTCCCGGACGCCGTCCTGCTTGGCGTAGTCGATCGACGAGATCACCTGCGTCTCGCGCTCCCAGAGATTGAGAAGCTGCTGCTGGTCGTTCGCGGAATGGATGATCTGGAACGGCTCGCCGAAGAAGCGGAGCAGCTCGTCCTGCCACTGAATGGTCAACGGCGCCGGCACCAGGATGAGGCACCGGTCGACGGCCTCGCGGAGCTTGAGCTCCTTGACGAGGAGCCCGGCCATGATCGTCTTGCCCGCGCCGGGGTCGTCGGCGAGCAGGAAGCGCAGGCGGGGCTGCGGCAGCATCTTCAGGTAGACGGCCTCGATCTGATGCGGCAGGGTACGGATGCCCGACAGGCTCACCGCGAACTGGCGGTCGTAGGCGTAGGCGAGACGGATGCGCGTGGATTCCACGAACAGCCGCACCGCTTCGGGGTCTGCCGGTGCCGGCGCCCGGCCCTCGTCCGGGTCGGCCGCGAGCAGGGGCGCGAGGTCTTCGCGGGACAGCACCGCCTCGTCGAGTCCGCCGTCCGCCTGCCTGACGCGCAGCTCGGCGCCCGCGCCCAGGGGGCGGGCGCCCACAACGGTGACCGCGTCGACGAAGTGTCCGGGCAACGCGACACGGCGGCCCCACGAGGCCCCTGCAGCGGGGCGGCGTCCCGGCATCGCGGTCAATCATACGCGGAGCGGCGTGCCGGCCGCGCCGGCCGCAACGGGCGCGACCGCGAACGGGCGTCGGGTCGGCCCGCAGGCGTCGGGATTCGAGGGCGACGTGCCGGAGGAAGTCACGCCCGTCGGCGCTACAAATGCGGTCCTGACCGTCACCCTTCGCCCGCTCGGGAGATTCCGCCATGCCTCGACCGTCTCTCTCGGCATCGTCGGCACCGGCCGCCATGCTCACCATCCCACGTGGCCGAGCAGCCGTTGCCGCCCACGTCCTCTCGGC
>CAXXTG010000222.1:0-27004 GCA_963666855.2 Vicinamibacterales bacterium
AGCGCCGCGAGCCGGTTCCCCAGGTCGGTCGCTTGAGAGCTGTCGCGGAGGCCCTCGATCTTGTTCTCGAGCGCCGCGAGCCGGTTCCCCAGGTCCGTCACTTGAGAGCTGTCGCGGAGGCCCTCGATCTTGTTCTCGAGCGCTGCGAGCCGGTTCCCCAGGTCCGTCACTTGAGGATTGTCGCGGGGGCCTTCGATCTTGTCCTCCAGCCCCTCGAGCCGGTCCTCGAGGTCCATCAGTTGCCGCGACAGGCCGACGACCTGCTCGCGCGACGGGAGGCCGACGGCGTCGATGGCGGCCTTGCCGGAGCGCTCCACCGCCTCCCGCGCCTTGCCCTGGACGGTCAGGAACTGGTCGAGGGTCTTGCCGAGGGCCTCCGCGAACGCCTCGGTGCCCATGGCCCGCTCCAGGGCTTGGCTCCACGCCGCGATCCAGTCGTCGAGGAACCGCTTCCACTGGGCGAGCATCTGCGGATCGACGGGTCCGGCCCCCGCGAACGGGGGGGGCGTTCATCGGGCCGGCGTTCGAGAACTGGCGCCAGAACTGCATCGGGTCCGGCGGCGGCGGGGACGTGCCCCTGGCTCGCCATTTGCCGGACCGTCTTGATCCACGCATCCGTGCCCGCTTCCACCTGCTTCCGCCACTGCGCGAACAGGTCGTTCGGGTCCGTGGTGGGGTCTGCCATCTCAAGCTCCCTGCCCGGCGACCACCGCTGGCGGCCCCGGTCTGCGCCGTCCGCCGGGAGAGCGCGCCGTGCCGCGTCACCGGTCTCTTGCTACGATCGCGCCGCGAGCCAGCCCGCCACGTGCGGCCAGCAGTCGCGCGACGCGCTGCGACCCGCGATTAGCGAGATGTGCCCGCCGGGCAGCTCCATGTAGTCGGTGTCCCGGCTCCCGACGAGGTCGACGAGCGCCTTCACCCCGGCCGGCGGGGCGATGTTGTCGTCGTGGGCCCCGACCACGAGGAGGGGGCAGGTGATGCTCTCGACGTCGACCGGCAGCCCGTTGAGCTGCAGCGTGCCCCGCGCCAGACGGTTCTCCTGGTAGAAGTCCTTGACCCACTGCCGGAAGAACTCGCCGGGGAACGGGACGTAACCGTTGGCCCACTTCTGGAGCGCCTTGTAGCCTTCGAGATAGCGGTCGTTCCAGGCGTTCCACCACAGGTTCAGGCCCGTGCTCAGGTCCATGGTGGGGCGGAGCAGCTTGAAGCCGAGCTGCACCATCTCGGCCGGCATCTGCCCCATCGTGTCGACCAGCTTGTCGACGTCGAAGTATCGGCGGTCGAGCCAGCGGCCGAACAGGCCCGCGTGCGAGAAGTCGATGGGGCCGGCGAGGTTGACGAGGTTGCGGACCGGGAAGTCGGGGTGGCTGCCGAGGAAGCTGACCGAGAGCGGCGCGCCCATGCAGTAGCCGACGACCGAGCATGCCTCGGCGTCGGCGTCGGCCAGCAGCTTCCGTCCCATGCGGGGCAGGATGCGGGTGGCGCAGTCGGCGAACGTCAGGTGGTCGTCCTCGGGGCCGAAGACCCCCCAGTCGAGCAGGTAGAACGGAAACCCCCGCTCGACCATGTAGCCGATGAAGCTCGCCTGGGGCAGGAGGTCGAAGACGGTGGGGCGGCTGATGCCGAGGTTCGGCACGAAGAGCACCGGCGTGCCGTGGCGGGCCTCGCCGTCGTAGCGGTACAGCCGCGCCTTGTGCTTGCGGTAGACCTCGCGGCGGGGGCTCTGGCCGACCGCGGGCTCGTTGGACTCGGCCACGATCTCGCCGATGTTGCGCACGCGCCGGATGGTGCGGTCGATCTCGGTCTGCCAGGCCGACCAGGCGTTCGCATCGTTGGGGACGGACTGCGCCGACATGCCGGTCTCCTCCACCGAAACGAGGGCGGCGCCGGGCGCGCCGGCGCCGTCCGGATTCGCGGTCCCGCGTCTACGCGGCGGTCTTGGCGGCGGTCCGGGTTCTGCCGGTGGTCCGGGTCCCCGCGCCCTTGGGCACCGCGTCGGCCGCGCGCTCGGTCCACATCTGCGCCCACGCCGACTGCGCCGCGCTGACCTTCTCGACCGACTCCTGCCACGCCGCGAACAGCTTCTGGTTCTCGTCGTCGATGGTGCCGAGCATCTTCACCGGCACCGCCTTGCGGACCATGCCGAAGTAGCTCTCCCACAGCTCGCCCTGGGCCTCGGCCCAGCGGGTGCTCAATGCCTGGGTCTGCTCGGCCCAATCCAGCAGGTCCTTGGGGATGCCGGGCACGGCCGACGCGCTGTCGGCGAGGCTGCCCATGGCCGCCTTCTGCGTCTCGAGGCCGTTCTTGACCGCCTCTTCCCAGGTGTCGACGGCCTTCCGCCAGGTCTCGGCCAACTGCGCCTGGCCGGCCTGCTGCTCCGTCGCCTCGGCCCAGCCGCTCCAGAGCTTCTTCTGGGTGTCGGTCCACGCCTGCAGCATGTCGTCTGTCTGTTTGGTCCAGTTGATCATCGGGATTCTCCTCGTAAACGAAGAACGCGGGCTCCGGGCCGGCGTCCGCGCGCGGTCTTCCGGCTGTCCGCCGCCCGGCCCCGCCGAGCGACGGGCGTAATGGTAACAAGGGCTGGTAACTTTTGCAAGCGGTTTCTCGCGGCGGCGTGCACGGCGGACTCGTGAGACGACCGCCCCGGCATTGGCCGGACCGGCGATTCGGGTTGTCGTGTTCGGCGGCGCCCTCACTTCCCGTCATGTGCCGTCGCCGCAGGAAGAAGCGCTTCTTCCGGGTGGGGGGAGTCGCCGATGATGGACATCCCGGCACCCGCGGGCGTCGGCGGGGCGGGGGGGCGTCCGCCCGGCGTTCGCCCCGCCTGGCGGAATGACGACTCCCGGCGGGGCGGGGGGTCACCCGGCGGCGTCGTTCACCTTGCGGAACGACTCGTACATCTCGACGAGCATCTCGCGCTGGCGGGCCGACAGGTAGGGGTCGCGGCGGATGGCCTCGACGACGCCGCTCCCTTCGCCGTCCGACGGGTCGAGGATGCCGGCCTGCGCGTACAGGGTTTCCGCCGATATCTCCAGCCCGTCGGCGAGGGCCTTGAGGACGAAGCTGCTGGGGTTGCGCAGACCGCGCTCGATCTGGCTGAGGTAGGCGTTCGAGATGCCGCACACGTCGGCGAGCTGGCGCACCGACAGGTGCCCCAGCTCGCGCTGGCGGCGGATGAACTCGCCCAGGCCGACGTCGGGACCGGAGCGCTTGACAGTCATACCGGTTCCCTCGTCGCGCCTTGTCGTGCGGGTGCCCCGGCGATTCGCGCCGCCCTCCGGGCGCGGTGCAACGCGGGGCCTTCGCCGTGGGCTGTTACATCTCCAGGCCGCCGTTGACGGCCAGGACCGCGCCGGTGATGTACCCCGCCTCGTCCTCGAGCAGGAACCGCACGCAGCGCGCCACCTCCGAGGCCTGCCCGAGGCGGCCCACCGGGATGCGGCCGATGATCGTCTCGAGGACCGGCTTGGGGACCGAGGCGACCATCTCGGTCTCGATGAACCCGGGGGCGACGCAGTTGACGGTGATGCCCTTGCGCGCCACCTCGAGGGCGAGGCTCTTCGTGAACCCGAACTGGCCCGACTTCGACGCCGCGTAGTTGGCCTGTCCGATGTTGCCGCTCTGCCCGATCACCGAGCTGATGTTGACGATGCGGCCGCTCTGGCGCTCGATCATGTGGTTGAGCACCTCCTTGATCATGTAGAACGCGCCGGAGAGGTTCACCCGGAGCACGGCGTGCCAGTCGTCGACGGTCATCTTGCGCACCGTCTTGTCGACGTTGATGCCCGCGTTGTTGACCAGGAAGTCGATGCGCCCGTGCTGGTCGAGCACCTCCCGAACGACGCGCGCGCAGGCCTCGGGCTCGGCCACGTTGCCCTGGTGCAGCGAGATCGAGCGCCCTTCCGCCCGCAGGCCGCCCGCGAGAACCTCCGCCGCCTCCGCCCCCCGGTTGTAGCCGGCCGCGACGTGGGCGCCGGCCTCGGCCAGAGTCCGGGTGATGGCGGCGCCGATGCCGCGGCATCCGCCGGTGACGACGGCGACCTTGCCTGTGAACATGCTGGTTTCCTCCCCCGTGCCCCCCGGCGACAGCCCCGCCGCCGCGCGCTCCCGAAGGCTGCGGAAGGGTAACACGGTCCGTTCGCGCCGCCGGCCGGGGGTCAGCCGCCGAAGGCGGCCTCGACGTCGGCCGACGACGAGGTGTGGGGCGGCGCCGGCAGCGGACCGGCGTCCGCGGCCAGCGGCGGCCCCGTCCGTTCCGGCGCGACGACGGCCGGGTCGATGCGGAGCACCGCGTAGCCGGCGACGGCGCCGGCCCCGAAGCCGGGCGTGAAGATGCGGGTCGGCGTCGAGAGCACGCCTTCGCGCACCGCGTCGTGGATCGCCAGCGGGATGCTCGCGGCCGACGTGTTGCCGACCCGGGCGATGTTGAAGTACATGCGGTCGCGGCCGATGCCCGCCTGCTCGGCGAGGTCGATGACCATCCGCTTGTTCGCCTGGTGCGGGATGATCAGGTCGATGGCGTCGACCAGGGTCCCCGGCCCGCCGTCGGGGTGGGGCAGGGTCTGCAGCTCGCCGATCATCTGCTCGAGGTAGCGCTTCACGAGGGCCTTGACCTCGGGCCCGTAGACGGTGATGTCGCAGCCGAACTCGACGTTCGGCCAGATGATCGAGTTCACCTGGCTCTCGGGGCCGCTGGCGTAGGTCTGCAGCACGTCCACGTCGCCGGCCGCGCCCTCCGGGGCGGGGGCCACGACGAGGGCGGCGGCCCCGTCGCCGAAGATCATGCGCGACGTGCGCACGCTGCCCACCTTGTCCGAGAACTTCTCGGCGCAGACGAGCAGGATGGGGCGCCGGACCTCCTGCAGGATGCGCGCCGCGTCCACCAGGCCGTACGGGAACCCGGCGCAGGCCGCGACGAGGTCGACCGAGGTGTGGGTCTGGTACATGCCGAGCTGGCCGGAGAGCCAGGTCGCGGCCGAGGGCAGCAGCCGGGAGTTGGTGCAGGTGCAGAAGATGACCGCGCCCATCTCCTCCGGCGACCGGCCGGCCCGGTCGAGCGCGCCCGTGGCGGCGTCGAGGGCGAGGTGCTCGAGGCCCCCCTCGGTGTAGCAGCGGCTCTCGATGCCGGTCTTGGCGGCGATCTGCGCCGCGCTCATCGGCGACCAGTTGGACGCCGAATTGCGGATGATGTCGTCGTTGGTGCAGAGGAGCTCGCCGCGCCGGACGGCGAGGGCTTCGATGCGGGGCTGCACCGCGAACTGCGACCGCACCTGCACCGGCGCGAGCGGGGTCGTCGGCCGGCGCGGCGGCCGGGCGGCGGGGACGCGCGGCCGCCGCGGCGCGCCGTTCTTCACGCGCCGGATGAAGTCCATCACGTCGGCGGTGCGGGGCTGGTAGACGACCACGACGTCGTCGCCCTTCAGGGCCCCCACCGGGGTCAGCCGGGTGTCGGAGCGGTCCCACGGATACTGGTTGTGCAGGGTCATCGTCCAGCGGCGCAGGGCCTCGAGTTCGGGCACGCTCTCGTGGCAGTCGAGGATGTCCCCCAGGCCGAACCGGGGATAGTCCGGTTCGAACGACCCCAGCCGGTACACGAGCTGCGAGCCGGTGGCGACGGCCTCGGCGACCGTCGGCTTGATCGCCGGCAGGTCGGTCGCGTGGTGCCGCTTGTGCCGGAACACGTCGAACAGCATGCGGTACAGCTCGTGCTCGACCTCGGGCGACCACGCCGCGGGCAGCTTGCGGTAGCAGGCCTCGACGGCCGCGACCTTCCGTTCGCCGTCCTCCCAGGGCGTCAGGGCGGGCATGAAGAGGTCGTCGCGGCGCCGCGGCACGTCGCGCCACCGGGTGGGCCGCTTCTCGTACATCGTGATGACGTAGCGGTTCATCCAGAACAGGTGCAGCCCCAGGTCGCGCAGGAGTTCGTACCGGTTGGCGTACCCGCCCGATTCCGCCCGCGACGCGATCTCCGACCCGGTCGGCGCCTTCACCTCGAAGTCGCGCCGCACGATGGCCGCGAGGTCGTCGACGGTGTCGATGGACGAGAAGTCCGGCTCGGGGAAGAAGTTCGACGGGAAGACGAGCCGGCGGTGCGAGTTCACGACAAACGGTTTCATCTTGTTCCTTCTTCGGTGCCCGATCGAGGGAGGCCGCGGCGGCGCCGCGGGGGCCGGGGAGGGCCCGGAAGCGGGGCCGCCCCGACGCCGGCACAATCGGGTGCGTGATGCTGACGGCGTCAGCGCGGTTGATCGACGTCGGCCAGGATGTCCTCGATCCACGCGGCGGTCTGGCGGCGTTGCTCGGTGGCCGACGGGTCCCGCTCGGCCCACGGGAAGTCGCGCCAGCCTTCACCGCGGGCCGGGGCGTCGATGGGCGGCGCGGTGGACTGCGCGGCAAGGGGTCCGTGGTCTTCGACGAGGAAACCAAGGCGTGCTGCTGTCATCGGTGCGTGTCTCCAGGGCGTCGGTTCGTGCCGGGCGCCGGCCTGCCAAGGGAAGACGGGCGACGTACTCTAGTGATAGTCATTAGCAAACATCGTGCCATGTTGGGCTCTTGGCCCGGGCCGCTTCGAAAGCGACCATTCGAGGCGGCTTCGTACGGGCTGCGATCCACACCCCTGTCTGTCTCCGCGAGCCGGAATCGACATTCTTGTCACGACGTCTCCGACGGCGGGTCAGGCCGGAGCCGGGGCGGCTCTCGGATCGTAGTGAACCCGGGTTGACGCACCCAGCCCGTCCGTCGCGGCCTGCGGCTCCCCCGGGCGCGCCCAACCAACCCTGCTCGGAGGCTGCACCGTTCTACGGCGCGGACGCCTAGGTGAGCCGCGGCCGGGAGCCGGGGCGCGGCTCCCTGCGGTTGCGCGGGAGCCGAGGGGGACCGGGAAGCGAACCAAGATTACGCTGCCCGTCCCAAGCGCGGGAACCGGGGAAGGCGGGCTACGCCAAGGATCCGGGCCGTTCTACGGTGCAGACCCTTGGGCGAAGTCGGCAACCTTGTTTCGAATCACCGTCCCAAGTGACGGACTTGCCGTGTCCAGGGTGCGCAAGACCGAAGACCGCCTGCGCGTGCGCGCAGCCGGCGACGCCGCGTCGTTTGTCGTCCCGAACGGGCGCATCGCCGGTAAATCGTATCAGTACCCGATGGCGAACAGCTCGTCCGCGGTCCGGATGTACCAGATGCCGTCGACCAGCGCCGGCGAGGCGAGGGTGGGGGCCCCGATGTCGTTGACGTGCAGGATCTCGAATTCCGCGCCCGTCCTGAGCACGAACGTCTGCCCCTCGTCGTTGGTCACGAACAGCTTGTCGTCGACGACGATCGGCGACGCCGAGATGCCCTCGCGCCGCGGGCGGCCGAGGCGCTCCTGCCACACCGTCTCGCCGGTCCGCGCGTTCAGGCAGGTGAGGATGCTCGACATGTCGTTGATCTGGTACAGGTAGTCGCCGTAGACGGTCGGCGACGGGACGAACGGCGAGCCGCGGGTGATGCTCCACTCGACGTGGGTGCGGGTGACGTCGCCGCGTCCCCCCGGCCGGATGGCCAGCGTCGGCCCCGCCCGGCCCGAGGCGCAGTAGACCAGCCCGTGCCCGACCGCGGGGGTGGGGATGACCTCGCGCAGCATGCCCTCGCAGCGCCACAGCTCCTCGCCGGTCGAGGGATTGTAGGACTGGACGAACCGCTGGCTGCTCACGATCAGTTCGTCGTGGTCGCCGACGCTGATGGCGATGGGTGTGCCCCAGCCGACCCGCGCCGCCCGCGGGGTCCGCCACCGCGTCTCCCCCGTGCGGGCGTCGAGGGCGATGACGAACGCGCCCCGGTTCTGGTCCTGGTAGATGATGACGCTGTCGCGGTAGAGCAGCGGCGACCCGGCGGGGCCGTGGTAGTTGTCGATGCGGCCCAGCTCGCGGTGCCAGACGATGTTGCCGTCGAAGTCGACGGCGAGCAGCCCGCGGCTGCCGAACGAGGCGTACACCCGCTCGCCGTCGGTGGTCACCGTCGCCGACGCGGGGCTGTTCTTGCCGTGGGTGCGCTCGCCCGGGCCGTTCGGGGCGTCGGCCTGCCACAGCAGCCTGCCGTCGGACCGGCGGAAGGCCAGAATCGAGACCCGCCGCCCGCGGTCGCGCGACGTGGTCAGGAAGATGCGGTCGTCCCACACGATGGGCGAGGAATGGCCCCGGCCCGGCACGGGGACCTTCCAGAGGACGTTCTCGGTGTCCGACCAGCGGTCGGGGTACCCCGTGGCTTCGACCACCCCTTGCCCCGACGGGCCCCGCCAGCGCGACCACCAGCGGGCGCCGTCGCCCTCCGGCGGGACCATGCGGACGCCGGCCGAGTCCTGGGCGCCGGCCGCGGGCGCGAGGGCCGCCAGCATGCCGAGCGCGGCGGTCATGGCGGCGAGACGGCGGAAACCTGAGTTGCTCCGTTTCACGGTGGTTGCTCCTGGTGTTGCTGTGGCTTGTCCTGGAACCGCGTCCAACGCCGAACCGGCGCCACACGGTAGAAGACGACCGAAGCGGCGGCGGTCTTTCTCGGGGACGGCTCCGCTAGTGGCTCATCGCGTAGAGCAGGACGTTGATGCCGAGCCCGTAGCCGTTGGGCGAGAACTGCCGGAAGTACCGCGGGTCCTCGCCCTCCCGCTCCCACGCGTCGGCGACGTCGGTGTTGTGCGACATCAGCACGAGGATGCGCCCGTGCTCGTCGGTGATCGCGCGCAGGTGGGCCGTTTCGCTGTCGCGGCCGCGTTCCGACGTGGTGCCGCCGCTGCGCCACCAGAACTGGATGGCGGTGATCTGCGGCACCTCCTCGACGTACATCAGCGCGCGGAACACCGGATGGTCGAGGGGCAGGTCGCGGATGGGGTACTCGGCCGGCGGCAGCACGCGGCTGATCTCCGACTGCCAGTGCTGCCACGCGGCGGTGCCCCAGAAGTCGTCGACCCAGAGGAACCCGCCCTTGAGCAGGTAGTTCCGGAGCTGGGTGATCTCCGACCCGCTCAGCCCGATGGTGCCCGCGTCGGCGGCCATGATGAACGGGCAGTTGAACAGCTCGCGGTCCGTGAGCGACACCACCCAGTGGTTCGGCTCGCCCCGCCGGTCGAGGCTCACCTGGGCCGTCGTCAGCTCCGAGAACCGGAACATCAGGTTGATGCCCGCGTACGGGTAGTCCGTGATCCAGCCCATGCCCAGCGCCTCGTAACGGACGCTGCGGTACATCAGCTTGCAGAACGCGAAGTCGCGATCCGGCATCGACGACGGGGGGTAGCGGGGGGGCATGTTGCCCTCGCCGAAGAACCGCTGGGCCCCCGCGCCCGCCGCGAGCGAGGCCGCCAGCCCGACCGCGAGCAACAGGGCGATTCCCGCCGGGAGACGGCGCCGCGCGAGTCTCATCTGCGATCCTCCGCCGACTGCCTTTTCCCGCCGGGCCGGCCGCCTGAGGCCATGCCCGGCCGTCCGACCGGACCGTTATACCACGGGCCGGCGGTTGCCGTGCGTGAGCAGCCGGCGCCGGGTGCGAAGCCATGCGGCCAATGGCCGCCGTGCTTCGCGGCGCTGGGGGTCCGAGGGGTTGGCCAGGACCCGGACGGCCGGGCATCCGCGGGCGTGATCTTGTGTCCGGTTTGTCGTACCGACTCGAGATTGCCCGGACGCCGGCGGCAGGGCGGGACGCGGGGGCTGCGATTCGCCCTGCGAGGATCGTAGAATCATGCCGAGATGCGATCAAGACAGACCGTGAAACGGATACGGCGCCGGATGCGGTGGAGCGCCCTCGCGATGATCGTCGCGGCGGCGGGGGCCCATGCGGCCGCGCAGGACTGGCCGCAGTTTCTCGGGCCGGGGCGGGACGGGCGCTACACCGGTCCGCGGCTGGCGGAGAGCTGGCCGGGCGGCGGCCCGGCGCGGTTGTGGTCGCGGCCCGTGGGGGCGGGCTTCGCCGGCCCCGCGGTGGTCGGCGACCGCGTCATCCTGTTCCATCGCGAGGGGAGGCGCGAGGTCGTCGAGGCCCTCGACGCGGGGACCGGCGACACCCTCTGGCGCTACGACTACCCGACCAGCTACCGCGACGACTTCGGGTTCGACGAGGGGCCGCGCTCGGTGCCCGTCGTCCACGACGGCCGGGTGTACACGTTCGGCGCGCAGGGCCAGCTCCACGCCGTCGACCTCGAGACCGGGGCCGGCGTCTGGCAACTCGACACCCACGCCCGCTACGGCGTGCGCAAGGGGTTCTTCGGGGCCGCGGGCTCGCCCCTCGTCGAGGACGGGCGGGTCATCGCCAACGTCGGCGGCCGGCGCGGGGGCATCGTCGCGTTCGACGCCGCCACCGGCGACGAGCTGTGGACCGCGACCACCCACGAGGCGAGCTACTCGTCGCCGGCCGCCGGCACTTTCGGCGGACGGCGGCTCGCGCTGGTCTTCACCCGCACCGGGCTTGTGGGGCTCGACCCCGCGACGGGCGAGGTCCGGTTCGAAAATCGGTGGCGTTCGCGCCTCGGGGCGTCGGTGAACGCGGCCACGCCCCTCGTCGCCGGCGACCGCGTGTTCATCTCCGCCAGCTACGGCACCGGCGCCGCCCTGCTGCGGGTCGACGGCGGCACGCTGGCCGAGGAGTGGTCGGGCGACGACAGCATGACCAACCACTACGCCACCGCGGTGATCCACGACGGCGTGCTGTACGGCTACCACGGCCGCCAGGAGTACAGCCCCAGCCTCCGCGCCGTCGACCTGCGCTCGGGCGCCGTCCGCTGGAGCGAGGACCGCTTCGGCGCCGGCACCGTGACCCTCGCCGGCGACCTCCTCGTCATCCTGCGCGAGAGCGGTGAGCTGATGCTGGCCGAGGCGACCCCCGGGGCGCTCCGGCCCCTCGCCCGGGCCCGGATCCTGCCGGGCGTCGTGCGCGCGTACCCGGCCCTCGCCGACGGCCGCCTCTACGCGAGGAACACCGACACGCTGGTCGCCGTCGATCTCCGGTGACCGGCGGGCGGCTTGTCGCCCACCGCCGGTCCCGCGGCTACCCGGCCGCCACCCCTACTAGAACCCGAGCCGGAATCCGAACCGCAGCAGGCTCGGGTTCATGATCTCGAGCGTCTGGCCCGGCCCCGTGGGGCCTTCGGCGGTGGCGACGTCGTACTGACGCCTGAGCACGGTGCCGACGTTCAGGATGTTGAACCAGTCGAAGTCCACGTTCATCGTGTAGCCGTCGGCGCGGAACTCCTTGCCGATCCGCACGTCGAAGCTCTTGGTCGCGGGCAGCCGGTGGGCTCCGACGTCGGGCGCGAGGAGCACGTCCTTGAACGCCGCCGCGTCCCGTTCGTGGGCCTGGATCTCCTGGAACCAGGGCTGCCCGTAACCCTGCCTGAACAGCAGGCTGCCGGCGACGTTGATGCCGAACGGCCCCTCGTAGAGCCCGTTGGCGACGAACTGGTACCGGGGGCTCACGAAGAAGATGTCGGTCTTGCCGCTGCCGCCCGTGCCCGCGATGACCAGGCCCCCGTCACGCTTCGGGCTCGTGGGCGACGGCGTCGGATCGATGACGGCGGCCGCGCGGTCCGTGAAGTACTCGCGGTGATCGTTGAACGAGTAGGCGATGCGGGCCTGCCAGCGGTTGGCCAGCCGCTTGATGAAGCTGGTCTCCCAGCCCCAGTAGTCCTGGTGGTAGCCGGCGCGGTTGCGCTCCTCGACGCCGCCCCCGGGCGGCAGCGCCACGCCCGGCAGCGGCGCGTAGACGTCCTGGCTGACCGTCCCGCTCCCGCCGGCGGGGGGCAGGGTCGCGGCGAGGGTGTCGACCACGCCGTAGTCGGCCGAGGTGAGCCCGATCAGCGGCCCCCACGTGAAGTTCGTGAACCGGCGCCACGTCACCGACGTGGTCAGGGCCGAGTTCGGAATCGGCAGCTCGCGGTCGAGGCCGAAGATGACCTCGTGGGTCCTCGGCGACGACAGGTCGGATGCGACCCGGTTCACGCTCTCCGTCGACGCGGGGTCGTCGGGGTCGAAACCGTCCGCGAACAGCAGTCCGCCCAGCTCGTCGGCCTGCGTCACACCGTCCCCGTTCGCATCGACGGCCAGGAAGTAGGCGGCCGAATAGCTGACCGGCCCGGCGAGAAGACTGGCGGCGCCGACGGGCAACTGCGAGGCGAACTGCCCGTAGCTGGCCCGGACCAGCGTGTCCGCCTCGGTGCCGAGGGCGTAGCTGACGCCGATGCGCGGGGCCACGATCTCGAACGCGTGCGTGTTCGTCAGGGCCGGAGAGGTCAGGGCCGGCAGCAGGTCCGGCACCAGCGGGTTCGCGGGGCGCCGCGCTTCGAGCAGGGACGAGGTCGATCGATCGAAGCGGACGCCGACGTCGACGGTCAGCCGGTCCAGGGTTGTCCGGTCGCTGGCGTAGAAGCTCAGGTACCGGCCCTCGGCGTTCACCACCTCGTTCCCGTAGATGATGGCGTACATCAGGCCGTCGTCGGGATAGCTTGGGAGATGCAGCGAGAGGGTGCCCGATCCGGGCCAGATGAACTCCTCCTGCTGGACGTTCCGCCGCCAGTTCATGCCGAACCGCAGCTCGTGGACGCCGCGGAAATAGTTGGCGTCGACGTCGGCGACCGACTGGGGCCGCCACGACCGGAAGTCGGCGAACGAGTTGTGGTACACGCGGTTGACGTCGCGGTAGACGTCCGTGTCGAGGCCGCCCCGCGGGGTCAGGAAGAAGCCCCAGTTGAACTGCGTCGCCTTGGCGCTGACGACGAGGTTGTCGTTGCCCACCCAGTTGGCCGACGCCGTGAACAGGCCCGCGCCGCTGCCCCCCTGGTTCCAGGTCGTCTCGTCGGGCCGCGTCGGCCCCGCGTTCCGGCCCAGCTTCACCTTGGCGCCGTGGAAGTGGTTGAGGCCCAGCCGCAGGCCGTCGGTCGCCTGCCCCTGCACCTTGAAGGCCCGGTTGGTCAGGGTGGTGCGGTCGGCGGTGTCGATGAGGGTGCGCAGCCGGATGTCGGTCTCGCCGAGCGAGCCCCAGCCCCACAGCCTGTCCCTGACGATGGGGCCGCCGAACTCGAAGCCGTAGTCGGCGTACTGCTCCATGCGGTTGCCCTTCCCGGTCTCCCCGCCGATGGCGTCGGCCAGCGCCGGCGACAGGTTGTTGCGCTGCAGGCCTTCGTTGGCGAAGTAGCCCCGCGTGCTGCCGCTGAACTGGTTGGTGCCGCTCTTGAGCACGACGTCCACCGCGGCCCCCGGGGTCTGGTTCCGCACGTCGGCCCCGCCGGTGTTGATGCGCACCTCCTGGAACTGGTCGAAGTCCCAGTAGGTCGGCGACGACAGCGACGCCATGTCGGTGACGACGACGCCGTCGAGGGTCCACGTGTTCTCGGCCGCGCCCGCGCCCTTGGCCATGTAGAGCGACTGCTGGCCCGATTCCGCCCCGCCGACGTTGACGCGGTCGACGACGACGCCGGGAATGGTCTGCAGCAGCACCCACGGGTCGCGGGCGGACGGAATCTCCTGCAGCTCCTCGACGGTGATGTGCGTGTCGGTGCTCTGGCGGCGCGGGTCGATGACCGGCGAGGTCCCGGAGACGGTGACCGTCTCGTCGATCCCGCCCACCTCCAGCGCCGCGACCAGCGGGGTGGACGCGGCCGCCCGCACCTGGACCCCGGTGTCCACGAACGTGCGGAACCCCGGCAGGCTGACGCGCAGTTCGTAGGTGCCGACGGGCAGCCGCAGCAGGCGCGCCTCGCCCTGCACGTCGGTGAAGACGTCGGACCGGTTCTCGGGCCCCGTCACCGCCACCCCCGCCCCCGGCAGCACCCCGCCGGTGCCGTCTTGGACGGTGACGTCGATCCGGCCCAGGTCGACCTGGGCGGCGGCGGATGCGGCCAGGAGCAGCGCGGCGGCGAAGACCGCGCCTGTCGTCGTCGTACCCGGAACATGGACTCGCTGTCTCATGAGTTGCCTCCATCCGCGCATGGCGCGGGCATGGCCGAGCCGGGGCCGCGTCCCCCGACCGTGGCGCGGTTTTGCATCGTCCCCGGCTGGCAATCGGCGTCGTGGATCCTGATCCCGGCAGTTTCGCGCGGGCCGGGCCGACCTCGCCGGCGCCGGCCGCAACGGGTCTCCGCCGCGTACGACTTGGGGGGAGACGCGCTCACAACCCCTCCGCGCACGCGCGGGCGAGTCCGACCGCTTCCACCTGTTCGCGCAGGGGGAATCGGGCGTCGCCCGGGAACACGACGAAAAGCCGGTCGAGCGACAGGTCGGCCAGCGCCGAGAGCATCGACCGGGTGGGTCGCGGCGCGCTCGTCCGCTTGAACTCGAAGCCGACGCGGCGTCCCCGGTGGAACACCAGCAGGTCGAGCTCCGCGCCCTGATGGGTCGCCCAGTAGTAGCACCGGTCCCAATCGACACCGAGGATCCGGACTACCTCCTGCATTGCGAATCCCTCCCAGGACGCGCCCGCCTTCGGATGTCCGAGGAGCGCGGGCGACGAGTCGAGCGCGAGCAGGGCGTGCAGCAGCCCGGTGTCGGCGACGTAGACCCGGGGCGCCTTGACCTGCCGCTTCTTCAGGTTCTCGTACCACGGCGCGAGGCGGCGCACCACCAGCGCGTCGACGAGCGTGTCGAGGTACGTGTTGACGGTCGGACCCGAGACGCCGAGGGCGCGGCCGATCTCGGCGTTCTTCCAGTGACCGCCGTGGTAGTGCGCGACCATCGTCCAGAAGCGCCGCATCGTCGCCGCGGGGACGGAGACGCCGAGCTGCGGCAGGTCGCGCTCGAGAAAGGTCCGGATGAACGCGTTCCGCCACCGCAGGCTGGCGGTCTCGTCGGGTGCGAGGAACGACGGCGGAAAGCCGCCGCGCAGCCAGAGCCGGTCGACCGATTCCGCGCCCGTCTCGTCGATGCGGAACGGCGTCAGCTCGTGGTACGCGATGCGCCCCGCGAGCGTCTCCGACGACTGGCGCAGCAGATCCGGGCCCGCGCTCCCGAGCACCAGGAATCGGGTCGTGTTCCCCGGTCGGTCGACGAGGACGCGCAGCAGCTCGAAGAGCCGTTCCCTGCGTTGAACCTCGTCGATGACGACCAGGCCTTCGAGCGGATCGAGCGCCAGCTTCGGGTCTGAGAGCCGCGCCGCGTCGGTGGGATCCTCGAGATCGAAGAACGTGACCGGCCCCGATGCGCCGTCGACCACGCGCCGCGCGAGCGTCGTCTTGCCGACCTGCCGCGCCCCGATGAGGCCGACGACGGGGAACTGCCGCAGCAGGTCCCTGATCGAGGCGGCATGGCCGGCGCGGGGAATCACGGCGGGGATTATACATGAATATCTAAACTGCTACTTTAGATATTCATGTATGCCGCGTGGTTCTCAGTCGCGCAGCGCGAACGTCGAGAGCGAGTGCCCGGCGATGACCGCCACGTACTGGCGGCCGGCTACCTCGTAGGTCATCGGGCCGTTGGTGATCTGCCCGCCGAGGCTCGTCCGCCAGATGAGGTCGCCGGTGCGGGCGTCGAGGGCCTGGAAGTAGCCCGAGCGCGTGCCCGTGAAGAGCAGGTCCGAGGCGGTGGTCAAGATGCCGCTGCTCGTGACGTCGGTCATCTCGAACTTCCACCGCTGCTCGCCGGTCAGCGCGTCGAGCGCGACCACCGCGCCGGAGCCGGCCGCGTCGGTCCACGTGTTGATGGGGCCGCGCGTCAACCCGGGCACCGTGGGCGCGTCGGGCACCGGTGCCGCCGTCCGCGGTCGCCCGCCGATGAACGAGCGTCCCGGCTCGTACTCCTGCGGCTGTGCGTCGAAGACCGACGCGTAGTCCTCCCAGGCCGGGACGTAGAACAGCCCCGTGCGCGGGCTGAACGACGGCGAGTACCAGTTCGTCCCGCCCTGCACGCCGGGGAAGGTGGGCGCCCCCGGCGGCTGGGGCGTCTCGACGGGGCGCCCGCTGTCGTCGAGCCCCTCCGCCCAGTTCACGGTCACGAACGGCAGCCCGTTGAGGAACCGGCCCGTCGTCCGGTCGAGCACGTAGTAGAAGCCGTTGCGGTTCGCCCAGAGCATCGCCTTCAGGGTGACGCCGCCGCGCTCGAAGTCGGCGAGCACCGGAATCTGCACCGAGTCGTAGTCGTAGGGGTCGTTGGGCGTGAACTGGAAGTGCCAGCGCAGCTCGCCGGTGTCGGCGTCGAGGGCGACCACCGAGTCCGAGTAGAGGTTGTCGCCGGGCCGCTGCTCGCGGTTGAAGTCGGGGCCGGGGTTGCCGAGGCCCCAGTACATCAGGTTCAGCTCGGGGTCGTAGGAGCCGGTCAGCCAGGCGGCGGCGCCGCCGTGCATCCACGCCTCGGGGTCGCAGTAGGTCTCGGGGTCGGGCGGGCACGGCTCCCACGTCTCGTGCCCCGGCTCGCCCGGCCCGGGGATGGTGTGGAAGCGCCAGACCTCCTCGCCGGTGGCCGCGTCGAGGGCCGAGATGAACCCGCGGATGCCGCGGTCGCCGCCGGCCGAGCCGACGATGATCTTGTCCTCGACGACGAGGGGGGCGAGGGTGAACGAGTAGGCGAGCTCCTTGTCGGCCAGTTCGACGTCCCACAGTTCGGCCCCGGTGGCGGCGTCGATGGCCACGACGTGGGCGTCGAGGGTGGCCATGAACAGCCGGTCGCCGAGGATGGCCACGCCGCGGTTGTTCGAGCCGCAGCAGGCGCGGTGGTCGGGCGGGGTCGCGTAGCTGTACACCCAGAACACGCGGCCCGTCCGGGCGTCGAGGGCCACCACGTCGTTGGGGCGCTGGGTCAGGTACATGACGCCGTCGACGACCAGCGGGGTGGCCTGCCAGGGGCCGAAGACCGGGGTCTGGTAGACCCACTGAAGCTGCAGGTCCTCGACGTTGGCCGGGGTCACGTCGTCGAGCTCGCTGTAGCGCTGGCTCGAAGTAGGTGCCCGAGTAGGTCAGCCAGTCGGCCGGTGCCTGCGCCGCGTCGCGGAGGCGCTCGAACGGCACCTGCGCCGACGCCGAGCCGGCGGCCAGTGCGCCGACGAGCATCGCGAGTCCGATCCGCCGCATCGTCTGGTTGTTTCGCATGGTTCGCCTCAGCCTCGGTCCGATCCCGCTGCGTCGCCTGGTCATGGTCCGCGTTGTCCGCCCTCGGCCTCGGTCCGACCCGCGGCAGCGTCCGGTTGGTTTCGTGTCGTCCGCGTCGGCCTCGGTCCGCTCCGCCAACGGCGAATCCGTTGCGGCTTCGCTGCCGGCCCGCGAGTTGCGCCGTCCGCGCCGGCCGCGGTCCGATCCGCCGCCGCGTTCGGTCGGTTCGCGGCGTCCGCCTCAGCCTTTCAGGGACACGAGGTACGCTAGCAGGTCGGCGAGCTCGTCGTCATCGAGCCGGTCGCCGTAGGCCGGCATGGGCGACGTCGTGAGGACGCGGAGTTCGCGCAGGTCGGCCTTGTCGAACGACCGCAGCCGTGCGTCGTCATCGAGGATCTGCACGGTGTAGGTGTCCTCGTTCAGCCGCCGGCCGGTGAACCGCTCGCCGTCCGCCGTCACCAGCTCGACGGGGCGGTCGATGGGCCGCATCGTGCCCGTCGGGTCGAGGAGCGACCGCCGCAGCGCGCTCGGCGCCCGCTCGGCGCCCACCGCGGTCAGGTCCGTCGCCGCCCGGGGGCCCCGGCCGCGCACGCGGTGGCAGTCGAGGCACGCGCCCCGGCCCTCGAAGATCGCCCGTCCGCGCGCGGCGTCGCCCAGGGTCACGGCGTCGGGCTCGTAGGTCATGTTCCGTAGGTAGGCGACGATGCCGGCAATCTCTGCGGCGTCGAACTCGAACGCCAGCATGCCGGTGCCGGGAATGCCGTTCCGGATGACCTGTATCAGGTCCCGGTCCGTCGCGCCGCGCCGCAGTTGCCCGCTGCGCAGGTCGACGCCGGCGATCGCGTCCCCGGTCTCGCCGTGGCAGATAGCGCACTCCGCCAGGTAGACGGTGAGTCCGTAGGCGATGTCCGCGGGGTCGTGCTCGACGTGGTCCTGGCCGGATGCCGCGCCGGCCGACAAGACCAGCGAGATCGCCGCGGCGGCGACGCAGCCCGGGCTGAACTTCAGTCGTTGCGTCCTCGACGCGGAAGGCCGTGACTTCGCGGCCGCCCGGGTCGCGGCCCGGCTCTGGCCGAAGGCTCGTCGTTGCATGGGACCATCCTCTCTCCAGGACCGGAGCCGCTCACTCCGGCAGGGCCAGGGCCACGTATTCGCTCGGCATGTCCTCCCAGCCCACGGTCACGACGATGTACTGCCGGCCGTCGACCATATAGGTCATCGGCGCCGCCGTGGTGCCGCCGGGCAGTTCCATCTCCCAGACCACGTCGCCGGTCAGCTTGTCGTAGGCGCGGAACATCTTGCCGCCGGCCCCGCCCCAGAGCGGCTGCAGCACCACGACGCCGGCGTTGCCGCCCTCGCCGAGGAAGACGAGCGACTTCGTCACCAGCGGCGACACCCGGCCCGGCTGGCCGAGGGGCGGCAGGTCGAGGTCCTTCAGCATCGGGTGGTCGCGCGGCCCGTCGCCGTTGGCCTTCGACCAGAGGATCTCGCCCCGCTTCAGGTCGATGGCGACGAGGCGGCCGTACGGCGGCTTGAAGATCGGCAGCTCGTTGGGGCCCTGGAGCGGCGCCAGGGTCTCGACCACGAGCCGCATGTCCGAGCGGGGATGCTCGGACGGCACGATGCCGATGACCGACTCGCTGTGCACCGACGGCACGTAGAGGATGCCGGTCTCGGGATCGACGGCCGAGCCGCCCCAGTCGGCCCCGCCGACCACGCCGGGCATCTGCAGGGTGCCCTTCGTGCCCCCCGGCGAGTCGTCGACCATCGACGGGGCGGTGAAGAGGGGGCCGGTGACGTACTGCTCGAAGACCTCCAGCGCGTCCCGCCGCAGCTCGGGGGTGAAGTCGATGAGGTCGTCGACCGTCGTCCCCTGCTGGTCGAACGGCGGCGGCTTCGTGGGGAACGGCTGGGTCGGCGCGTACCACTCGCCGGGCACGTCGCCGGGCGGCACCGGCCGCTCCTCGATGGGCCAGATCGGCTCGCCCGTCACCCGGTTGAAGACGTAGGTGAACGCCTGCTTGCTCACCGCCGCGACCGCCTTCACGGGCTCGTCGCGCCCCTCGACCCGGAGGTCGAGGACGTTGGGGGCGGCGGCGAAGTCGTAGTCCCAGATGCCGTGGTGCACCGCCTGGAAGTGCCAGACGCGCTCGCCGGTGCGGGCGTCGAGGCAGACGATGCTCTCGGCGAACAGGTTGTCGCCGGGGCGGTACCCGCCGTAGTAGTCGTTGGTCGGCGTCGACAGCGGCACGTACACCAGGCCGAGCTCCTCGTCCGCGCTCGGCCACGCCCACATGTTGGTGTTGCCGCTGTACTCCCACGACGGCCGGTCCTCGTCGAGGGCGGTCAGCCACGTCTCGTTGCCGAACTCGCCGTCCTGGGGGATGGTGTGGAATATCCAGATCTGCTCGCCGGTCCTCACGTCGAAGCCGCGCACGTCGCCCGGCGGCATCTCCTTCATCGCGGGCATGTTGGGGTTGGTGACGTCGCTCATGGCCGAGCCGATGACCACGATGTCGCCCACCACCAGCGGCGGCGACCCCCAACTGAAGGTCTCCACCGGCTCGTCGAACCCCTGCGTCAGGTCCACCTCGCCGCCGTCGCCGAAGTCGGGGTAGCGCGCGCCGGTGCGGGCGTCGAGGGCCACCAGGTACGAGCCGACCACCGCGAGCACCCGGGCGTCGTCGCTCTCCGAATCCTCCCAGTAGGCGACCCCGCGGGTCTGCCGCACCCGCGTGAACGGCTCGCCGTCCCGGTCGGGCGGCGTGTCGAACCAGAGCACCTCGCCCGTCTTCGCGTCGAGGGCCGCCACGGTGCCGAGGGCCGAGCTGATGTAGAGCCGGCCGTCCGCCATCAGCGGCGTGTTCTGCGAGGCGATCGACGGCGTGAAGTCCTCCCGCCCCTCCCGCATCGCGTCCGGCAGCACCGACTGCCGCCAGACGATCTCCAGGTCGCCGACGTTCTCCGCGTCGATCTGGTCCAGCGGCGAGTACTTCGTGCCGGCCGCGTCCGACCCGTACGACCGCCACTCCACGTCCTGGGCGTGTCGCACCGCCGGGCCACTGCGGCCACGAGGACCGCCGCGATCGCCGGAAGTCGACCAGCGTGCATGAACCGGCCAACCGCAAGGTCAGCGTGCTCGGAATGTCATGTCTCGAAGATCGTGTTTTCATCGTCGTCTCGCCGGACAACTCAGGGTTGCCAAGTCTCGCTCCGGACGCCGCGACCGCGGACACGTGCGTGGTCGACGCGTTTGTCAAGTCTTGCTTGACCCCGCACCGCGGACACGCCGAGGGCGACGCTTGCTCCGGATAATCGTCATCGAAGTCGTCGAGCGCCATCCCGCGCCCCGCTCGCGGCCGACCTCCCGGTTCGCGTCAGGAACCGTCGTCATTCTCGTCCCGCCAGCCCGCCAGATCGTCCAGTGTCACGCCCAGCGCGGCCGCCAGCCGGCGAACGAGATCCAGCGTACCGGATTTCCGGCCGTTCTCGATCTGCGACAGGTACCCCTTCGTGACGCCTACTCTCGCAGCCAACGCGCCGAGCGTCAACCGGCGGTGTCGCCGCCAGGCTCGAAGGGGGGGCGCACCGTCCAGAATGGCGTGCACCACCTCGCCGGGAACCGTCTCGCCGGCCGCGTTCTCACGCACGGCCCGCTCGATGGCGGCGCGATCCGCGGACTCCTCCAGCGAGGCGACCATGCGGCGGTACTCGTCGATCGGCACGACGGCGTACTCGGGTCGCCCGTCTTTCTCGATGATCTGCACACCGCGATCGTTCATCGGTACACCCGTTCCCTGCGATCAATCTTCGCCACCAGCATCTGCTGTCGCCCGTCGTCGAGAGTGTAGACGACGCGCCAGTCACCCGCTCGGAGTCGAAAGCCGTCTCGGCCGGACAGCCGCGTCACGTTCGGGTGTCTACCATAGGGATTCGCCGCCACGGCTTCGATTCGGGCGCGAATCCGCTTCGCGACTTCGCGCGGCATGTGCAGGAGCCGGCGAGCCGCATGTTTCTGATAGCGAACTTCGTACATGCACAAGGTATACCATTCGATGATGGTCTGTCAGCGGCATAGCCGCGCGGGGTCTCTCCGATGGCGTTCGAGGCCCGGCGTGCGGTCAGGAGAGGCGGGAGAGCAGGTCGTCGGCGTCGTCGCAGGCGGTAATGAGGTCGAAGGCCTCGGTGAGGCGGCGGGGGTCGTCGATGCGGGCGAGGGCTTCGGCCGCCCGCGCCGCGGCGTCGGGGCCGAACTTCTGCGCCGCCAGCCGGCCGAGGATGGCGCGTTCCCGGGCGGTGCTTTCGGCGCGGGCCTGCGCGATACCCTCGGCGCGCCCCTGCGCGATGCCTTCGGCGCGGGCCTGCCGGCGGTGGCGGCCGAGCTGGGGGTCGTCGTCGGGGGTGGTGCCCTCGCTCTCGCCGAGCCGCCGGCCCACCCGCGTCAGGTCGGCCAGCGTCCGCGGCCCGAGGCGCGGCTCGTTCAGCGAAGCGTGGATCTGCGCGGCCGTCCACGTGGGGAATGCGCGGCTCTCGTCGACGGTGCGGAAGCGGCCCTCGTCGAGCACGTAGATGGTCAGGCCCGGCCGCACGCCGCGGGGACGGTTCGGCGACGGCTCGTCGGGGGTGTCAACCCACACTTCGGGGAAGCCCCACGCTTCGTACACCGGCAGCTTGTTGCGCCGGACGTCGGTGGTGTGATCCACTTCGAGAATCACGTCCGGCAGGGGGTCCACCCCCAGCACGATGGCGGGGTCGCGGGGCCGCCAGACCTTCCGGTCCAGGTAGACGGTCTGGTCGCCCACGAGCACCTGCCGCGGCCGGCCGTCCGCGTCCCGCTCCATCAGGTAGACGGCCCCGGCCAACAGGAAGCGCGACCCGCGCTCCAGACACATGCGGGTCAGCAGCTCACTCAGCAGGTTCGGGGCGGTCTCATGGACGGGGCCGGCGTCGCGCATCACCCAGCCGGTCCCCGTCTCGCGCGACCAGTACTCGATGCGGCGGTCGTAGGCCCACACGTCCTCCCAGGTTGGCAGCGGGACGGGGTCGCAGCCGGGAAAGTCCTGGGCCGCGGTCGGGGTCGGCGCGGCCGGCGTGGCGGCGTATCCGGTGCGGGCTATCGGGGAGGGGATGAAGGGGGCCATGTGCCTGCGCCCCCATTGTGGCACATCCGGTCCACGCCGGGCGATACGTTCCAGTCCGGCCGGAAATCCGGGGCCGAACCGGTAGAGCGGCGGGCCGGCCCGCGACCGCACGGGTCCCGCGCGCGCCGCGTCCCGTACGTCCTGTGCAGGAGAGGGGCCGGATACAATGCCGGTAGGAGATCACAGGCGATGACCATCCACGATGCCGGGATCCGGAGACTCGCGGCGGGCGCGGTTTGCGCGGTAGTGGCCGTGCTGGCCGGCGCTGCCGTCGCGCTCGCCGCCGACTGGCCGCAGTTCCGCGGGCCGACGGGGCAGGGGCACGCGGCGGACGCGGCGGTGCCGCTGGAATGGAGCGAGACCGAGAACGTCGCCTGGAAGACGCCGGTGCCGGGCCTCGGGTGGTCGTCGCCGGTGGTGGCGGACGGGCGCCTCTGGCTCACCACCGCGCTGATCGACCCGGACGAAGGCAGTTCGCTCCGGCTGCTCGCCTTCGACGCCGAGACGGGAGACCCCGCCCTCGACGTGGAGGTCTTCGACAGCAGCGAGGTCTATCCGCTCAACCCGAAGAACAGCCTCGCCTCGCCGACGCCGGTCCTCGACCCCGGGGGAGAGCGGGTGTACGTCCACTTCGGGGCCACCGGGACCGCCGCCGTCAGTACCGACGGCGAGATCCTGTGGCGCACCCGCTTCCCGTACATCTCTCAGCACGGCAACGGGGGGTCGCCCATCCTCCACGACGGCAGGCTCATCGTCAGCATCGACGGCTACGACGTCGCCTACCTCGTGGCCGTCGACGCCCGCACCGGCGACGAGCGCTGGCGCTCGGTCCGCCCCGATCCGGTGTCGCAGGCCTACTCCACGCCGATCGTCATCGACGTCGGAGGCCGCGAGCAGATCGTCAACGTCAGCGCGTTCCGGACCTCGGGGCACGACCCGGCGTCGGGGCGGGAGATATGGGAGGTGGTCTACCCCCGGGGGTTCTCGAACGTGCCGCGGCCGGTCTACGGCCACGGGCTCGTGTACCTGTCGACCGGCTTCCAGCAGCCGACCCTGCTGGCGGTCCGCGCGGACGGCGCCGGCGACGTCACCCGCTCGCACGTGGCGTGGCGGCTGCGGCGCGGGGCCCCGCTGACCCCGTCGCCGATCCTCGTCGGCGACGAACTCTACATGGTCTCCGACTTCGGCATCGCGACCTGCGTCGACGCCTTGACCGGCGAGATCCACTGGCAGGAGCGGCTCGGCGGCAACCACTCGGCGTCGCCGGTGTTCGCGGGGGGGCGCATCTACTTCCAGAACGAGCGGGGCGTGACGACGGTGCTCGAGCCGGGCGCCGAGTTCAACGTGCTGGCCCGCAACCGGATCGAGGGTTCGACGCTGGCATCGATGGCGGTTTCCGACGGGGCGCTGTTCCTGCGCACCGACACGCACCTCTACCGCATCGAGGAGCAGCCCTGATTCTCGCTCCGTCGCGCGGACGCGGGCCGACGAGAAGGCGGTCGGGGTCGCAGGGGGCCGGTTCGGTGCGAGGCAGGGTGTTGCCGACGGGCGCCGGCCGCGGAGAGAGCGCGTGAGCCGCGCGGAGCGTTCCGCCTGGACTACCAAGGCCACGCGGAACGCTGCACGCCCCGGCTCGCTACTGAATGAGCGGATTCACCCACCCGGCCGGCAGCACCTTGTCGGGGTCGGGCCGGATGCTCAGATAAGTGACGTGGTCGGGAATCGCCGTCCAGCCGTGGAAGACGCCGCCCGGAATGACCACGATGTCGCCCTCCGACACGTCGCGGACGCGGCCGCCCTCCGCCGAGGCGCGGTAGCTCTCGCCCACCAGCACCTGCACGATGTGGCTGTCGGCGGGGATGTCCCGGCGCTCGGTGATCGTCCCCCCGGTCATCAGGGTGCCGCCGCCCGAGACGATGTAGTAGACCTCGGTCACCAGGGTGTGGACGATCCCCACCGCCGCATCTCCGGTCGGCTCGAGGGCGTCGCGGTGGAGGATGCCCACGGCCACGTTCGACTTGCCGATGTCGACGACCTTCACCTGACGGTCGACGCCGCCCTCGGGGGCGTTCCTGACCGCCATGTACTCCTCCACCGTCACGTCCGTCGCGGTCGTGACCTGGCCGGCCGCGGTCGCCGCCGCGGCCAGCGCGGCGGCGAGCCCCATCAAGCACGCTGGCAGCACTCTGTGCATGTCGACTCCTAGTCCCGCAGGAGCGGGCGCCATGCCAGCTCCCAGCTCAGCGGCGCCTCCGCCGGCAGGTAGCAGATCTCGTGGTCGCACGCCTGGTACTCCAGCACCCCCTCGACCCGCAGGATGGCGTCGGGCTCCGAGGCGAGCGCGTCGATGTCGCGGCGCATCGGGATGGTCACGTCCTGCACGAGCCGGAACGGCTGCTCGTAGACCGCGACCGTCTCGTCGAGGGGCTCGAAGTGGTACATCTCCGAGGCCGGGTAGGTCACCTCGTGGCTCCGCAGGAAGTCGGGCGCGATCAGGCGCAGGCGGATCACCTGGTAGGTATGGTCGCCGGGCGCGTAGACGTGCATGTCGGTTTTCGGGTCACGTCGACCACGAATGACAGGCGGTTGCCCGGCGCGACCACGTCGTCGGTGGCCCAGACGAGGGCCTCGAGGTGATCGGTGTCGACGCGGGTCGCGGCCCGGTCCGGGGCCCCGGGCATCGCGTCCCCGAGGCGGACGGCGATGCTCGACACCGTCGAGCGCTCCTGGTACGCCGCCTCGAAGAAGCGCGCGGTCACGCGGCCCGCCGTGTCCAGCATGAACGTGCCGGGATAGGGGATGCCGTAGAGCCGGCGCATCATCGCGCGCCGCTCCTCGGGCGCGCGGGCCGGATCCATCTCGTGGTTCAGGAGGCCGTATTCCCGGATGGTCGCCGAGCCCTCGTCGGACAGCAGCGGCAGCTCGATGCCGCGGGCGTCCGCGAACGCGGCGAGGGTCGAGACCGGGTCGTAGGTGACGACGGCGACGCCGAGGCCCCGGTCCTGGAGTTCGTCATGACGGCTTTGCAGCTCCACGAGCTGCGTCTTGCAGTACGGTCACCAGTCGGCCGAGCGGCTGAACACCAGCATCAGCCCGGCCGGCCCCCATCAGCGACGCGAGGTCCCGCGCCGCGCCGGTCTGGTCCGGGAGCGAGAAGGACGGCACGACCGTCGCCGACCTGGGGGCCGATCCCGTCGACATCGGGCAGTGGCTGCGCCGGTGCGGCCGAGGCCGCTCCCAGTGCGAGCATCAGGCAAAGCGTTCCGATACGTGTGATCTTCATCGAGGCGAATCTCCCACCGTCATCATGGCCCGGCCGGGCCGCGTCGTGCCGCGACCCCTGGAAACGACTCCCGCCGCAAACGGTCTCTTCCGGCGGGACCCACGTAATGCACAATCTGATCATAGCGCTCCGGGGGGGCTGTGCGGACCGCGGGTCTCATGCGGCCGACCGCCGGTCTACATCGGGGCCGTCGCCGTGAACGCCGCGGCGGAACCACAAGGCTCGCGCAACGGACGCCCCGGGGTGCGCCCGGCCGCCGGCCGTCTCGTCCTGCTGCCGACGACGGGCGTTCACCACATTTTCGTCGCACGTCAGGCGGAAGCCCGCCAGCAGCGGTTCGGCTGAGACGCCCGGGGGCTCGTGCAGACGCTCGACCGCGACACCGGGACGGTAGATGAAGGACTTCCCGGCCGCGAGGATCGATCAGCCAGCCGAGCTTCGCCCCAATTGTCGACGTACTCGCGCATCTTGTCGTGAAGCGCCGCCAAGTCGTCGGTGGGGGAGCGCAACTCCACGACGAAGTCCGGGCAGAGGGGAAGGAACCGGCTGCGCTGCTCGTCGGTCAGTGCGTCGAGGCGCTCGCGGAGGACCCACGACGCATCCGGAGATCGAACCGCGCCGTTCGGGAGCACGAAGCCGCAGGAGGAGTCGAAACTGCTCCCGGTTCGGGTCCGCCTGGCCCAGTTGCCCAGTTGCCTGGCGATTTCCGCGTTCCTGCGGCTCGTCTCACCGCCGGCCGGGGGCATGATCGACATTCCTCCACCGGCGGCGCGTTCGATGCGCAGGTTCCGGTTCAGCCGACACAGTTCGTAGAACTGGTCGTCGTTCAACCGGACGACCGGATCGAGGTGCATGAACAGGGCCCGATCGTCCCGGCCGTCCGGCGCGTTCACTTCCGGGGAGAACGTGGTCATCGTCGCTCCGCTCCGCGTAACGGGGCGCCGGTCGGCGTCGAGCGCGGCTTCGATACGCGTCGCGGGTCGCCCGTTCCACGGTGCCGATTCCCGCCCCGGGAGGTCGCTACCCCTGGGTCCGCACGCCGGCCAATCGGCGGCACCCGCAATCTGCACCGCACGGACCCCTCTGATTCGAGCCGGCCCACAACGCGCTGGCCGTCTCCCACCGTCCGGCCGGGCTCTGCAGTCGGACTCCCGCCCCCTCTCCATCATGACACATTGCCGCCGGTTTCCCCCGCACGGCGCACGGCGCCGGTGGCCTCGGTGGCTACTCCGGCAGCGCCAGCGCCACCAGCTCCGGCACCGCGCCGCCCACCGTCAGGGCGATGTACTGCCGTCCCTCGTGCAGATAGGTCATCGGCGTGCCGATGGGGCCGCCCGGCAGGTCGACCGAGCCGACGATGGCGCCGGTCGCCTTGTCGCGCGCCACCAGCCGCGGCCCGCCATCGGTCCCGCCCGCGGTGAGGCCGCTGACGAGCAGCGTCTTGGTGATCACCACGCCGCCGCGGCCGTCGCCGCCGAGCGGCGGCAGGTCGAGGTCGCGCAGGGCCGGATGCCGGCGGACGCGGTCGCCGTCGCCGTTGGGCTGCATCCACGC
>CAXXTG010000223.1:0-9084 GCA_963666855.2 Vicinamibacterales bacterium
GCCCTGTATCGAGAAGTCGCCGGGCTCGATGGTGAGAACGCCGTCATCGATGCGCCCCGCGAACACGCTGTGCGAGCGCGGGTCGGGATCGACGACGTAGGTGGCGCCCGACAGCACCCCGCCGCGGGCGTCGCGCATGGCCACGTTCAGGGCGCGGTCGAAGGTGACGGTGACCTCGCCGCCGCCGTCCAGATCGTCCCCGGTGACGGACATCAGCCACGCCGGCATCGCGTCGAGCGCGGTGTCCCAGGCGATGTCCTCGTTGTAGGGCCGCACCGGCCGGCGCACCTGGTACACCTCGAAGCAGCCCAGGGCGCGCCACATCTGGTTGTCGACGCCGAGATCGCCGCTGACCGGATCCTCGAACGAATCGGGCTCCACCACGCCGTTCAGGTCGAAGCCGTGGGCGAAGCGGCCCTCCGCGGTGCGGACCTGCGGGTCGGCAACGAGGACCGGCACGTTGCCGGGGTCGACCGCCCGGCCGTCCAGGCGCGGCAACTCCCTGATCGCCACCCGGTTGCCGTCCCCGTCCACGCCGCCGCCGGCGAGGATGGCCCGGGCCTCCGCCTCGCTGAACCCCCGGCCGACGAGCCGCCGCACCTTGAGGTCGGAGAGCCCGCCGTTGTCCCCCCGCGGGCAGGTGTCCGTGTTCCCCCAGGTCGCGGTGTGGACCATGGAGATCACGTAGCCGCGGGTCTCGGCGAACGCCGCGGGCGCGGCACCGACGGTCCAGGCGAGGGCGACGAGAAGCGCGCCCGCGAGCTCGGCTCGGACACACGTTCGAGGACGGCCGACAGCAATCATGGGTCCTCCCGCCGCTCAACATGCACCCGCGGCGGCGCGCTGTCAAGCCCCCGCCGTCAGGGCAAAGCCAAGGCCACCCACTCGGCCGGCCGGTCGCGGGCCGCCGACGGGATGACGATGTACTGCCGGCCCTGGTGCAGGTAGGTCATCGGGCCGCCGGTCGTCCCCGCCGGCAGCTCCGTCTCCCACACCACCGCGCCGGTCGCCTTGTCGTAGGCGCGGAAGGCGGTCCCCCACATGTTGTCCTGGATGCCGCCGAAGACGTTGCCGCCCTCGCCGATGAACAGCAGCGTGGCGGTCACCAGGGCCACCGGGACGGCTGGCGATACCGAGCCGGGGCAGGTCGAGGCCGCGCAGGGCGGGATGGTCGCGCAGCCCGCGGCCGTTGGCGACCCGCCACGCCAGCGCTCCGCGGTTGAGGGTCGATGGCGGTGATGCGGCCCCCACGGGGGGCTTCACGAGGGGGATTCCGTCCGAGGTATGGCGCGTCGCGGTTGGGGCTGAAGTAGGTCATCTCCGCGTTCTCCTCGCCCGAGGCGTCGGCGAGGCGGTAGACGCGCGGCACGACGATGGGAGAAGGCGTAGTAGAGCCCCGTCTCGGGGTCGAAGGCGCCGGTGTTCCAGTTGCCCGAGCCCCACGAGCCGGGGAGGGCGAGGGTGCCGTCGGTGCCGCCGGGTTCGGGGCTGACGAGCGAGGGCGGCGTGAACAGGGGGCCGAGGACGAAGCGGCCGGCGACCTCGCGGGCCCGCTCCTCCAGGTCGGCCGTGAAATCGATGAGGTCGTCCTCGCTGACGCCCTGGTGCGCGAACGGCGGGGGGCGCGTGGGGAACGGCTGGGTCGGCGACGCCTGCTCGCCGGGCACCGTCGACGCCGGCACCGGGCGCTCCTCGATCGGCCAGACCGGCTCGCCGGTGACGCGGTCGAAGACGTACAGGAATCCCGTCTTGCTCGGCTGCATGACGGCGCGGATGCGGCGGCCGTCGACGGTGATCTCCCCCAGCGTGGGCGGCCCGACGGTGTCGTACTCCCACAGGTCGTGGTGCACCATCTGGAAGTGCCAGACCCGCTCGCCGGTGGCCGCGTCGAGGGCGACGAGGCTGTTCGAGAAGAGGTTGTCGCCGGGCCGGTGGCCGCCGTAGTAGGCGGCGGTGGGCGCGGTGAGGGGCACGTAGACGATGCCCAGCTCGGGGTCGGCGCTCAGGCAGCACCACGCCCCGAGGTCGCCCGACGCCTCGAGCGAGCCGGCGCCCCACGTGTCGGCGCCGAACTCGCCCGGCCGCGGCACGACGTGGAAGGTCCACCGCAGGTCGCCGGTCCGCGCGTCGTAGCCCCGCACGTTCTCGGGGGCGCTGCCGCGCCAGCGCGCTCCGCTGTCGCCCGCCCCGTCCACGGTGCCCGCGGCCACGACGACGTCGCCGACCACGATGGGGCTCGCCCCGCCGTGCGCGCTGCGGGCGCCCTCGGGGGTCAGGTCGAGGCGGCCGCCGTCGCCGAACGCGGCGATCGGCTCGCCGGTCGCGGCGTCGAGGGCGTAGAGGAACCGGTTGCGGAACGCGAAGATGCGCCGGTCCGCGCTGTCGGACCAGAACGCCACGCCGTGGGCGCCCCGGCCGGCGACGCCGGCCAAGGTGGGGAGGGGCGGCTGCTGCAGCCAGCGGGTCTCGCCCGTGCCGGGATCGAACGCCTCGACCAGCCCGATCGCGTTCGACGCGTAGAGCACCCCGTCGATCAGGATCGGCGTGGACCGCAGATAGCCGGACGGCTCGAGCTCCGGGAACGGACCCGTGAACGACGCGTCGACAGCCGGCCGCCGCCACGCCACCCGCAGCCCGGCGACGTTGGTCCGGTCTATCCGGTCGAGGGGCGCGTAGCGGGTAAAGGCGCGGGTGCCCCCGAAGTAGGTCCACCCGCCCGACGCCGCGCCGCCGCTCTGTGCCGCGGCGTCCGCCGCCGACAGGCCGGCGACGGCCAACGCTGCGAGGACGAGCGCCCCGAGTTGCCGCATGCTCCTGCTCATCGAAGCCCCTTCAGCTTCAGCCGCACCGTGGGCCGCGCGGGATCGGCCGGGTTCCGGACGGTGACGTTGACGTGCATGATGCCCATTGGTCGCCTGCTTTCCCTCTCCTATGGTAGCGCCGGCCGATTCGGCTGGCACGGCCGGCCGAAGCTCCCCTTTACACCGGCCCGCGCCTCCTATTCCAGCAGCGCCTTGAACACGCCGTCGGCCGGGTCGCGGTAGAACTCGATGTTGATCTTCGTCCACAGGTCGTCGGGCAGGTCGTTCAGCGCCCGCCGGGCCGAGACCGGCATCAGCAGGGTGGCGGCCTGCTTGTCCACCGCGAGCTCGGCCACCGCGACGGGGTTGGGGATGGTGTCGAGCGACCCGCCGAGGTTGAGGGGGCCGACGACGATGGTCCCGCCGCGCGTGCTGCGCTCGAGCAGCCCGCCGACGCAGGCCACGAGGACGGGCAGCCCGAGGCCCGCGCCCGACGTGTCGGCGTCGAACGGCCGGAGCTGGATGGTGTACTCGTGGGCGCGCGCGTCCCGGTCGCCAATCAGCTCCTTGGCGCGCGCGTAGAGGTTCTGCTCGCCCACCTTGACGCTCTCGCGGAACGCGGGCGGCACGGGGTGGTTCAGCACCTTGGCGCCGCTGCCGGGGCCGGCCGCGACCTCGATGCGGTAGAGGCCGGCGCCGGTATCGCCGCGGCCGGGGCCGATGGCCCAGACCTGTCCGGGCGGCAGGGGGTCGCCGTCGATGGCCTCGTCGCTGTGCAGCTCGGGGGTCGAGACGAACTGCTCGACGCCGTCGACGCCGAGGGTGAACGAGAAGTGCGTGTTGCGGAACTCGCTCTTCAGGCACCGCTTCTGCTGCTCCTTCACGCGGCGGCGCGACTCGAGGGCGAGCCGCACGATCCACTCCAGGTCGTCGTCGGGCACGGGCGCGTCCGGATCGGGAAAGAGCAGCTTCACCAGCCCCGAGCACGTCTTGTGCACGGCCTCCACGTCGCGCCCGCTCAGCGCCCCGCCCCAGAAGACGCGGTTCTGGAGGGCCGAGACCCGGCTCGTCTGCCGCAGGCGCGTCCAGCACTCGCTGAGGAAGTCGCTGACCAGCCCGAAGTGGTTGGTGAGGTGGTCGGCGGGGTTCAGCTTTGGGAAGTTCCAGCCCGGCGCATAGGCGTGGATGCGGTCGTGGAAGGCGGTGTCGTCCCGCATCTCCCTCGGCAGGGGGCTCAGGAGGTGGCCGATGCGCTGCTGCTGCTCGACATCGACCTCGAAGTTGCCGACCATGACGACGCCGCCCTCGGCGCGGATGCTCTCGCGGCCGCGGCTGAACTCGCCCGAGGCCATGTAGCCCTTCATGATGTTCACGCCGTCCTTCTGGTCGAACGAGACGCCGGCGACCTCGTCGAAGCAGACCACGTCGTACTGGCAGACGAGGCCGCGCTGCCCGTTGGCCATGTTCACGAACATCCGGGCCACGGTGGCCTTGCCCCCCGACAGCAGGTGCGAGTAGGGAGAGAGCTGCTGATAGATGTGGCTCTTCCCGGTGCCGCGCGGGCCGAGCTCGACGAGGTTGTAGTTGCGCTCGACGAACGGGCGCCATGCGCAGGAGCACCACGCGCTTGGCGGCGTCGTCCAGCTTGGCCGGCTCGAGGCCCGCGGACCGGACGAGGAAGTCGCGCCAATCGTCGGTGGTGAACGCCCGGCGGCCCCGCGCCAGCACGTCGAGCACGTCGGGCTTCGACAGTTGGATGGGGCGCAACTGCACGAGGCGGAAGGGGCGGCCGGCCGCGTCCTGCGACTCCACCGGGTCGTATCCCAGGGTGACCTCGGCGTAGAACCCGTCGCCGAGCATGCGCTCGTTGTCCTTCACGATCGAGTCCGCCACCTGCACGTCGTTCAGGCTCAGGCTCGGCAGCTCGGCCACGTAGCAGTCGTTCTTGGCGTCGAGCTTCGCGCGCACGACGTCGATCAGCTTGACCGAACCGTTCTCGCGGGCGCGCGACTTGAAGATCTCCCGGTCGCCGGTCCGCACCGTCCGGCCCTGGAGCTGCTTCTCGACGATGGCCAGCCCCTCGTCGATCTCGCGGTCGTCGACGCTCGCGCAGTAGCGCCCCAGCAGGAATTCGACGACGTACGTCGGCACGGGGTACTGCCGCGCATAGCGGCGCACCAGGTCCTTGCGCACCAGGTAGCCGGGGAAGGCCTCCGCGGCCAGGGTGTCCAACCGATCCATCGCCACCGACTCGGTCATGCGTCCACCTGCAGGCCACCGGCCCGCGCGCTTGCGCGCCGCGCCGACGGCCGATCCACCGTCATTGACCCTGCTCATGCGTCCTCCCCCACACGAACCGGCCGATGGGCCAGCATGCGTCCCGTCTCGTCCAAGAGCACGAGCACCAGCGCCGCCGCCTCGTGCTCGTCGTCGGCGAGCACCAGGCTGACGGCGCCCTCGGCGTCGACCGGCTTCGCGGCGGCGGCCACCGACTCGCCGGTGGGCCGCGCCAGGCGCAGGTCGGCCGTCACCGGACCGCCGCGGACCGCCGCCTCGACGAAGCAGCGGAGGCCGCGCCACGTCACCGACGTGATGCCGGCGGCGGTCGCCGCGCCCGCGGCGCGGGTCACGACGAGGTCGGGGATCAGACATTCCTGGATGCTCAGGCCGCCGTGCGCGTACTCCTCCGAGCGATTGAAGCAGGCGATGCCGGGCGGCGTCGCGAACCACTGCCGGGCATCCCAGTGCCAGGGGGCGCGCACCACGTCGGGGGTCGATTCGCCGGCGATCGCCGCGCAGCGGGACCAACGGGTCTCCGTCAGGTGCTTCGGCAAGTCCACCTTCGGCAGCCCGCCGGGCAGCAGCAGCCACCCGTGGTCGGTCACCACCCGCACCGACGTCCAGCCGGCGTCGAGCACGCGCTCTATCCGTTCCGCCACGCGCTCCAACTCGCCCTCGAGGTCACGCGCGAGCCGCGCACCCCGCTGGTGGCCGAGGGTGTCGAACTCGCCGGCCTCCAGCCACCCGCGCGCGGGATGGGCGCGGGGGGCGTCGGCGCCGTCGCCGGCCAGCAGTTGGTAGCCCCGGGCCTCCAGGGCGGCGCGCAACGCCGCCGCATCGGCCGGCCGGCCGACCGTCTTCAGCCGCGCGCCGAACGCCCGGCCGAGGGCGTCGCCCTCGATGTCGCCCGCCGCGGGCGTCACCGCCGGTTTCCCCGTCCCGGTCACCGACGGCAAGGCCGCCCACCGCCGCCCCAGGTCCACGCGGAGCCCGCGGCCTTCCAACCGACCCGCCAGGCGCTGCGCGAGGTCGAAGCGCAGGCCGTCCACGAAGAGGAGGCAACCGTCGTCCCCCGCCTCGACCGCCGGTTGCCCCCCGGCCCCCGGCAGGGGGCTGCGTTCGACCGCGGCCTGGAACGCCCGCGCCGACTCGTCGAGCCACGGTTCCAGCAGCCGCCGCACAGCCCGCGCCACGCACGCCTCGTCGGCGACGGGCGCCGCCGCCACCGCCTGCCAGGCGCCGAGGTCGGCCCGCCAGCCGCGCTCCAGGTAGGCCGCGGCCATGTCCGCGGGCTCGGTCCCGCCCAGGGCCTGCCGCGCCGCCGCGGCCACACGCGCGAGCGGCTTCAGCACCCCGGCCATCGGCGCCAGCCCGAGGCGCGCCCATACCCACGCGCGCCGTTCGCCGTGATGCCGCTCCAGCGCCGCCACCGCCTCGCACGCCTCGCCGTGCGGCAGCGCCGGCAGCTTCGCGAGGGCGTCGCGCACCGCCCGCTCGTCCTCGTCGTTCAGGTCCGGCCACCGCTCGCGCTCCTCGAACCGCAGGGCACCCGCCGGCGCGCTGCGCCGCAGCAGACCGGCGACATCGCCGTAGCCGCCCGGCGCCTCCGCGAACCGCTCCCACACCGCCACCCACGCGCCCTCTCCCTTGGCCATGCGCTCGCCCGCCACCACGTCCGCCTGGTCCGCGGGGTTGAACCCCAGCTCGTCCCGACAACGGTTGCAGAACGCGTGCCAGCCGTTCGCGCCAAGGCGCGCGCGCGTCGCGTCGGCGTCGCCCATCCACCGCAGCAGGTCGCGGATGACGTCGCCGGCGAGCATGCGGTCGAAGTCGTCCGCCTCGAGGCGGCGCCCCGCCAGTTGCGACACCGGCGCCAGCGCGACCTCGGGCAGCGCCCGCAGCAGGGCCTCCGCCGTGGCGCGGTCGCCGGCGACGTCCAGACCGAGCGCCCTGCGCGACGTCAGGAAGGCGTTGACGGTCCAGTCGCTCCCGTTCGGCTGACGCCACAGCGCGCCCCGGAACAGCAGCTCCACCAGCGGCTTCAACCCGTCGGGGCACTCCCCGCCCGCGCGGAGATCCTGGCGCGCGACGCCCGGCAGGTACACGATGGGCGGACGGCCGCCGGGCAGCGCGGGCGCGTCGAGCGCGCGGTCGACGACGCAGCGCAGCCAGACCGCGGGACCCGTGCGCCGCGCCGGGGCGTAGTCGCCGAGCACGACGCACTCTTCGACGCTCTGCAGCAGCACGTCGACCAAGGGCCGCCATTCGCCCTTCGGGTCGGTCCACAGCACCGCGGCCGGGCGCGCCTCGCCGTCGAGCGGCGCGGCCTTCGCCCGCAGGCCGGCGACGAGGCGGTCGAGGACGGTCGGCCCGCTCATCGTCAGTCAGCTCCCGCTACCGCTGTCTTCCGCCCCGCCGTCCACCGACTCGCACGCCGCCATCTCCCAGCCGTGGAACACGACGGCGAGCCCGATGTGCCGCACCGACGGATGGCGGCGCTGCAGGCCCTCGTCGGCCAGGTAGCGCCGCACCTGGTCTGCCGCCTCCCGCATCTTCTCCGCCACCGCCGACTCGTCGAGGGTCTCGCGCCGCTTCATGTACTTGACTTCGATCACGTAGCCGAACGCCACGCCCGGGTAGCGGGCCGCGAACGGCTCGAGGTAGAGGTCGGCGTAGCCCTTGTTCAGCTCGTGCTCGGTGTGGATCAGGAACACGTCGAGCAGGCTGAAGTGGGCGGCGAGAAACGCGTGCACCACCTTTTCGCCGTCCACGTAGTCGCGGATTCCCGTCTGGCGCCGGACGGCGTCGCGCAGGTGCTCCAACGCCGGCCGCCAAGCCCCCTCGTAGGCCATGGCGCGCACGAGGCGCGAGAAGTCGTAGGCGTCGACCGAGAACACGTCCACGTCGCGCCAAGCGTCGCGCAGGTAGCCGTACATCAGCCGCCGAACGGTCTGGTTGGGAATGCCCAGGCGCGGCGTGTCGCCCGAGGCGTGCCGGAAGCTCAGCAGGCCGAAGAAATAGAGCAGGGAGAGGAAGTTCTCCCGCTCGTTCAGCAGCTCCAGCGGAAAGCTGGGCTGCACCTGGGCCTCGACCCGGCCATCGCCGATGACGTGCCGCAGGAGCTCGAAGTTGCCGTTGAGCTGCCGGCCGACCACGAGCAGATGACGGAGTTTGCCGTAGTCGATGCGGACATTGGTGTCGATCAGATCGTCCGGTATGGACCCGTTCGGAACGGACTCGCACAGGTAGTAGAGCACCATGTCCGTGTTGTACAGGTCGCCCTCCGCCTGCCTGGCGAACCGGTAGCCGTTGTACCACTCGCGCATGATGTCCAGGGCGGCGTCCACATCCTGGTCGAACACACCGCAGTCTCGGTACACCTCCAGCAGGCCCCGCACCTCGTCCTCCGTGAACCCCAGCAAGTCGTTGAACTCGGGCCGCAGGCTGATGTTCCTCCCGATGTTGAAGCCGCTGGTGACGTCGTCGAGGGTCACGGGCGAGACGCCGGTGATGAACAGGCGCTCCAGCCCACCGCTCCCCGCGTCCGTCCCCGCCTTCAGGGTGGCGAAGAAGTTGCGGTAGAAGCCGCCGCCGTGCGTGAAGCTCTGGTACGCCGCCTCGCCGTGGTGGGCCAGCACCGTGTTGGCGAAGTTGTCGTACTCGTCGATGAGCGCGCAGAGCGGAATGCCGTGGTCGGCGGCGTACGAGAACAGCTCGTTGAGCTGGCCGTTCACGGACGCCGGCGCGCGGATGCGCCGGACCGCGGCCTCGGGGAACAGGTCGGGATTCCGCTCCAGCGCGTTGCGGAGCCGAAGCTGGCAGTACTCCTCGAAGTGGTACTCCAAGCCTTCGAGGGCGTTCTTGAACGCCGAAAAGTTGAAGCGCAGCACGACGTAGCGGTGACGCTGATCCGTGGGCCGCCGGCCGATGTCGGTGCCCCCGAACACGGCGTCGAACTCGTGGGCCCAGGCGCGGTCGTAGTAGTGCTCGAGCACCGACACCC
>CAXXTG010000224.1:0-4137 GCA_963666855.2 Vicinamibacterales bacterium
AGGATCGGCACGAAGCCGATCAGGACGTAGGACAGCACGAGCTTCCGCCGGACCCGCCACAGGAAGCGCTGCTGCAGCAGGTTCAGCATCCGCACGAGCAGGTAGCCGAGGGCGGCCACGAGGGCGACCGTCCCCCCCGCGTCGAAGATCCCCAGCCACCCCCCCGCGGCGGCGCCGCCGAACAGGGCGCTCAGCGCCTTGACCCCGAGGGCGAGGACGATGACGCGCCCCGGCGCGGATGCCGCGAACAGCTCCGCCACCTCGCCGAGGGCCTCGGCCAGCACGCGCAGGCGGCCCGGTCGGCCGGCGGCGCCGTCCCCGCCGGCGCGGCGGGCTCCGCCGCCGGATCCGGAAGGCGGTGGCGCGGACGAGGCGGTCTGCCCGGATCGGTCGGACGCCGGTGCCTGCGGAGCCATAGAGGGCGTCGGAGATGTTACCAGAGCGCGGCCGCGGTCACGCCCCGCCGCCATCGGCCGGCGGCGCCGCCGTCATCGCCTCCACCCACGCCAGGTAGCGGGGGTCGCCGTCCACCACGGGCATCACCAGGAACTCGGGCGTATCGTAGGGGTGCAGCTCGAGCACGCGGCGGCGCAGGCGGTCGACCGAGGTCCGCCGCGTCTTGACGAGCAGTTGGCGCTCGCGCGCCTCCTCGATCCGGCCCTCCCATCGATAGACCGACGCGACCTCCGGCAGGACGTTCACGCACGCGGCGCACCCCTCGGCGACGAGGGTCGAGGCGAAGCGCCGCACGTCGGCGTCCATCGGAAAGGTGATCAGGACCACCACCGCTTCGGAAGAACCCACGCATCCCTCCCGCCGCGGCCGCGCCGCCCGCGGCCCGCCCGTCGCCGCCTCCGGCTCCGCTCGGCGGCCGCCAATCCTACCGGCGTCCGCGCCGTCCGCGACGCGGACGCCTGGGCGCTAATCTCCGAGCCCGCTTCGACCGACACACCGTGCATGCCCGAATCGACGCCCCGCCCCGCCCGACGCCGCGGCGCCCCGGCCCGAAGCGCTCGCCGGCCGCCGAGGTCCATCCAGCCGTCGCTCCCCCTGACCGGCGCGGGGCGGACCGGCGTGCCCCCCGTGCGGCCGGGCGGCGAGAACCCGTGGCAGCGTCGGCATCTCGTGAGGCTGGCGTTCAGTCTCGCGACCGCGATCCTCATCGCCAACGCGCTGATCGGCGACCGGGGACTGCCCGCCAACCTCCGGATGCAGCGCGAGCACCGGGAGCTGGCCGAGACCGTCGCGGACCTGAAGGCGGCCAACCGCCAGCTCCGCCGCGAGGCGGAACGCCTGCGCAACGATCCGGCCGCGATCGAAGAGATGGCCCGCCGGGACCTCGGCCTCGTCCGCCCCGGCGAGCGGATCTTCATCGTCGCCGATCATCCGGCGCCGGCCCCCGTCGAACGCGGGCCCGTCGGCGGCCCGCGCGACCCCCGCCGGATGGTCCGGCACAATCCGGCGGCCGGGGACTTGATCGCCTCCAATCGATGGGGTATGATAGCCGAACCATTGAGCGACGATGTTCCGGTCGGCGGTTGGACACGGTCGACCGATTGACGCGGGGTGGAGCAGTCCGGTAGCTCGTTGGGCTCATAACCCAAAGGTCGGGGGTTCAAATCCCCCCCCCGCAACCATTTCGGACGGGCCGGCATAACACGCATGCCGGCCCGTTTTTCGTGTACCGAGCCCCGCGGCCCGGCCGGGCCGGCGGGAACGGGCGCCGCCGGCCGCCGCGCGGGCCCCGCCGGCCGCCCGACGGCGGGACCGTCGACCCGCCCGCGGGGGTCGTCATCGGCGTGCGCCGCGCGGGCCCGCCGGCCGTCCGACGGCGGGGCCGGCGGCGGCTACGGATTCGCCGAATGCGACCCGGCGCGGCCCGTTTCCGCCGTCCCCGCCGCATGGCGCGCGGCAAGATGATTCTCGTCGCCACCCCAGGAACGGAGCCAGCATGAAGACCCTGACGCGGGCGCGCGGGGCGCGCTTCCTCGTGGACGCCGTCGAGCCCGGCGACGTCGTATGCCCTGAGGACATGGGCGAAGACGAGCGGCTGATGATGCGCGCCATCCGCGAGTTCGCGGAGCAGGAGGTGGCGCCGCGGCTCGACGACATCGACCGGCGCGACATCGACGTCATCCGCCCCCTGTTCAGGAAGGCGGCCGACCTCGGCATCTTCATGGCGGAGGTCCCCGAGGCGCACGGCGGGCTCGGCCTGAGCCCCCTCGCCGTCGCCGGGATGAACGAGTGCCGCTCGCACCTCGGGGGGCTGTCGTCGACGGTCTTCGCCCACCAGGGCATCGGCACCCTCCCCCTCATCAACTTCGGGACCCCCGACCAGATCGACCGCTACCTCGACCGCTGCATGCGCGGCGAGCTGATGGCGGCGTTCGCCCTGACCGAGCCCGAGGCCGGCTCCGACGCCATGAACATCCGGACGTCGGCGGTCCTCAACCCCGAGGGCACCCACTACGTCGTCAACGGCTCCAAGCAGTGGATCACCAACGCGGGGTGGGCCGACCTGTTCATCCTCTTCGCCAAGGTCGACGGCACCGCGTTCTCCGCCTTCCTGCTGGAACGCGACACGCCGGGGGTCACCGTCGGCCCCCACGAGCGCCTGCTCGGCCTGCAGGGCTCGTCGGTGTGCGCGATGCGGCTCGACGACGTGGCGGTCCCCGCCGGGAACCTCCTCGGCGAAGTCGGCCAGGGGCACCGGGTGGCGCTGTGCACCCTCAACGTCGGCCGCATGAAGATGGGCGCCAACTGCGCCGGCTCGGCCAAGAAGGTCCTCGCCGCGACGACCCGCTACGCGGCCGAGCGGCGGCAGTTCGGCCGGCCCATCGCCGAGTTCGGCCTCATCCAGCGCAAGCTCGCGGACATGGCGGCCCGCGCCTACGCGGCCGAGTCGGTCGCCTACCGCACGGCGGGGCTCGTCTACGCCGCCGTCGAGGCGCTGGGCGGCTCGGACTCGCTCGACGTCAAGCTGCGGACGTTCGCCGAGTTCTCCGTCGAGTGCGCGATGGCCAAGGTCATCGGGTCGGAGGCGTACCACGCGACGGCCGACGACGCCCTGCAGGTGTACGGCGGCTACGGCTTCAGCGAGGAGTACCCCGCCGCCCGCTGGTACCGCGACTCGCGCATCACCCGCATCTACGAGGGCACGAGCGAGATCTGCCGGCTGTCGATCGCGAAGACCCTGCTCAAGCGCGCCGAGCGCGGCGAGTTGGAGCTGCGCGAGGCGGCGGCCGGCGTGCCCGCCCCCGCCCGCGGGAGCCGCCCGTCCCCCGCCGACACCGGCCTCGCCGCCCTGCGCGCCGGGGTCGGCGGCCTCAAGCACCTGTTCCTGTTCGTCCTCGGCCAAGTGTGGGACAACGTCGACGAGGCGCGGCTTCTCGACCCCGACCACCAGGCGTACCTCGCGGGAATCGCGGACATCGCGATGGAGACGTACCTGGCCGAGAGCGCCGTCCTGCGCGTCTCGAAGCGGTGGGACGGCCGACCGGGCGGCGAGGCGGAGGCCGAGACCGCGCTGGCCCGGCTCGTCTTCTTCCGATCGACGGAACGCATTCGGCGGGAGGCCGCCGAGCTGCTCGGGAGCCTGCTCGCGGGAGACCGCCTCGCCGCCGCCCTGGAACGCACCGCGGCCTGGCTCCCGGTCCCCGTCGGCCTCGTCGACAGCCGTGCCCGGGTGGCGCGAGAGCTGATCGCCCGCGGCGGCTGGGTACAACCGGTGGCCCGGTGAGTGATCCAGCCGGCCGCATCGAAAACGGCGCAACAGCACAGCGGACAGGCGAACGGTGGCCGTCCTGCGCTCCTTCGAACGACGGATCGCGAAGATCGAGCAGACCATCGACGATCTGCGGTCCGGACGGGTCACCGCCGCGGAGCTGCGGCGCCGGCAGAGACGGCTCGACCGCGAGCACCGCGAGGACTTCTTCGACGCCCCACGGCGCCGATGACGACGCCGGCGAGGCGGGAGACGGCGAGCGGCACGAAGACTACGAGGAAGCGATGCTCGGAGCGGTGGTCGCCGTCACCGTGCACGGCGCCCCCGAGGTCGCCCCAGGGGCGGTGCCGCTGGCGAGCCGGGGGGGTGCGATGCGGGCGTCCGCCGCCGCGTACGCCGGGCAGGAGCTGTCG
>CAXXTG010000225.1:0-15043 GCA_963666855.2 Vicinamibacterales bacterium
GAGGTTCCGATGATCTACCTGGACCACAACGCGACGACCCCCTCGACCCGCGCGTCCTGGAAGCGATGATGCCGTTCCTCACCGATCGCTTCGGCAACGCGGCGAGCCGGCATCACGCCCTGGGCTGCGACGCGGCGACCGCGGTGGAGACCGCGCGCGGGCGGGCGGCGTCGGTCATCGGGGCCGACCCGCGGGAGATCGTGTGGACGAGCGGCGCGACCGAGTCGGACAACCTGGCCCTGCTGGGGGTCGCGGACGCGCCGGCGTACGCGAAGAAGCGGCACGTGGTGACGGTGACGACCGAGCACCGCGCCGTCCTCGACACGTGCGAGCGCCTGGAGGGGCGGGGGATCGCCGTCACGTACCTGGGCGTCGACGGCGACGGGCGGCTCGACCTCGACCGGCTGGCGGACGCGGTCACCGAGCGGACCCTGCTCGTGTCCGTCATGCACGCCAACAACGAGACCGGCGTGCTGCACCCCATCGCCCGCATCGGGGCGCTGTGCCGGGAGCGCGGGGTCCTGTTCCACACCGACGCCACGCAGTCGTACGGCAAGGAGCGCATCGACGTGAACGCCATGCACATCGACCTGCTGAGCGCGAGCGCCCACAAGATTCACGGGCCGAAGGGCGTGGGCCTGCTCTTCGTGCGGCGCCGCGGCCCCCGCGTGCGCTGCGAGCCGATGGTGCACGGGGGCGGCCACGAGCGCGGGCTGCGGTCGGGCACCCTCAACGTCCCCGGCATCGTGGGCATGGGCGCCGCGGCCGCGCTGGCGGCCGGGGACGGCGACGGCGTGCGGGCCCTGCGCGATCGGCTGGAGACCGGCCTGCGGTCCCGCGTGGACGGCGTCGCGGTCAACGGCCACCCGACCGAGCGCCTCGCGAACACGACCAACCTCAGCTTCGCCGGGGTGGACGGCGCGAAGCTGATGAAACGGATGCCCGGACTGGCCGTGTCCTCGAGCTCCGCCTGCACCAGCGCCGCCCTGCAACCCAGCTACGTCCTCGGCGCGATGGGGCGCGACGACGCCCGCATCCGCGGCAGCGTCCGCTTCTCGCTCGGCCGCTTCAACACCGCCGACGAGATCGACACCGCCATCGAGACCGTCGCCGGGGCGGTGGCGGCGCTGCGGGGTGGACAGACCGCCGTCCCGTGATAGGCTGGCGCGGGCGGCGGAACTAGACAAGGAGCGTGGCATGAGGGCCGGACGTATGCTCAGCGTGGTCGGACTCGCAGCCTTGCTGTGCCTGCCGGTTTCCGCGGAGGCGCAGGAGACAACCCGGGGCTACGCCCCGACGACCATCCCGCGCACCATCCCCATCTTCCCGCTGCCCGACGTCATGCTGTTCCCGGGCGCGACCCGCCCCCTGCACATCTTCGAGGTGCGCTACCGCGAGATGGTCGCGGACGCGCTGGAGGGCGACCGCCTGATCGGGATGGTGATGCTGCAGCCGGGCTACGAGGCCGACTACGAGGGGCGGCCCCCGGTCCACCCCGTCGGCTGTGTGGGGGTCATCGCCGAGGTCACGGAGCTGCCCGACGGCCGCTACAACATCCTGCTCGGCGGCCTGACGAAGTTCCGCATCGTCCGCGAGGACGACAGCCGCGCCTACCGGCTCGCCGACGTCGAGCCGATCAGCGACGCCATCAGCCAAGCCGACCGCAACCGGCTGCGCGACGTGCGCGAGGATCTCGCGGCCCTGATCCCCCTCGGCATCCCCGGGCTGCAGGTGCCCGAGGGCCTCGACGACGAGGACCTCGTCAACGGCATCTCGCAGCTCATCGACATCGCCCCCGCCGACCGGCTGGGGCTGCTCGAGCAGCCGGGGCCGCTGGCGCGGGCGGAGGCCCTCATCGACCTCATCTACATCCGTTCCGCCCTCCGGCAGTGAACGCGGACGACGGAGACACCGCCCGTCCGCCCGCGGACGCCTTCCGCGGGCCTGCTCCGGCGCCGCCACACCGCGGCGACGGCCAGCCCTTCGCTTCTCGTCCGGCCCTTCGACCGCGCCGGCGACCGGTCGCGAAGCTGCTCGTCTACCTGTGGGCGCCGTTCGCGAACCTGCTCTGGTACGTCCACACGGTGATCATGGCGAGCCTGTCGTTCCTCGTCTGGCCCTTCGACCGGACCGGCGACCGGCAGTTCTGGTGCGCCCGCTGGTGGTGCCGGCTCGTGGCGTGGTCCATCTTCGCCCGCATCCGGGTGCACGGCGCCGAGCGCGTGCGGCGCGACGGCACCTACGTCTACGTGGCGAACCACGCGAGCCTCATCGACACCCCGGCGCTGTTCGCGTACCTGCCGCACCCGTTCCGCATCGTGGCCAAACGCAGCCTCTTCTTCGTGCCGTTCATGGGCTGGCACCTCTGGACGGCCGGGCACTTCCCGATCGACCGCGGCGACCCGCGCAAGACCGCGCGCAGCCTTCGCCGGGTCATCGACGGCGTGCGGAACGGGCGCTCGCTGGCCGGGTTTCCGGAAGGCACCCGCACCCGCGACGGCCGTCTCCAGGCGTTCGAACCGGGCCTGTTCCGGATCGCCCTCAAGGCCGGCGTACCCGTCGTCCCCGTCACCATCCGGGGGACGTTCGCCCTCCTGCCCCGGACCACTCTGGCCCCGCGGCCCCGGCCCGGTGGACGTGATCGTGGGCGAGCCGATCCCGACCGCCGACTACCGCGGGCGGGGGGTGGAGCAACTGATCGACCGCGTGCGGGGAGTGATTCAACGGACCCTCGACGCAGACCCGCCCGGCCGGCGTGAGCGACCCGCGGCGCAACCCGGACTTGCCAATCCCCCGTACAACGGGTAGCCTGTACGGCCACGAACCGAGAAGGAGGACGCCATGCGCACGCTGCTCGCCGTCCTGTCGTTGCTGGTGGTCGGCCTCGGGGTCCACACCGCGGTGCAGACCCAGGAGCCGGTCATCGAGGTCTACAAGTCGCCCACCTGAGGGTGCTGCGTGGGATGGGTCTTGCATCTCAAGGAAGCGGGTTTCAACGTACGAACCACCGACGTGCCCGACGTGACGCCGCTCAAGCAGGAGAAGGGGATTCCCCAGCGGCTGTTCTCGTGCCACACGGGCTTGGTCGACGGCTACGTGATCGAGGGCCACGTGCCGGCCGAGGACATCCGCCGGCTGCTCACCGAGCGCCCCCGACGTCGCGGGCATCTCGGTGCCGGGCATGCCCATGGGCTCGCCGGGCATGGAGGGTCCCAAATCGCTCTACCGGGAGTACCCGGTGATTTCGTTCACCGACGACGGCGAGCTGGCGCTCTACAACACCCACATGCCGCAATAGCGGCGATACGGACCGGAGCCGCGCGCCCTCGGGGGGAAGCCATGGTGAAGCACCGTTCCTCGAGGGCGCGCCTGCTTGTACGCGTCCGGCCAGCGGCGCGGCGGGCCCGGTTCGTCGCACCGCGAGCCCGGTTCGTCGCACCGCGAGCCCGGTTCGTCGCACCGCGGACCCGGCCCGGCGCGCCGCGGGCCGCCGGTGCCCGTGACTCCCGCCCCGGCCGTCGGCACCGCCGTCCCGCCGCCCCGTCCCGGCCGCCGCGTCCTGACCGGAGGGCGGGATGCCACGGCACGCGATTCCGCCCGGCGACCGGGCGCCGCAGCAGGCGGCGGCCATCCCTTTCAGACGGCGCGAAGGCGCGGTCGAGATCTGCCTCATCACGACCATCAGGGCGGGCCGATGGACGGTACCCAAGGGGTTCATCGATCCCGGCGACACCGCGCCGGGGACCGCCGTCAAGGAGGCCCGCGAGGAGGCGGGCATTCACGGGCGTGTCTTGGGCGGGCCGGTCGGTTACTATGACACCGCGAAGCAGGGTGCCCGGTACCGCGTCGCCGTCTACCTGATGCAGGTCGATCGGGTGGACGACGCCTGGGAGGAGCAATCGCTCCGGCAACGGCGCTGGACGACGGTTCGCCAAGCGAAGGAACTGCTCGCCGGCCGGCCCGTCGAGGCCGTGTTCCGGCGGGCGCTGACCCACATCACCAGCGAGGAGCCATCATGACCATCAAGATCCGCCATCTCGTCGTCTTCGCCGCCGCGGTGTTCGTCGCCGGCTTCGCGGCCGGAACGCTGCAGCAGGCCGACACCGCCGTCCACGCCCAGGGGAGCAAGGTGTTCGAGATGAGGACGTACACCGCCCCCGAGGGCAAGCTGCCCAACCTGGAGGCCCGGTTCCGCGACCACACGACGCGGATCTTCGAGAAGCACGGCATGAGCAACGTGGGCTACTGGGTGCCGCAGGACGCCCCGGACTCGGAGAACACCCTCATCTACATCATCTCGCACGACAGCCGCGAGCAGGCCGCCGAGAACTGGGACAGCTTCCGCGCCGATCCCGAGTGGCAGGAGGTGTCCCGCGCGTCGCAGGTCGACGGCCGCATCGTGAGCGGCGTCGAGGCGGTGTTCATGGACGCGACCGACTACTCGCCCATCAAGTAGGCGGTCCGCGCCGCGGAACGGCCGCGCCGGCCGGTTGCCGCAGGGCGGCGCCGGCCGGTCCGGCGCCCGCCGGGCGCACGGGTACGCCCCGGCGCATGGGACCGGGGCGGCGCCGGTCGAGCCCCGCCGTCGGGCGCACGGGCACGCCCCCCGCGGCGGAGCGCCGGCCCGCGTCGCGGGCGCGACGGCACCGACCACTTGCGAGGAGCACGCGTGAGCGAAGGGGACGGATACGTCGTCATCTCGATCGTGCAGGGCCAGTTCGTCGAGGCCCAGATCAAGGCGTTCCTGGAGGCCCACGGCATCCCGTGCGTGCTTCGCGGCGAGGCGTTGCGGGTGACGCACGCCATCTCGGTCGACGGCATCGGCGCGGCCGAGGTGCTGGTGCCGGCCGACCGGGCCGAGGAGGCACGCGACCTCCTGGCGCGGGCCGAGCGCGGCGAACTCGCGATCGACGACCCGCCGTCGGCGCCGCCCGCCGAGTCCTGACCGCGACCAATGAACGACTCCGCACAGCTCATCCCCCTGAGCCGGCTCGCCCTCGCGTTCCTGCCCGTCCTCGCCGTCCTCGTCATCGTCCACCGCTGGTCGCTGGGCACCCGCACGGCGGTGGTCGCCGTGCTACGCATGGTCACCCAGCTCCTGCTGGTGGGCTACGTGCTGACGTTCATCTTCGGGTCGGAACGGGCGATGGTGACCGTCGCGGTGGTCGGCCTGATGCTCGCCATCGGCGGCTGGATCGCGCTGCGCCCCCTCGGAGACGAACGGGCGGGCCGCTATCCGGCGGTGCTCGCGGCCATCGGCGTCGGGGCCCTGACGGTGCTGGCCCTGGTGACCCAGGGCGTGCTCGCCGCGGACCCGTGGCACGACGCGAGCGTGGTGATCCCCCTCGCCGGCATGATCATCGCCAACTCGATGAACACCGTCAGCCTCGCGGCCGAGCGGTTCCGGACCGAGCGCCGGCGCGGCGCGGCCTACCCCGAGGCGCGGCACGCGGCCATGAGCACGGCCCTGATCCCGATGACCAACTCGCTGCTCGCGGTGGGGCTGGTGTCGCTGCCGGGGATGATGACCGGGCAGATCCTGTCCGGCGTCGCCCCCCTCGTCGCGGTCCGCTACCAGGTGCTCGTGATGTGCATGATCTTCGGGTCGGCGGGCCTGGCCACGAGCTGCTACCTCGTGCTGCAGCGCCCCCGCTGACGTCCCTTGCCCGCGGCGCGGTCCACCACAACCGCGGCGCGGACCCTTGCGCCCAACGCCGGGGACGGCGAGCGCGGACGCGCGGACCGACCTCGGCGGCCGAATCGACAGGATTTACGACCTGCTGGTCGAGCCCGACGGCGCGGCCTCGGCCCCCTGATCAGGGCGGATCAACGCGCTCCTCCGCGCATCGCGTGCGGCGCCGCGTCGCAGTCGCCCCGGAGGCCCCCCTGATCAGGACGGATCAACGCGCTCCCTCCGCGGACGCGGCACCGAACACGCGATCGAAGTTCCCGCCGAAGATCGCGGCCCGGCCTTCCGCGCTCAGCTCGATCGCGTCAACCACCGCGCGTTGCGCCTCCCAGACCGGCCGCTGCCAACCCCGCGGGAAGAAGGACGAATCGGAGCCGAACAGTATCCGCTCGGGGCCGAGAACGGCGAGGGCCTGCCGGAACACCCCCTCCAGCGTCAGCGGCGGCGCGTGGTACTTCACCCAGCCGTTCGAACTCGACGTGTCGACGTGGACGTTGGAACAGAGGTCGGCCGCCATCAGCGTCTCGCGGAAGAAACCGGCCCCGAAGTGGGGAACGAGCACCGGCACGACGGGGAACGCCGCGGCGGCCGGCACGAGGTCGAGGGGGTTGCCCCGCCGCACATCGAACCGGCACGGCAGGCCGAGCTTGCGGCGGACCCCGACCGACAGCACCCCGCAGTGCACGAAGACGGCCCGTCCGTGCTCGGCCGCCGCCTCGAAGACCGCGAACACCCGCGCGTCGTCGAGCGCGAAGCCGTGCATGGCGGGAAAGAGGCAGGCGCACCGCAACCCGTGCCCGCCGAACGCCCGGCCGAGGCGCCCGGCCGCGTCCGGCGCCGTCGGGTCGAACATGAAGCTGCCCGCGAGCCGCGCCGGATGCCGCGCCACCGCCGCGGCGACCGACGCCTCGTCGCCGGGGACGCTCGCCATCAGCGCCGCCCGCGCCACGCCGTGCCGGTCCAGCTCGTCCACCCAGCGGTCCGCGAGGGCGGCGGGGCTTCCCGGCGCCTCCCAGCCCAGCCGCGCCGGCAGTTCGACGGCCGGGTCGGCCGTGCGCGGCGCGGCCGGATCGCCGGCCAGCGTCTCGAAGAAGCGGGCCGAGAAGAAGTGACAGTGGGCGTCGTTGAGCCGATGGGCAGCTCCGGTCGGGGTGGTGGTCATGGTCGTCCGTCGTGGCGGACCGCCGCGGCGCGTCCGGCAATCCCGGCCGCCGTGGCGGTCCCGTGGGCGCACCGGAAGCGGCCGCCCGCCGGCCGCCCGACGGTCCCAGTCAGTCCAGACAGTATAGCGACCAGCCGGCGCGGTTCCCCTTATCTGGAACCGACCCCGGCACGCCCCGGCCGCGTCACGGCTCCGGTCGGAACCCAATCGCGCGGATGTTCCTCAAAGGCAGGGCGGTAATGGCGTCGGCGAGCGGATACTCCCGCTCGCCGGGATAGACGACCCAAAGGTGCTCCAGCCCCAGGTCGTCGATGACGACGTGCATCGACTTCGTGGTGCGCGGCGCGTCCGCGCACTTGAACTCGAAGCCCCAGCGCCGGCCGCGACGCAGCAGCAGCAGATCGAGTTCGGCCCCGCGGTGGGTGGCGTAGAAGTACGCGTCGCGCTCGCCGTGCGCCAACAGTATCTGCTCGATGGCGAACCCCTCCCAGCTCGCGCCGAAACGCGGGTGCGCCGTCAGGTCGCGCATCGCCTCCACGCCCAGCAGGAAGTGCAGCACCCCGCTGTCGCGCAGGTAGACCTTGGGCGACTTGACGAGACGCTTGCCGAGGTTCTCGAACCAGGGCGGCAGCACCCGAACCATGAACGCCCCCGCCAGCAGGTCGCGGTAGCGGTTCACCGCGGTCACGCTCACGTCCATCGAGCGCGCCAGGTCCGCGGCGTTCCAGACCTGCCCGTGCCCGTGCGCCAGCATCCGCCAGAACCGCCCGAGGGCCGTCGGAGACACCCTCGAACCCAGCCCCGGGATGTCCCGCTCGAGGAACGTGCGGGAGAACGAGTCCATCCATCGCGTCCACGCCGCCGCGGACGGCGCCAGGAAGGCCCGCGGAAAGCCGCCGCGCATCCAGAGCCGGTCCTGCCGGTCGCCCCCGCCCTCGGCCAGCGAGAAGCCACCCACCTCGATGAAGAGCATTCGTCCCGCCAGCGTCTCCGACACGCCCTTGACCAGGTCGAGAGAAGCGCTGCCCAGGAGCAGGAAGACCGCGCGCCGGCCGGGGTCGTCGCAGATCGGGCGCAGCACCTCGAACAGGCCCGGCATCCGCTGCACCTCGTCGAGAACGACCAGCCCCTCGCCGGCCCGGAGCAGCCGCTCGGGCGCGGCGGACAGCGCCGCGCGGTCGGACGAGACTTCCAGGTCGAACACCGCCGACGGTCCGCGCCACGCCGTCACCACCTGTCGGGCCAGCGTCGTCTTGCCGACCTGCCTGGCTCCCAGCAGAGCCACGGCGGGCGCCTCGGAGAGTCCGACGACGACGGCGTCGATCAGGGCTGGGCGCGCGATTTGTTGTCGCATATCCAACTATTATAGTGAGATATTCAACGATAAATAGACGTTCCCCGCCGCCTGCCTTCCCGCCGCGTGCGGGCTCGCAGGCCGCTTCTACCCTTGCTTACCGAGAGACGTTATGCGACCATGGCACGGTAACCGAGAGGACGACGGGCGGCAAGACGACCCTCCCGATGACGGAACCGTCGAACCGGTGGCACGGGGCGGTTGACTGACGGAGGCGGATCATGTCCTTCGAGCGATGGCTCTACGCATGGCGGGTCCGGTTGCGGGCCCTCCTCGACCGCGACCGCGCCGACCGCGAGCTGGACGACGAGCTGCGGCATCACGTGGCGCTGGAAACCGAGGCGCGCCGCGCGCGGGGCGTCCCGCCGGGCGAGGCGCGGCGGCAGGCGCTGGCGACCCTCGGCGGTCTCGAGTCGGCGCGGAACCACGTCCGCGACGCGCGGTTCGGGGCGGCGTTCGAGCATCTGGCCCAGGACGTCCGCTACGTCCTGCGGGTCCTGCGCCGGAACCCCGGCTTCACCGCCACCACCGTCCTCACCCTGACCCTCGCCATCAGCGCGACCACCGCGACCTTCTCGGTGGTCGACGCGGTGCTCCTCCAGCCGCCGTCCTTCCCCCAGCCGGACCGTCTCGTCACGCTGTGGCAGACCGACCCGGAGAACGGCAACCGGCCCACCGAGGCCGCCCCCGCGAACTTCCTCGACTGGCGCGGGCAGGCCACGAGCTTCGAGGGCGTCGCGGCCCTCGACCCGTGGTCGGTCGACTTGACGGGCGGCGACACGCCCGAGGTGCTCTACGGGTGGCGGGTCACGGAGGGCTTCTTCGAGACCCTCGGGGCCGGCGCCGCCCGCGGCCGGACGTTCCTGCCCGACGAGCACCGCCCGGGCAGCGGCGTCGTCGTCGTGACCGACGGATTGTGGCGGCGCCGCTTCGGCGGCGACCCCGGCATCGTCGGCCGGTCGCTGGTGCTGGACGGCGAACCTCACACGGTGGTCGGGGTGCTCGCCCCGGGCTTCGAACTCCGCCTCGAGGCCGGCCGCGGCGACCGCGACTTCTTCCTGCCCAAGCCCGTCGAGGAGTACGAGACGTTCATACGCGCCGGCGGCTGGTGGCCGGTGGTGGGACGGATGCGTCCGGACGTCACCCTCGCCGAGGCGCAGGCCGAGATGGACGCCGTCGCGGGCCGGCTCGCCGCCGACCATCCGCGCACCAACGCGGGGGTCGGGGCGCGCGTCATCCCGCTGCAGACCCGCCAGGTCGAAGGGGTGCGGCCGGTCCTGCTGCTGCTGTGGGGCGCGGTGGTCTTCGTCCTCCTCATCGCCTGCGTGAACGTCGCCAACCTCATGCTGGCCCGCTACGCCCGGCGCCAGCAGGAGTTCGCGGTCCGCGCGGCGGTGGGCGGCGGGCCCGCGCGCCTGCTGCGCCAGCTTCTGACCGAGAGCGTGGTGATCGCGGCCCTGGGCGGGATCGGCGGCCTCGCGGCGACGGCCTACGCGCTCGACCTGCTGGTGGCGATCATGCCCGCCGACGTCCCGCGCCTCGCGCGGATCGCGGTGAACGGGCGGGTCCTGGGGTTCACCGCCGGCCTCGTCGTCCTGACCGCCCTGGGGTTCGGGTGCGCGCCCGCGGTCCGGATACTCCGGCAGGACGTCAACAGCTCGCTCGGCCGGGGAGGGCGCCGCGCCGGCGACACCCGGGGCCAGCAGCGGCTGCGGCGCCTGCTGGTGGCGGCCGAGGTCGCCCTCGCCCTGGTGCTGCTGGCCGGCGCGGGCCTGCTGCTGCAGAGCTTCGTGCGGCTGGTGAACGTGGACCTGGGGTTCGCCCCCGCGAACACCGCGACCCTGCAGGTGTTCCACTACGGCGACGGCGGCGCCGAAGCCGCCCCGAACTTCTACCGCGACACCCTCGAAGGCATCCGCGCCCTCCCCGGCGTCGCCGCCGCGGGCGCCACCTCGGCGTTCCCGCTCGGCCTCGCCGACATGACCATCCAGAGCCCCCTGACCCTGCACGACCGGCCGCCGCCCCCGCCCGGCGAGGAGCCGACGACGACCGTCTCCATGGCCACCCCCGGCTACCTCGCCGCGATGCGCATCCCCCTCCGGGCCGGGCGCTGGTTCGACGAGCGCGACGACGCCGAGGGGCCCGCCGTCGCCGTCGTCAACGAGACGCTGGCCCGGCGGCACTGGCCGGACGCGGATCCGATCACGCGCCGGGTGACCGTGCGGCTCTCGAGGGGGCAGGCGTTCACGGGAGCCTTCGAGGTAGAGATCGTCGGCGTCGTCGGCTCGACGCGTCCCCGGGGCTTCGACAGCCCCCTGCGCCCCGAGCTGTACCTCCCCCACGCGCAGGCGCCGAACGGCGCGATGACCTACGTCGTCCGCACAGAGGGGGATCCCGCGGCGAGCATCCCCGCCATCCAGAGCGCGGTCTGGGCCGCCGCCCCGGACCTCGCCTTCTACAGCGTCTCGACCGTCGAGGCGCTCCTGTCGGACACGCTCGCGACGCGGCGGTTCACGACGACCCTGCTCGCGCTCTTCGGCCTGGCCGCCCTGACCCTGGCCGGCCTCGGCATCTACGGGGTGATCGCGGTCGCCACCGCCCAGCGCACCCGCGAGGTCGGCCTGCGCATCGCGATGGGGGCCCAGCCGCGGAACGTCGTGTGGATGGTCGTCCGCGGCGCCGTCGGCCTCGCCGCATCCGGGGTCGCGGCGGGGCTGCTCGCGTCGCTGCTGTTCTCGCGGGCCCTCGCCGGCCTGCTCTTCGACGTCGCCCCGTTCGACGCCGCGACCCTCGGCGGGGTGTCGCTGCTCCTGCTCGCGGTGGCCGCGGCCGCCGCGTGGTCCCCGGCGCGGCGCGCGGGCCGGGTGGATCCCCTCGTGGCGCTCCGGACGGAGTAAGGCGACCGGCGGATCGGCGGGGACGCCGACAGACGAAACACCGAGTGTTCTCGACGGGGGAGGAACGCCGATGCCGACGACGGTGCCTGCGCCGAAACGGCTACGGAAGCTGGCGCGCTGACGTTTCGTCGGACCGGCACGCGGTGCGGACGGATCCGCGCGAGGTTGCGTCATCCCGTGGATGCGGCCGCATCCGGCTCGTAGCGCGCGACCTCGATCTCATCCTCCCGCGCCTGCGCCTGCGCGACATCGTAGGCCGCCTGCAGCCGCATCCAGGTCTCGGTCGTCGAACCGAAGGCCTTGGCCAGCCGCACCGCCATTTCGCCCGAAATGCGAGCGCGGCAGTTCACGACGTTTGACAGCGCCTGGCGGCTGACGCCCAGGACCCTCGCCGCGTCGGTGACGCTGAGGCCGAGCGGCTCCAGACAGGATACGCGCACCACCTTGCCGGGATGCGGCGGGTTCTTCATCGGCATCGCGGTTCTCCCTCCGTCAGTGGTAGTCGATCAGCTCCACATCGTGTACGTCCGCATTCTCGAAGCGGAAAACGAGCCGCCAGTTGGCCTTCACGGTGACCGACCAGCAGCCCTTCCGTCCCCCCTTGAGGGCGTGCAGTCGGTAGTGCGGGAGGCGCATCGCTTCGGGGGAGCCGGCGACATCGAGTTGGGCTGGCATCGCTTCCACCCGGTCGTGCAGATCCGGACGGATGAGGCTCCTGTCCCCGCGCTCGTAGAAGCGCTTGAGCCCGCGATGTCGGAAGCTCCGTATCACCTGCAGAACGTAATGCGTCAACAGACACTTGTCAACCCGGGCTCGGGTGGCCGGGTCCCGCCGCGGGCCCGCAGCGGGTGTCGAGCCTCCTGTCATCCGCCCGTGATCCGCGGGTCGACTTCCGTTCAGGCTCCCTTGTCGCCGGAAGAGAGGGTGCCCGACAGGATTGTGAAATGAGCGTGAGGTGCGGTCCGCGAAGGCGGTCGGCTGCGGGGCGGTGTCGCGACCGGCTGCGGAATCCGCCCTGTCGTGTCGTGCACCCCCGGAAGAGGCCGCGGGTTCCCCAGCGCCGCCGCTGGCGATATGATCGGCAGGTTCGCCACGACCCGTGACGGCCATCCGCGACGTCGCCATCCACCACACAGCCAACGGAGCCCGCTGATGCACTTCGCACGATCGCTCGGAACGACCGCCCTCGTCCTCGCCGCCGCCCTCCCGGCCGCGGCGCAGGTGGAACCCCTGGCCGACCCCATTCCCGACCCGATCCTCAAGGGCGACATCGTCGTCGAGGCGACCCCGTTCGTCCGCGCCCCGCGGACCGCGGACTCGGCCGTGGACGCGATGACGAACGAGGCCTACGCCCGCATCCAGTACCTGACGCCGGTCGGGGACGGCTCGGGGCGGCTCGTCCTCAACGACCTCCGCGGGCTGCTGTACATGACCGACGAGAACGGCATGGAGCCGGTCACGTTCATGGACATCCGCACCCTCGACGTCGGCTTCGACGACTCGATGTTCCCCAACGAGACCGGCCTCGTGGGGGTGGCGTTCCACCCGCAGTTCGCCGACGCCGGCGCGCCGGGGTTCCGCAAGTTCTACACCGCGTACAGCGCCCGGTCGGACAGCGGCACCGCCGACTACCTGGACGACGACGCCGGGAGCCACGAAAGCGTGATCCGCGAGTGGACGGTCGACGATCCGGCGGCGAACGCGTTCAGCGGCACGTCGCGCGAGGTCTTCCGCATCGGCCAGTTCGCCCCCAACCACAACGTCGGCACCATCGCGTTCAATCCGAACGCGGCCCCGGGGTCGCCTGAGTACGGGCTGCTCTACGCCAGCCTCGGGGACGCCGGGGCGGCCCACGATCCCCGCGACTTCGGCCAGTCCCTCGCCGCGCCCCACGGCGCGATCATCCGCATCGACCCCCTCGGCGGCGACGGCGGCCGCGGCTACGGCGTTCCCGCGGACAACCCCTTCGTGGGCGAGGCGGGCGTCGCTCCCGAGATCTGGGCCTACGGCCTCCGGCACGCCCAGCAGTTCTCTTGGGACGCGGACGGCCGGATGTTCATGGGCGACATCGGCCAGAACGTGGTGGAAGAGGTCAACCTGGGGGTGCCCGGCGCCAACTACGGCTGGCGGCTGCGGGAGGGCACGTTCGGCACCGGCTACACGCTCACCCCCCGGCGTCCGGGACCGGCGTATCCGCCCCCGGCCGAGGACGACCGTCCGTTCGTGTACCCGGTGGCCCAGTACGACCACGACGAGGGCTACGCCGTCAGCGGCGGGTTCGTCTACCGCGGCGAGGCCATTCCCGAGCTGCGGGGCCAATACCTCTTCACCGACTTCCCGCGGGGCCGGGTGTTCTACATCGACGCCGACGGGCTCGTGCCCGGCGAACTCGCCGAGATCCGCGAACTCCGCCTGATCATCGACGGCGAGGAGCGCGACCTCGTCGAGGCCGCCGGCATCGCCAACACGTACGCCCCGGGCGACCGGGCCGACGCCCGCCTGGGCATCGACTCCGCGGGAGAGCTCTATCTGCTGACGAAGAGCGACGGCTGGGTCCGCAAGCTGGAGCCGGTGGGAGGGCGGTAGGCCGCACGCGCGGCGGCGACCAGACGGCACCGACGAAGCCGCTTCATGATCAGGTGCCGGACCGACCCGGCGATGCTCAGGAAGTCGCCTCGACGCGAGGCAGGGGCTCCAGGGCGGCGATAGCCGCCCCGCGCTCCGACGCCGCGGCGTGCCACAGGTCCCAGTCCTGTTGCAGGCCGAGCCAGAAATCGGCGCTCATGCCGGTGACACGGGCCAGCCGCAACGCCGTGTCCGGTGTGACGCCGCGCCTGCGTCGAACGATCTCATTGAGCCGCGGGTAGGAGACGCCGAGACGCTTGGCGAACGCCGATTGTGACACGCCGAGCGGTTTCAGGAATTCTTCCAGCAGCATCTCGCCGGGATGGGTCGGCGGCTGGTGGCGTGGCAGCCGCCGGCCCGTCATGTTCGACACCGCCGGCCTTCGTGTCGATGCGTCAGTGGTAGTCGATGATTTCGACGTTCTCGGCATAGCCCGGCTCCCAGGCAAAACAGATCCGATACCGATCGTTGATCCGGATGCTGTACTGGCCGGCCCGATCGCCTCTCAAGCGCTCGAGTCGATTGCCCGGCGGCACGGCAAGCTCGCGGAGGTCACGGACGCGGTTGATCTGGGTGAGCTTCCGCCGCGCCACCGGCCAGATTGCGACCGGGCATCGGCTACGGGCCGCTCGCGTCTCGGCACCATCGAAAAGATCTTCCGTGGCCTGATCAGCGAACGATCTGATCACCAGATGGGATTGTAGCGGATCGCGTCATGTCTCTGGCGCTACACGGCACGCAGCGCTCCCCAGGCAGGCGCGATGGCGGTGCGGATCTCGGGTCGGGGCGGCCCTGCCGCGAACGCCGGAGAGTCCCTGAACGTAGTACCGTCAGGACATGACCAAGCCGCGCTTACCGGCTCACCGGCGCGGGCCGGCACGCAGGCGGCGGCTGGCTCTGCTGCTTGCCACCGGCCTGCTCGCGGCTGCGGCCGGCCTCGGCTACGGACTCCTGGGCGAACGGCCCGCGCCCGAAGGCGCACCCACGGTCCTCCTGGCCCATGGCCTGGGCCGGAGCCCGGCGTCGATGGCGATTCTCGCCGGCCGCCTCGAGCAGGCGGGGTTCAGGGTCGTCCGGTTCGGTTACCCCTCTCGAACCGAGCCGATCGAAGCGCTGGTCGACCGACTGGCCGACGCGGTCGCGGAATGCTGCGGGGACGACCCCGGGGCCGTGCATTTCGTCACCCACTCGATGGGCGGCATCCTCGTGCGGAGCTACCTCGCCGAACGGCCCGAGCCCCACGCGGGGCGCGTGGTGATGCTGAGCCCGCCGAACCGGGGCAGCGAGATCGTCGACGCGTTCGCCGATTCGGATCT
>CAXXTG010000226.1:0-16549 GCA_963666855.2 Vicinamibacterales bacterium
CATTCGAGCGTGCAGATCGAGCACGCCGGCACGGTGGTGCACATCGACCCGTGGACCGCCGGCGACCTGACGGACGCCAAGCCCGCCGACCTGATTCTCGTGACCGACGACCCGGCCCACCACCTCGACCCCGCCGCCATCGGGCAGCTCCGCAAGCCCGGCGCCCCCGTCGTGCTGACGGCGGCGGCCCACGCCCGTTTCGGCGACGGCGTGGTGCTCGCGAACGGCGAGCGGGGGGTGTTCGCCGGCGTGCCGGTGGAGGCGGTCCACGCCTACGACATGACGCCCGGCCAGCCGTGGCATCCGAAGGGCGACGCGAACGGCTACGTCATCACCCTGGGGGGAAAGCGGCTCTTCTTCTCGGGGGTGGGCGAGTGCGTGCCGGAGATACAGGCCCTCGAGGACATCGACGTGGCGTTCATGCCGATGAACCTGCCCGTCGACCGCATGCGCCCGGTCCCGGTGGCGGAATGCGTCAAGACCTTCCGGCCGTCGGTGGTCTACCTCATCCACTACGACAACGCGACCGCGCGCTGGTTCGGCGCGCCCGACCAGCCCCGGCCCGACAACGCGGCGGAGATCGCGGCCACCATCCAGGCCCTGCGGGACGCGCTCGAAGGCGAGCCGATCGAGGTGCGCGACGGCGACTGGTATCCGGCCCGGGCGGCGCGGTAGTCCGCGTCGCCTTTCCGCTCCGCTTGGTCGGCTTCGGGTTCAGTGGACGCCGCTGCCCATCTGCAGCATGGTGGGGTCGGCGCCGAGGCGGCGGATGGCCGTCTCCCACATCTGCGCGGCCTGGATGTCGAAGATCAGGTCGAGCTGGACGTCGGCGATCAGCCACGCCGAGGCCGACAGCTCGGCGTCGAGCTGGCCGGCCCCCCAGCCCGCGTAGCCGGTCAGGAGGCGGGTGCGGTCGGGGGGGCGGTCTTCGAGGAGCCGGCGCAGCAGGTTGGGGGACGTGGACAGGTAGAGGCCCTCGCAGACCTCGACAGACTCGGCGTCGGCCGGCTCGTGCCCCATCAGGATCCAGCCGCGCTCGGGCTCGACCGGGCCGCCGATCCAGAGCTGCAGGCCGTTGTCGACCTTGACCGGCGGGGTCAGCCGCACCACCGACGACACCGGGGTGTCGGTCTTCCGGTTCAGCACCAGCCCGAAGGCGCCCTCGTCACCGTGCTCGCAGAGCAGCACCACCGTCCGCCGGAAGTTCGGATCGTGGAGCTGGGGCATCGAGAGCAGCAGCCTCGGGGCCAGCGACTTGCTCTTCCCATTCGTCACCCGCTGATCATAGTGCATGTCTCCGGCCGCACTCCGCCGACCCCGCCGACGGCGCCGGCGCCCGGGCCGGGACCGGCGCCCGGGCCGGACTGCGCGGGGGGGGACCGCCGATCAGGCCCCGTCCGATGTGGAGCGCGTCGCCCGGACGCCTCCCGCCGCGGCCTCGGCGGTCGTCGAGTCCCCGGCTCGGTCCCGACCGCGCCGACGCGCGAGCTCGGCCCGCGCCCACTCGACGTGCTCCTCGACCAGGGGGTCGCGCATCGAGTCGGCGTCGGTCCGGCTCCCGCACTGCGCCGGGGCCAGCGCGGCGCGGGCGTCGGCGCCGCCGCGGTTCCCCATCGCCACCGCCACGTTCCGGCGCAGCCGCTTCACGCGGGCCCGCGTCATCGGCCCCTTGCGGATGGCCCCGCGCAGCCCCGCGTCGGAACGCGACCACAGCGCCACGAGCGAGGGGCGGTCGAGGGCCGGGCGGGCCTGCCACGCGGGGTCGTCGCTGACCGGCGCCGACGCGTTGTACGGGCACACCTCCTGGCAGACGTCGCACCCGTAGACGTGGGCGCCGAGGTCGGCGCGCTGCGCGGGCGGGATCGCGGTCTTCTTCTCGATCGTCAGGTAGGACAGGCAGCGGGTCGAGTCGAGCACCCCCGGCGCGGGGAAGGCGCCGGTGGGGCACGCCTCGAGGCACAGCGTGCACGCGCCGCACTGGTCGAAGGCCGGCGCGTCCGGCTCGAGGGCGGCGCTGCAGAGCACCTCCGACAGGAACAGCCACGACCCGACCTCGGGGTTGATGAGGCAGGTGTTCTTGCCGATCCACCCGAGGCCCGCGTACTGGGCGTACACGCGCTCCTGCACCGGCCCGGTATCGACGTAGACGCGGGTCTCGCAGGGCCCGCCGCGCGCCCCGCGCATCCACTCGGCCAGGGCCCGGGTGCGCTCGGCGAGGACGTCGTGGTAGTCGTCGCCCCACGCGTACCGGGAGATCAACGCGGCGCCGGGGTCGTCGACCTCCGTCGAGTAGGGCCGGTCGGTGTTGTAGAGCGTGCCCAGCGCCACGACCGACCGCGCCGACGGCATCACCGCCCGCACGTCGGCCCGGCGGTCGGCGGTGCGGGCCATGTACGCCATGTCGCCGGCGTAGCCCCGGTCGATCCAGTCGCGCAGCGCGGCCAGCTCGGGGAACGCCCCGGCGGGGGCGACCCCGCACAGATCGAACCCGAGGTCGAGGGCCTTCGTCTTGACCGCCTCGGACGTCAGCATGGCGACGGGGTTCCACACTCGGGCCGAAGGGACGCCCGGCCGGCCCGGATTATCGATCATCCCCCCGTGCCCGCGCGGGACGATGATCGACCCGATGCGGAGCCGGCATGAGCGGCGGTGGTTCGCCCGTGCCCGCGCGGGACGATGATCGACCTGTTGCGCGAACTGCGGCGGCAGGGCCGTCGAGCCGTGCCCGCGCGGGACGATGTGGGCGGCGACCCGCCGGCCGTCGTCTGCATCGCGTCGAGCCGTGCCCGCGCGGGACGATGATGACGATGATCGACCCCTGCGCCGCCGTGCCGTACACTGAGGCCATGATGCCACGACGACCGTCGCCGGCGCTCGCGATACCGGCCCTGCTGCTCGTCTTCTGCGGGCGGGCCGACGACACGGCGATCCCCGGCGCGGCGACGGTGCGCGCCCAGACCCCCGCGCCGTCATTCGAGGTCGACCCCTTCTGGCCGCGGCCGCTCCCCGACGACTGGCTGCTCGGCAACGTCGTCGGCGTGGCGGTCGACTCGCGGGACAACGTCTGGATCATCCACCGGCCGAACAGCCAGCGCGGGGCCGAGGCGACCCCGCCGGTCATCGCCTTCGACCCCGAGGGCAACGTGGTCCACGGCTGGGGCGGGCCCGGCGACGGCTACGCGTGGGGCACGCAGACGCACGGCATCCACGTCGATCACCGCGACAACGTGTGGGTCGGCTTCGGCGGCGGCCTCCCCTACGACCTGACGACCCGAGCCACCACCGACAACGCCCACGTGCTCAAGTTCACGCCGGAGGGCGGCTTCCTGCTGCAGATCGGCGAGTTCGGCAACGGCACCGCGGGCAGCGGCAGCACGCGGTTCCTGGGCCAGCCGACCGACATCTTCGTCGACCCGCGGACCGACGAGGTCTACGTCAGCGACGGCTACACCAACCGGCGGGTGATCGTCTTCGACGCCGACACCGGCGAGTACCGGCGGCACTGGGGCGCCTACGGCGACCCGCCCGACGACGCCCCCCAGCCGCCGTTCACGCGGGACGGACCGCCGCCGCGCCAGTTCAACACGCCGCACTGCGTGGGCCGGGCCGCGGACGGCCGGGTCTACGTGTGCGACCGCGGCAACCAGCGCCTGCAGGTGTTCGACCCGGACGGGACGTTCGTGACCGAGGCGCTGATCGAAGCGCCGCTGCGGAACGGCGCCGTCGGCGGGACGCCCTGGGACATCGCGTTCTCGCGCGATCCCGGCCAGCGGCTCGTGTTCGTCGCCGACGGCGGCGCGCACGCCGTGCACGTGCTGCGCCGCGACACCCTGGCGGTGGCGGCGACGTTCGGCCGCCGCGGGCGGTGGGCGGGCCAGTTCGAGTCGCCCCACAGCCTCGCCGTCGACTCGCGGGGGAACCTGTTCGTGGGCGAGACCCTCGACGGGCGCCGCGTTCAGAAGTTCGCGCCGACGGAGTAGGGTCCGCGCCGGGGCGCGGTTCGGCGGATCGCCCCCATCCGCGGTCACGTCAGGAGCTCGTGCCCGGCGGGCGGGGTCGGAGCCGGAATCCGCCGACCGCGCGCCGCACCGACGCGGGCGGGGGTCGGTGGTGGCGGTCGGTGCCCGCGTGTCGCGGGGCGCGGTCGGGCTGGAGAGCAACAGCGGCCACCGTCGGTCGGGGCATGGGCAGCCGGCGAGCGACGGAATCTACGCGGCGGCGGCCGTCCCGGATGAGCGCGTGCCACGCGAGGATGTCGACGCGCCCCGCGGCCCGAGTGCCGGGGGGACCCCATCACAGCCTACCAACTGGCACTTGCGCCGAGGGTGCGGTAGCATTCGGCTAAACCCATGTTCATGCGGCTCCGTCCACGGGCGTCGGCGCTCGGCTTGATCGCCGCCTTGGCGGTCTTCCCCCCATTCACCGCGAGCGGTCCCGCCACGCCGCGTCCGGCGACCATCTCCGCCGCCGCTCCCCAAGGGACCGGACGCGCGGCGGCCGACGATCCGCGGCTCGCCGACGCCGCCCAGCGCCGGGATCTGGACGCGGTCCGCGCCCTCCTCGCCGACGGGCACGGGGTCGACGCCCCGCAGGCCGACGGCGCGACCGCGCTGGCGTGGGCGGCCCACCGCGACGACCTGGCGATGGCCGACCGGCTGCTGCGGGCGGGGGCCGACCCGGACGCCGCGAACGACCTGGGCGTGACCCCGCTGATGCTCGCCGGCCGAGAACGGCGGCGCCGCGATGGTCGAGCGGCTGCTCGGCGCGGGGGCAGACCCGAACCTCGCCCGCCCCGCCGGCGGCACCGCCCTGATGATGGCCGCCCGCGCCGGCAGCACCGGGGTGGCGCGCCGGCTGATAGCGGCCGGCGCCGACGTCGACGCCGCGGCCGCGGGCGGGCAGACGGCCCTGATGTGGGCGGCGGCCGGGGGGCACCCGCGCGTCGTGACGGTGCTGGCCGAAGTGGGGGCGGACGTCGACGCGCGCACGGCGGTCCTGACCCGCCCGGCGCGGACGATCGTGCGCGAGGCTCGGGTGCTGAGCCGGTTCGAGGCGGTCAACCCGGCGTCGCTGCCCCGCGACGGCGACCGGGATCCGCCGCGGCCCGAGGGCGGGTTCACCCCCCTCCTCTACGCCGTGCTGGCCGGCGACGCGGCGTCGGTGGGGGTCCTGCTGGCCGCGGGGGCCGACGTCGACGACGCGGGTCCCGACGGGGTGACGGCGCTGATGCTGGCCCTGACCAAGCGTCACACCGCCATCGCGCTGCAGTTGATCGACGCGGGGGCGGACCCGTATCCGGCCGAGGCGGGGTACGCGGCCCTGCACCTGGCCGCGGCCACCGGCCAGCCGGCGGCGGCCGAGGCGCTGCTCGCGCGGGGGGCGGACCCGAACGCCCGCCTCGAGCGGCCGCAGCGCCTGACCAACGCCTTCGAAATCGGCGTCTTCACGTCGCCCGGCTCGGGCCGGCTGACCCAGATCGGGTCGACCCCGTTCCTCGTCGCCGCCAAATCGGCCGACGCCGGCATGATGCGGCGGCTCGCCGACGCCGGCGCCGACCCGCGGGCGACGACCGACGACGGAACCACCGCCCTGATGCTGGCGGCGGGGCTCGGCAAGCGCGCCGCGACCGACATCACCTACTACGACTGGACGGAGGAGAAGGCCGTCGAGGCCCTCGCGGCCGGCCTGGATCTCGGCCTCGACGTCGACGCCGCCAACGCCCACGGCGAGACCGCCCTGCACGCGGCGGCGTACCACAACGCGAACCGGGTCATCGACTTCCTCTTGGCGCGCGGCGCCGACATCGACGCCCTGAACGCGGCCGATCAGACGCCGCTGCGCATCGCCGAGGGGCACCTCATCTGCTGCACCACCTTCGTGCGGCACGCCGAGGCGGCGGCGCGGCTGCGGGCCCTCGGCGCGGACGCGGACGCGGGCATCCAGTTGACCTTCGGGCTGACGAGCTACGGCGACGCGGCGCCGGCGCCGGCCGAGCCGCGGGCGCCGGCCGGGCCGCGGCCGGGGGCGGAGTCGGGGCCGCGGCCGGCGACCGAACCGCGGCCCTGAACACCGGGGACGACGATGGCACACAGCGCGCGTCGGATCATCGGCATCGCCGGCCTCGTCGGTCTCGCGACCGCGGCGGCCGGCGTCGGCGCGCGGGCGCAACCCGCGGCGGCCGGGGCAGCGGCGGCCGGGGTTCAGGCGCAGACCGCCGGGGGCGCCGCGGCGTCGGCCGCCGTGCGGGCACGACCCACGGCGGGCGCGGCGGCCGGGGCGGCATCGACCCGCGCCGCCCTCGACCGTTACTGCGTCGCCTGCCACAACGCCCGCACCCTCACCGCGGGGCTCGCCCTCGACGGGGTCGACCCGGCGCGCGTCGCGGACGACGCCGCGGTGTGGGAGAAGGTGCTGCGCAAGCTCCGCACCGGCATGATGCCGCCGTCGCCGCGGCCGCGGCCCGACGCCGCGACCTACGCGTCGGTCGTCTCGTACCTGGAGACCGCCCTCGACCGGGCGGCCGAGGCCGCCCCCGATCCGGGCCGGCCCGCGGCGCAGCGGCTGAACCGGGCCGAGTACGCGAACGCCGTCCGCGACCTGCTGGCCCTCGAGGTCGACGCCCGCACCCTGCTGCCGGCCGACGCGTCGAGCTACGGCTTCGACAACATCGGCGACGTCCTCTCGGTGTCGCCCGGCCTGCTCGAGCGCTACCTGCTGGCCGCCGCCAAGATCAGCCGTCAGGCCGTCGGCGACCCCACGCTGCGCCCCACCACCGCGGTCTACAGGACGTCGCCGCTGCTCGCCCAGGACGGACGGGTGGGCGAGGACCTGCCGTTCGGGTCGCGGGGCGGACTCGCCGTGCGCCACCACTTCCCCCTCGACGCCGAGTACGTCATCCGGGTCGCGCTGCGGGGCCGGGCGCGGGCCGGGCACGCGCTCGAGGTCCGGCTCGACCGCGAGCGCGTGCGGCGTTTCGACCTCGGCGGGCGGACGCCGCTCGAGGTCCGCGTGCCCGTCGCCGCCGGAACCCGTCTGCTGGCGGTGTCGTTCGTCGAGGCGCTGGCGCAGTCGCTGCCGCTGGACGGGCGTCCGCCCCCGCCGCCGATCACCAGCTTCGCGTTCACCCTGTATCCGAACGCGCCGTCGGTGGAGCGGGTCGAGGTCGTCGGGCCGTACGCGGGCCGGACCCCGGCCGACACCCCGAGCCGTCGCGCCATCTTCGCCTGCCATCCCGAGGCGCCGGCCCAGGAGGCGGCGTGCGCCGAGCGCATCGTCGCCCGGCTCGCCCGGCGCGCCTACCGGCGGCCGGTGACCGCCGCCGACACCGCGCCCCTGCTCGCGGCCTGGGAGGCGGGGCGGCAGGCCGGCGGCGGCTTCGAGGACGGCGTCCGCTGGGCGATCGAGGCGCTGCTGGTCTCGCCGAAGTTCCTGTTCCGGGTCGAGGAGGCCCCCCCGGGGGCCGCCCCCGGCGCGCCGTACCGCCTCGGCGACCTCGAGCTCGCGTCGCGGCTCTCGTTCTTCCTCTGGAGCAGCATTCCCGACGACGAGCTCGTCGACCTCGCGGCGCGCGGCGGGCTGCGCGGGCCGGGCGTCCTCGAGCGGCAGGTCCGCCGCATGCTCGACGACCCGCGCGCGGGGGCGCTGGTCGAGAACTTCGCGGGACAGTGGCTCTATCTGCGCAACCTGCGCGGCGCCGCCCCCGACGCGGGACGGTTCCCGGAGTTCGACGACAACCTGCGGCAGGCGCTCCGGCGCGAGACCGAGCTCTTCGTCGGCAGCCAGATCCGCGGGGACCGCGGGGTGCTCGACCTGCTGCGCGCCGACTACACGTTCGTCAACGAGCGGCTGGCCCGTCACTACGGCATGCCCGGCGTCTACGGCGGCCACTTCCGCCGGGTGCCGTACCGCGACGACCGCCGCGCCGGCCTGCTGGGGCACGGCAGCCTGCTGACGGTGACCTCCTACCCCCACCGCACCTCGCCGGTGCTGCGCGGGAAGTGGCTGCTCGAGAATCTGCTGGGGGCGCCGCCGCCCCCGCCCCCGCCCGACATCCCCGAGCTGGGGGAAGAGGGCGGCGGGGCGGCGCCGGCGACGATGCGCGAGCGGATGGCGCGGCACCGGGCGAGCCCCGCCTGCGCGACGTGCCACGCCAAGATCGACCCGCTGGGATTCGCGCTCGAGAACTTCGACGCCGTGGGCCGGTGGCGCGCGCACGAGGACGGCGCGGACACGCCGATCGACGCCTCGGGCGCGCTGCCGGACGGCGCGCCCTTCGACGGCCCGGCCGCGTTCCGCGAGGCGCTGCTGCGCGAGCCCTGGGCCACCGAGTTCGCGACCACGGTCACCGAGAAGCTGCTGACCTACGCGCTCGGCCGGGGGCTCGAACCCTACGACGCGCCGGCCGTCCGCACGATTCTGCGCGGTGCCGAGCCCGGCGGCTACCGCTGGTCGTCACTGATTCTGGGCATCGTCGAAAGCGTGCCGTTCCAACTGCGGCGCGCGCCCGAGGCCGGCGACGCCCGCGCGGAGCAGGAGCAGGGAGACTGAACCCATGATGATCACGAAGAAGACGCTGCCCCGCCGCTCGGTGCTCCGCGGCCTCGGCGCCTCGCTCTCGCTGCCCCTGCTCGACGGCATGGTGCCGGCCCTCGAGGCGACCCGCAACACCGCGGCCAACCCCGTCCGCCGCTTCGGCGCCGTCTACGTCCCCAACGGCGTCGAGATGCGCGCGTGGACCCCGCCGGGCGGGGCGGGCGCGCTGGAGCTCACGCCCGTCCTCGAGCCGCTCGCGCCGGTGCGCGGGCACGTGAACGTGCTGAGCGGCCTCGCCGACAAGGTCGCCATCCCGCGCGAGGGCGAAGGGGTCGGCGACCACGCCCGCGCCGCGTCGACGTGGCTGACCGGCGTGCACGTCAAGAAGACCGAGGGCGCCGACATCCGGGCCGGCACCTCCATGGACCAGATCGCGGCGCGCGCGTTCGGCCAGGAGACCCAACTCACGTCGCTCGAGCTCGCCATCGACTCGGTCGAGGTGCTCGGGGCCTGCGACCAGGGCTACAGTTGCGCCTACGTCAACACCATCGCGTGGCGCACCCCGACCACCCCGCTCCCGATGGAGAACAACCCGCGCGCGGTGTTCGAGCGCCTGTTCGGGGCCGCCGACAGCACCGACGTCCGGGCGCGGCTCGCCCGCCTGCGGCAGGACCGCAGCATCCTCGACTTCGTGACCGGCGAGGCCGACGCCCTCCGCCGCGCCCTCGGCGCCGGCGACCGCCTCAAGCTCGCCCAGTACCTCGACGCGGTGCGCGACGTCGAGCGGCGCATCCAGAAGGCCGAGGAGCAGAGCGACCGCGAGATCCCCGTCGTCGAGCAGCCCGTGGGCATCCCCGACACGTTCGAGGAGCACTGCCGGCTGATGTTCGACCTGCTGCTGCTCGCCTACCAGACCGACCTGACCCGCGTGAGCACGTTCATGTTCGGCAAGGAGGTCAGCGGCCGGTCGTTCCCCGAAATCGGGGTCCCCGGCGGCCACCACGGGTACTCGCACCACCAGAACGACCCCGAGAACCTCGCGATGCTCGCCCGCATCAACACCTACCACGTCCGGCAGTTCGCGTACTTCCTGGAGAAGATGCAGGCGACCCCCGACGGCGACGGCTCGCTGCTCGACCACTCGCTGTTCATCTACGGATCGGGCATCAGCGACGGCAACCTCCACTTCCACCTCGACCTGCCGACCCTGCTCGCGGGCGGCGCGGCCGGGCGCATCGAGGGCGGACGCCACCTCCGCTACCCGTCCGACACCCCCATCGCGAACCTGCACGTCGCGATCCTCGACAAGCTGGGGCTGCCGGTGGAGACCTTCGGCGACAGCACCGGGGCGCTGGGGTACCTGTCCGACGTGTGACGCGCCGCGCGCGATGCGGAGGGACTTCTTCTGAAGACCCGCGAAGGCTCGATATCAACGGCGCGCGGTCGTCTCCCCGCCGGACGTTCATCCCATCCGGCGCACGTCGCTCCCGCCGCCGGGGTCACGCCGCCCAGCCGGCTGAAAGGACCTCGGCCTGCTCCAGCACCGTGCGGGTGGCCGATTCCTGCTTGTCGGGCGGGTAGCCGTGCTTGCGGAGGATGCGCTTGACGAGGCGGCGCAGGTGGGCGCGGACGTTCTCGCGCAGGGTCCAGTCGATGGTGACGTTGCCGCGGACGGTCGCGACGAGCTCGCGGGCGATGCCGCAGAGGGTCTCGTCGCCGAGCACCTGCACGGCGCTGTCGTTGACGCCGAGGGCGTCGTAGAAGGCGAGCTCGTCGTCGGAGAGGCCCAGGGCCCCGCCGCGCGCGCCGGCCTCGCGCAGGTCGCGGGCGAGGCCGATCAGCTCTTCGATGACCTGGGCGGCCTCGACGGCGCGGCTCCGATAGCGGCGGATGGTCTGGTCGAGCATCTCGGCGAACGAGCGCGCCTCGACGACGTTCTTGCGGCGGCGCGCGGCGAGCTCGCCGGCCAGCAGCTTCCGCAGCAGCTCGACCGCGAGGTTGCGCCGCCGCATGCCGCGCACCTCGGCCAGGAACTCGTCGGAGAGGATGGACACGTCGGGCTTGTCGAGGCCGGCGGCGGCGAAGACGTCGAGCACGCCCTCGGACGCCACCGCGCGCGAGACGATCTGCCGCACGGCGCGGTCGAGCTCCTCGTCGGTCCTGCCCGCCGACGCCGCGCGCTTCGACAGCGCGGCGCGCACGGCCTGGAAGAACGCGACGTCGTCGCGGATGCGCATGGCCTCGGCGTGCGGCACGGCGAGGGCGAACGCCTGCGAGAGCGCGCGCACCGCGGCCAGGCAGCGCTCTTTGCCGTTCTCCTGCGCGAGGACGTGCTCCTGCGCGGCGGGCAGCAGGCTGAGGCGCTCGGCCGGCGCGCCGTCCACCCAGGCGGTCCGGTCGAACCCGTGGAACAGGTCGCGGCACACCTCGTACTTCTCCCGCATGGCGGCGACGGCCTGCTCCTGGTCGAGGGCGGTTTCGCCGGTGCCGCCGCTCTGGGTGTACGCGGCGAGGGCCTGCTTCAACTCGTGGGCGAGGCCCAGGTAGTCGACGACGAGGCCGCCGGGCTTGTCGCGGAACACGCGGTTGACGCGCGCGATGGCCTGCATGAGCCCGTGCCCGCGCATCGGCTTGTCGACATACATCGTGTGCAGGCTCGGCGCGTCGAAGCCGGTGAGCCACATATCGCGGACGATCACCATCCGCAGGGGGTCGCCGGGGTCGCGGAACCGCTTGGCCAGCGCCTCGCGCCGCGCCTTGTTGCGGATGTGCGGCTGCCAGCCGGGCGGGTCGGCGGCGCTGCCGGTCATCACGACCTTGAGCGCGCCGCCGTCGTCGCCGTCGGCGTGCCACGCCGGGCGCAGGCGCGTGAGCGCGCGGTAGAGGTCGATGCAGATGCGCCGGCTCATGCAGACGACCATGGCCTTGCCGTCCATCGCCTCCAGGCGGCTCTCGAAGTGGTCGACGATGTCGCGGGCGACGAGGGCGACGCGCTTCCCGGCCCCGACGACGGCCTCGAGCTGCGCCCACTTCGTCTTCAGCTTCTCGCGGCGGTCGACCTCCTCGCCCTCCGTCGCCTCCTCGAAACCGGCGTCGATGCGCGGCCTCTCGCGCTCGTCGAGGGCGAGCCTGGCGAGGCGGCTTTCGTAGTAGATGGGCACCGTCGCCCCGTCCTCGACCGCGCGCTGGATGTCGTAGACGCTGATGTGGTCGCCGAACACCGCGCGGGTGCTCGCGTCGGCGAGCTCGATGGGGGTGCCGGTGAAGCCGATGAACGAGGCGTTGGGCAGGGCGTCGCGCATGTGACGCGCGAAGCCGTCGACGAAGTCGTACTGGCTGCGGTGCGCCTCGTCGGCGATGACGACGACGTTGCGCCGCTCGGAGAGCAGCGGATGGCGGTCGCCCCTTCCGCCCGTCGGCGGCGCCTCTGGGAAGAACTTCTGGATGGTCGTGAACACCACGCCGCCCGACTCGACCGCGAGCTTCGCCCGCAGGTCGGCGCGGCTCGCGGCCTGCACGGGCGGCTGACGCAGCAGGTCGGCGCAGCGCGCGAAGGTGGCGAAGAGCTGGTCGTCGAGGTCGTTCCGGTCGGTCAGCACGACGACGGTTGGGTTCCGCATGGCCGGCTCGCGGATGACCCGCCCCGCGTAGAACGCCATGGTCAGGCTCTTGCCCGAGCCCTGAGTGTGCCAGACCACGCCCACGCGCCGGTCGCCGGCCGCCCCGCCGGGTTGCGGCCCCGACCCGTAGCGGCCCCGCTCCTCCCGCACCGCGACCGCCTGCCGCTCTTGCTGCGCCGCCGCGCGCACCGTCTCGCCCACCGCCGTCCGCACCGCGTGGAACTGGTGGTAGCCCGCCATCTTCTTGACGAGGGCGCCGCTCCCGTCGTCCTCGAACACGATGAAGTCGCGCAGCAGGGCGAGAAAGCGGGTCTTCTCGAACACGCCCTCGATGGCGACCTGCAGCTCGGTGTAGAACGCCGGCGCCAACTCCTCGCCGCCGATGGTACGCCACGGCTTGAACCACTCCCAGCCGGCGGTGAGTGTGCCGACCCTCGCCAGCATGCCGTCCGACACGGCCAGCACCGCATTGAAGGCGAACAGCGAGGGCAGCTCCGCCCGGTAGGTCTGCAACTGCCGCCACGCGCTGAGTATCGTGGCGTTCCCGTCGGCGGGGTTCTTCAACTCGATGACCGCCAGCGGCAGGCCGTTGACGAACAGCACCAGGTCGGGCCGCCGCTCGTGCCGGTTCTCGACGACGGTGAACTGGTTGACGGCCAGCCAGTCGTTGGCGTCCGGCGCGTCGAAGTCGATCACCTTCACCTGCGCGCCCCGGACCGCGCCTTCCGCGTCGCGGTACTCGACGGTGACACCCTCCACCGCCATGCGATGGAACGCGCGGTTACGGGCCTCGATGGTCGCCCCCTCGGGCCGCGTCAACCGGCGCACGGGCGTCGTCGTGCGCCTCGGCCGGCACCTCGGGATTCAGCCGCGCCACACGCCCCGCAGCACCGATTCCAGCACGACCTCGCCGTAGTCGGCCCGCAGCGCGCCCACCCCCGGCGGCATGTCCGGCCCACCGATGACGTCGTAGCCCAGCTTCCGGAACCAGTCGAGGGCCGCGTCTTCCACGACCGACTCGGTCAAAATCACCCTCTCCGCCTCCCGCGCCGCAGCCCCCGAAGAGCCTCCAGGCGCCTCACCCACTGGTCGAAGTGTCGGCATTCCCCACGGATGCGATCGATGCCGATTCTCGCGGATATGGCGGCGCCGTGCCGCACCTTCTTGTAACGGGGCCGCCGCAGACACGCCAGCCGCGCCGACGGATGCGTATCGCGTCCGCCGTTGATGTGCTCCGGTGTACTGGCCGACCGCCGCGCTCTCTTAAGCTCTTCGACGAATCGCAGCCACGTCGGCTCCACCACGCCGAAACAGCTCGGATCCGAAAACAACAGCGACTCGAACTCGTACGGTTGAACGTGCGGCAGGAAACGATCGCGACGACATTCGACCTCCCGCAAGACCGCCCCGTGAAGGTCCGCTTCCACGACTGCGGCGCGGTCCTCCGGCCTCACCAAACCCGCGCTTCGAGACCGTCCGGGGAAGTCCGCCGGCAGGCCGTACAGGTCGAAGAATGTCGTGACGTAGACGTCCACCCGTTCCCTGAGTGTGTTCCGCACAAACCGCAGCACCCGGCCTCGTGTGAGCCCTCCGCCCGCCGCATGACGTGACGTTCGGACGACTCTCGGTCGCGCCAGCACCCGCCTCGTCGCCAACGTCGCCGCCAGCGTCCCCCGCACGAATGCCGCCTCCGTCCGACCCTCGCAAACCACGACAACCTCCGTCATCACGGCCTGCCGCCGAAGATGTTCATCTTCCAGAGATCCCCGAGCGAATACTCCTTCAGCCACTCCTGAAGCCGATCGCCGTCCAGTCTCCTGAACGTCGACCCGTCGCCCTCCCGGTCCACCACCACGACATCCTCCGGATCGAGTTCGCTCACGAGGTCCGCCGACTGCGTGGCCACCAACACCTGCCGCTCCTCGCTGGCGGTCCGCAGCATCTCTGCCAGCACCGCCAGCGCCGCCGGATGCTGCCCCAGCTCCGGCTCCTCAATGAGAATCAACGACGGCTGAAGCTCGACAGGCTGCAGCAACAGCGTGGCCAGGCACAGAAAACGCAACGTCCCGTCTGAAATCTGTTCCGGCCCGATTACCGTATCCCGGTCGGTCCCATGGAACCACTCCAGCTCCAACCGGTCATCCCTGTCCAGACCCTCCCGATACACCAAGTCCCCGAAAAACGGTGCCACCATCCGCACGGCGTCGACCACCCGCCGATAGTGCACCGGATGGCGTTCCCGCAGAGACCGAAGAAACGGCGCAAGATTGCTCGCGTCCCCCTTGAGCCGAAGATTGTCCCGCACCGTCGACGATCGCCGAACGTCGGCGCACCGGCTCACGTCCTGGAAATGAAACACACGCCAGCGCCGCATCTCCGGGAGCACGTACGCCGCCAAGTCGCCTATACCACAATCCGCCAAGCGGGCCTCCTCGTGTCCCCCGGGCCACTCGATACCTCCGTCCACCGTGCGGAACGTATCTTCAGCGCCCTCGCCGACGAACTCTGACACCCCCGGGAGCATCGATTCCCCACCGAACGCCATCCTGTCGGATCCCACCGCCTCCAGCGAGAATCCATAACGGTGCCGCCCCCCGTCCAGCACCAGATCCGCCGACATCCTCTTCGTTCGTCCACGCCCCCCGAACAGCAGCCCATCTGCGCCGCCCGAGTCCGCGACGAAGAGCTGCAGCCTCTTCACCGAGAGCTGCTCGATCATCCGAAAGACGCCCAACAGGTTGCTCTTCCCCGCCCCGTTCGCGCCGATCAGAACGTTCAAGCCGCACAACTCAAAGTCATCGAGGGTGCGAATCGACTTGAAGCCGCGGACGGTCAAGCGGTTTATTCGCGCCATGGCGTGCAATTCTCCGAACCATACCACGAATCCGCATCAAAGCTGCTGACCTGTGGCGTCGTTGTGCGTTTTGAATATCGAATCCACGAGGCGTCCGCAACCCGAGGTCAGCCGCGCCAGTACCTTCAACTGGTCGCGACACGCGACGCTCGGGGATTCTTCCGGATAGTTGACACGATGCGACACCTCGCCCCACACCTCGTCCATCAACGACCGGACCTGCAGCTCGCACGAAATTCCCGTCCTCCGGTTCGCCACGATGTCGTAGTGCACCGTAGTGTACATGGACTGCCTCTGTTGCGTCCTGATGCCGACACGATCGAAGAACTCCTCGTACTCCACGTCCCAACAGTACGCGACGGGCTCACCCACGAGCCCGTATTCGTGCTCCTTCAGGACCCGGAGAATCGCCGGGTGAATTCGCACCAACTGTTCGGTATGCAGATGGATGACCCTGATGCCCGCCAGATCGCTGATTCTCCTGAACAGGTTCGACGCATCCACCGCATCCCCGCCCGAAATATGCAGCCTGTTCAGTTTCGTACGCAGACTCTCCACTCCCTTGATTCTGTACTTCACGAAATGGATGAACGTCGCGAGTTCGGGATCTTCTGTGAGACATGCCATCAATGACTTCGCAACCACCTCGAAAAGATGGCGCTTATCAACGAAATATTGGGTCGTGTCGTCGATGCGTCGTTGCGCCGTATTCATCAACTTGCGTGGCATCCTGTCACTTCTCCGGCGTCTCGGTTCCCATCGGACACCAATGATTGACTCTTCTCGACCACACGAGTCGCGATTCCCGCGAAGGATTCTGCCGTGGCCGCCTTGGTCCGCCGTTCTGGACTAGAACACCTCCAGATAGCGACACCCTCCCGCTGAGCCCGTTGGACCAGGGAGGCAATATCGGGAATTTTGCCCAATACCGACTTGGCGGACCTCGCCGGAGCCAAGCCCCTGTCGATATCGCGGAGCACCGACGATATATCAACGTCGATCCGGCTTTCAATTCGTCGAAAATAGAAACTTGCTTCCTTGGTCATTTGGCGGCCATAGACCTTGAACCGCTGGGGAATATACCCGAGGAACGTTGGGACGGCCCTCAGACACTTCGCGCTATCCGGCGCGATCGACGCGATGGTCCTGGCGTCCAGAATCCACTTCTTGATTGTCTGACCCAGCGTGCCGAGCGCCCGCACGGAAAACAGATCGCACGCGACAGGCACGATGAAGAAATCCGAATCGAGAAGAAGCACACGATTCAACGGTCCGATATTGGGTCCGGCGTCGTAGAAAACGAAGTCAAGCCGTCGATTCCTGCTCAAACGGGTTACCATGTCGCTGATCGAAGATGTTGCCTGCAGTGCGCCGAGGCGCCGCCTGAAGCTGTCGGCCCAAGCGTCGCCCAAGAACTCCTCAAACTCGGACAACCTGATGTCACCCGGCACAAGACCGACGTTTCCCGCCATGGTTGGTTCCACGAAGCGGCCGACGCCGACGTTGTCGAAAACGGGACGCACCGCGCTCCATATCGTCTGCC
>CAXXTG010000227.1:0-6746 GCA_963666855.2 Vicinamibacterales bacterium
TCACCACCTTCGAGAACCGCAACTGCATCTCGGTGGTGTAGTCCTCGAACACCGTGCCCGGCTCGATCAGGTTGACCTCGATGTTCGGGTTCGTGCTGTCGGGGTCCCCGAGGTTCACCAGAGCGGGGAAGTCGTCCGCGTTGATCGCATAGGTGGCCCGGATAGGCGCGCCCGGAAACACCTGGATGAGCCCCGAGATCATGGTGTCGAACGGCAGCGGCAGCGCCCCCGACAGCTTGCCCATGGGCCGGTACGGCATCCGCGTCTCGCAATGCCGGAGTCGGTTGGGGTTCTCGACATTGCCCCGGTTGCAGAAGTGATTCTTGTTCGTGCCGGCGGTGACGCTCGCGGTCATGAAGCCGCCGCGGGGGAGCTCGCCGTCGAGAATGACCTCGAACCCGTTCCACGTCCGGTAGTCCCCCGACGCCACGGTGTGGAAGTCGTTTCCGGTCTGGATGTCGAGGTCCGGGGCCGTCACGTATATCGGCACCTGCACGCCGCGGGCGACCGCCGGCAGCTCGGGGTCGTCCGGCCCGGTCCACGTTCCCGCCATGTGCCAGTCGGCGGCGGAGGTGTTCAGGTTTGTCGAACCAGTCGAAGTTCGTGTAGTGGCGCCGGTGCCACATCGCGCTCAGGGCCCAGCCGTTGCCGAGCTGGCGCTCGACGCCGCCCGAGAACTCCCAGTTGCTGGCGCGCGGCAGGTTCGGGTCGTACTGGGTCGTGATGGTGGACAACCCGTAGTTGGGGTTGTTCGAGGGTCCGATCTCGTCGAGCTGCGGCGTCCCGTCCGCGTTGAGGGCGGTCCCGTCGCCGTTGAGGTCAGTCCACGGCCGGTAGTCGATCATTCCATAGGGATAGATCGGGTTGTACCCCTGGGTGACGCCTGTCCCTTCGTTCGCGACGTAGCGCCCCCCCGAGAACTTCACCGCCGTCGAGCCGTCGCCGAACAGGTCGAACGCGGCGCCGAACCGGGCGTTGACGTCCTGCCAGTTCGGAATGTTCTCGACGACGGGATCGGGGAGCGTCAGGGCCGGCGCGAAGTAGCCGGCGTCCCGCGTCCCCCCCGGCACCGAGCTCTGGAACCAGTCGAACCGAATGCCGGCGTTGAGGGTCAGGCGGTCCATCGTCCAGGCGTCCTGCGCGTAGAGGCCGCAGTCGCAGTCCTGGATGATCCCCTGACGCTGCTTGCCGTTCCCCGTCACCAGGATCCCGAACGGCCAGCCGTTGAAGAACATGCCGTAGTAGATGTCTCCCGGTCCCGTGTACGCGAGGGCGGTCCGGTTGTTCGCGAAGTTGAGGCCGGCCTTGAAGTTGTGCGAGCCGGTCACGTAGGAGAGCGACGCGTTCAGGCGGCGGTGGAAGTCGTGGTTGTGGTGGTTCTGGAAGGAGCTGCCGCTCATCGTGCCCAGCGAGGAATCGACTTTGGGCATCCGGATCTCGCCGCCGTGATCCACCGGAAAGGTGTTGACGTCGGCCTGCATGAACGAGCCGTGCGCCTCGAGGAGCAGCCGGTTCGTCATCGGCGCCGTCCAGCGGCCGGTCACCATGCGGGTCGGGTTGCCGTTGAACGTGTACCAGGCCTCGGGATTCGTGCGGCCGGTCCAGGCGAATTCCTGACCGGAGAGCGACGACTTCGGCTCCTGGAAGTAGCTCCACGTGAACTTGTGGCGCTGGCTGGCCTGGTGCGTGAGCCGGATGTTGTAGTTACCGTTCTTGCTCCAGGTGTATGCCCGCAGGTCGTCGGCGGTGACGCCGTCCGGCGTCGACGGCTCGTCGAGGTCCCAGAACCGGTCGAGGACGTACTGCCGGCTGCGGTTCTCGATCATCGAGGCGAAGAACCACAGCTTGTCCTCGACGATCGGCCCGCCCACCGCGGGGTTGAAGCTGTACCGGTGGTCGATGGGCGCGAATTCGAAGCCCAGGTCCTTGAGCTCCTGGCTCTGGTTGTCCGCCTGGAAGCCGCCGCTCGTGCCGCTCATGAAGAAGTTGTAGGAGAAATCGTTGCCGCCGGCCTTGGGCACGACGTTCGTCCGTACCCCGCTCTGGGCGTACTCGGCCGACTGCGACGAGGTGTCGAAGACGACCTCGGTGACCATCGCCTCGTTGGTGACGCCGCCGACGCCGGCGCCCCACTCGTTCCGCCCCTGGAGCTGCCCCCCGGTCTTGATGCCGTCGATGGCGGGCTGGCCGTCGAGGGGGTCGGAGCCGTGCAGGCTGGGCAGGTTGTTGTAGTTGTTGTCGCCCGGCACGAGGGTCTCGCCGAGGGTCGTCCCCGGCACGTAGGCGGCGGCGCTGGTGATGCCCGCCGCCCCCGGCAGCACGTTGACGCGCTCGGCCGGCATGACCGTCTGCTGCCGCGTGGTCCTGACGTCGACCAGCGGGACGATGCCCTCGACCATCACCGTCTCTTCGAGGCCGCCCACCGCCATCGACGCGTCGACGTCGGCCACGAACGCGCCCTGCAGCAGGATGCCCTCGCGAACGACGACACTGAAGCCGGGCAGCGTGAAGCTCACCGAGTAGGTACCGGATGGCAGATTGGTGAAGCGGTAGTTGCCGGCGCCGTCGGAGAAGACCGTGCGCACCTGCTCGATCAGGGCGGGGCTGCGCGCCTCGACGGTGACGCCTGGCAGCACGCCCCCGACGTCGTCCACGACGGTGCCCGCGATGCCGGCCTCATCCTGGGCGAGGGCCGGGGCGGGGGCGAGCAGCGCCGGGACCAGACCGGCCAAGCACAGAAGGACGAGCAATCCACGCGAGTCGTGCGCCTGCATTCAGGGACCTCCTCCGCTGACGCGGCCGGCGGGCGCGCCCGCCGGCACGTCCCAGCACTCGATGCGAACGGTGCCCTATACGATAGCACCATCGCCGCGCATCGGCATCGGGCCCCGAACGGGTGCGCGTTCACGGCCAAAAGACCGGCTCAGCGCATCGCGTCCACGCGGCTTCGGGGAGATCCGTCGCCGTGAACGAGTCCGCGGGGCGGCGTCGAACCGGTCACGGCGGAGGGCCGACGCGGGTGTTCAGCCGCCACCTGATCTCGCCGCCGCACTTCCGGCACCGCGCGCCGTGCCGCAGCGCGCGGCTCAGCCGCCGGCGCCGCCACTGCTGCCCGCAGCCGCATTCGCCCACCCAGCGGGCCGGCGTGTGCTTGACGTCGTGGCACCGTTCGGCCGTGCAGCCGATGGCCCGCGCCGCCGCCCGCCAGACCGCGTCGTGGTGGTGCCGGTGGCCGACGATGGCGTGGGCGATCTCGTGCAGCAGGGTGTCCTCGATCTCGGCCCGCGTCGCCCGGTGGCAGAAGCTGACCGACAGGTCGATGCGCTTGTCGGCGTAGCGGCAGACGCCGGCGCGCGCCGTGGACAGGTCGAAGCCGAAGCCCCACTCGGCGCCAAGCCCGCTCCCGGCCTTGTGGCGGGCGAGGAGGTCCGCCGCCAGCTTCTCCACGTCGGCCAGCGTGCACTCGCGCTCGGGGATGCGCTCGACGACGGTGAGGAGGGCGTAGGGCGCCTTCCACAGCGCGTCGTCGCCGGCCGCGACGACGGCGCGGGCGCGCTGCAGCTCGGCGACGGTCCCTTCGATCACCCGGCCGCGCCACGGGAACCGCACCCGGCTCCCGACGGGGCAGGCGGCGCCGGGGAAGCCGGCGGTGATGGCGCCGGACCGACGCGCCGGCCTCGGCTGCTCCGGAAAGAGCGGCAGGTTGACTCTCGGGCGCACGAGGGACGCCGGCATCGGACTACCTCCCGGCGCGCTCCACCCGCGCCGCCATCCCGCGGAGCATCTCGGCGGGGGAGATGCCCGTCCCGCAGTGGCCGCGGTCCGGTCCGTAGACGATGCGGGCGTCGATGGACGGCCCGTCCCCGGCATCGCCGCCCCGCGGCGCCGGCCTGCGCCGACCTCGGCCGATCTCCGAACATCATAGGTCATCGATCGACTCGACCGGCCCCGCGTGCAAGACCCCCTCTCTGACGAGGCGCGTCACCAGGGTCAGCTTCCCCCCGGCGTCCAGACAGTCGGGCAGGTCCTCGACCGCGAACTCGTCGGTCGTCGCGGCGAACCGCAGCGCCGGCCACGCGGCGGCGGGCAGCCGGAGCTCGCGGCCGCAGAACCGGAGGACGCAGGTCCCGCCCTCGGCGACGGCCTCGGCGAGCAGGCCGGCGCGGCGCCGCACCCGCGAGCGGGGCGTCAGCCGGTCGCCGCGGAGCCGCTGGCCGAGCAGGTCGGTGAAGAGCGGGACGTCGGCGGCCAGGACCTCGTCGGCGAAGCGGCGCCACACGGCCTCGGGGTCGAACCCCGACTGCACGGTCGCCAGCTTCTCGGCGAACAGGCGCTCCCGCTCGGCGGCGGGGAACCCCTCGAGGGCGAACCCGCGGGGCAGGTTCCGGCGCAGCGACTCGTCGTCGAGCGCGGCCGCGGAGACGCTCTCGACGAGCAGCTCGGCCCAGGTGAACGCGGTGAGCCCGAGGGTGACGTGCAGCGACGCCTCACCCGTCGAACGGGCCGAGTGCATGAGGCCGCGCGGCAGGTAGACGGCGCCGCCCGGGCCGAGCTCGAACTCGTCGCTGACGTCGCCGGGGGGCGTGCCGGGCTGGAAGCGCTGGCCCCGCAGCGGCAGCCTCACCGGGGTGTCGTAGATCGTCCACCGCTTCGTGCCGCTGATCTGCAGCACGAAGACGTCGTGGGTGTCCCAGTGCGGGGCGAACCCCTGGGCGTCGGGCGGCGTGAGGTACACGTTGGTCTGGACCCGCGACGAGAAGCGCAGACCGAGGGCGACGCACAGGCGCGCCAGCGCCGGCACGCGCTTGTGAAGCTGATTGAAGACGACGGTCGCGCCCTCGTCGAAGCGCCTCGCGACCTCGAGGGGCTGGACCCGGCCCGCGTCGTTCGTGTACTCGGCCGGGGGCACGTTGCCGTCGCCCCGCACCAGGGCGACGTCGCGGTGGCCGGCCGAGTGGGTGCCGAGCACCGTGTCGAGGTCGGCCGCGGAGAGGAGCTCGGCGTAGTAGGCGGGCGCCGCGCGCCGGATGTGGAGAAGCCGCTGCTCGTAGTAGTCGCGGTCGAACTCGGCGGTCGGAACCGGATCGATGAGCCAGGCGTACCAGTCGCGGTCGGCCGCCGGCGCGGGGGTGTAGTTCGTCATTGACATCCTCGGCGTGTGCCCCTACGATACTGAGACTCATTCCCATCTTCAAGACTCAGGACGCATCAGGGAGACAACGTCATGCGCAGACTGCAGAACGGAGAGCCCGGCGAGGACCTTCGGGGGGCGCCGACGTCGCTGACGGACGAAGACATCACCGGCGTCCGCGTCGATCGCCGCTCGTTCCTGTTCCGCGCGATCGCGGCCGGCTCGGTGGCGGCGGGGGCGGCCCTGACCGCGGCCTGCCCCGGCGGGACCGACTCGGACGGCGGCGGCGACGCCGGGTCCCCGGCCACGGACTCCGATCAGGCGACCGACTCCGACCAGGCGACCGACTCCGATCAGGCGACCGACTCCGATCGCTCCCAGTAGGGGGCGCGGGCTTCCGTCCCCGAGTCCGGTCAGACATGTCCCTGCGCAGGGCGATCTTCTGGGTTCATCTGGCGGTCGGCGTCGCGGCCGGCGTCGTCGTCTTCATGACGGCGGTGACCGGCGTCATCCTCACCTACGAGGCGCAGCTCGACCGGTGGGCGCTGCGCGGCTACCGCGCCGATCCGGCCCCGGGCGCCGCGCCCCTCACCCTCGACGAGCTGATCGCGCGCGCCGCCGGCCGCCCGCCGGCCGCCCGCGTCGCGTCCGTGGCGTTCGGCCGGGATACGCGGGAGCCCGCGATCGTCGCGTTCGACGACGGCGCCGCCGTCCACGTAGACCGCTTCACCGGCGCGCGGCTGGGCGACGGCGACACGCGGACGCGGCGCTTCCTCCGCGCGGTCCTGTACTGGCACCGTTGGTTCGCCCTCGAGGGGGAGTACCGCATCGTCGGCCGGACGGTCGTGGCGACCGCCAACCTGGGGTTCCTGTTTCTCCTCGTCAGCGGGGTCTACCTCTGGTGGCCGTCGGGGGGCGGGCGCGCCGCCTGGCGGCGGGCGCTGTGGTTCCGCCCCGGCCTCCGCGGGCGGGCGCGCGACTTCAACTGGCACAACGTCGTCGGCTTCTGGTCGGCGGTGCCCCTCGCGGTCGTCGTCGCGAGCGGCGCCACCATCTCGTACCAGTGGGCCGCCGACATCGTCCACCGGCTGGCCGGCGACACGCCGCCGTTCCAGGCGTCGCCGCGGCCGCCGGTGCCGGACGTTCCGTCCTCCCCGCCGGACCCGGCCGCCGCGCCGGACCCGTCCTCCCCGCCGGACCCGGCCTCTCCGCCGGACCCGGCCTCGCCGCGCCGGACCCGTCCTCCCCGCCGGATCCCTCCTCACCGCCGGTCGCGCTGCAGGCGCTGGCCGCGCGGGCCGCGGCCGAAACACCCGGCTGGCGGACGATCACGGTCGACCTGCCCGAGTCGATGCGCGAGCCGGTGGTGGTCGCGGTCGACCGCGGGACGGGCCGCCAGCCGTCGAAGGCCGAGGACCTGCTGTTCGACCGGACGACCGGCCAACTGGTCGGGCGGGCCGGCTATCCCACCTTCAGCCCCGGCTTCAAGGCCCGCCGCTGGCTTCGGTTCGCGCACACCGGCGAGGTGTACGGCGTGGTCGGGCAGTCGATCGCCGGCGTCGTGTCATTGGGCGCCGCCGTCATGGTCTGGACCGGCCTCGCGATGAGCTGGCAC
>CAXXTG010000228.1:0-19334 GCA_963666855.2 Vicinamibacterales bacterium
GAACGGGGCGTGGCGTGGAACGGGCGCGCGCGCGCGTTCTGGGCCAACCAGGGGTTCGAGAACCAGGTCGGCCTGCTCAAGCAGGCGCTGTCGGCGGCGGGCGTCGCCGGGCTGACCGTGCCCGATCCGCAACCGAGCCTCGATGCCGGCTACTACTACCCGGACGGCGGGACGGGGCGCGTCTTCGCGACCTGGGAGGCGTTCGACGCGTGGCGCCGCGCCGCCGGCAAGCGCCGGCCGGGGGCCGCGCGGGTGGCCGTCGGGTTCTACAAGTCGCAGTACTACGCGGGCGACACCTGCGATCCTCGACGCCGTCATCGCCGAGATCGAGCGGCAGGGCGCGGAGGCGGTCCCGGTCTTCGGCTATCCCGCCGCCATCGCCTTCGAAGCGCTGCTTCTCGACCCCGCGGGGGCGGCGCGGGCGGACGTGGCGCTCGCGTTCGTGTTCCGCTTCGCCGGTCCGGAGGCGGGCGGGCCGCTCCGGAACCTCGACATCCCCGTCATCAGCCTGATCGGCCTCTACGGCCGGAGCGAGGCCGAGTGGCGCGCCTCGCCGCGGGGCCTGTCGATGTTCGAGGGGACGTTCCAGGTCGCCGTGCCGGAGCTGGCGGGGCTCGTCGCGCCCACCGTCGTGGGCAGCAAGGAGCGCCGCACCGATGCCGACACCGGCCTGACCATCGTCGCCGGCCAGCCCATCGCCTCGCGCGTGACGACGGCGGTGCGCCGCGGGCTTCGCTACGCGGCGCTGGCCGCGACGCCCAACGCCGAGAAGCGCGTGGCGGTCCTCTACTACAACTACCCGCCGGGCAAGGCGGGCGTCGGCGCGAGCTACCTGAACGTGGCCGAGTCGCTGGCCAACATCCTCCGGCGCATGCGGGCCGACGGCTACCATCTCGGACCGGACGATGTGGACCTGACCGCCGGCGCCCTCCTCGAACGCATTACGACGCGCGCGCGCAACATCGGCGGCTACGCCCCCGGCGAGCTCGACGAGATGCTGTCGCACGGCGGCGCGGCCCGCGCCTGGATGGGCGACTACCTCCAGTGGCTGGACGGCTACGCGCCGGCCCTGCGCGAGAAGGTCATCGCCGACTGGGGCCGTCCCGAGGACGCGACCGTCATGGCGCGGGACGGCAGCCTGATCATTCCCGCCCTGCGCTACGGCAACGTCGTGTTGCTGCCCCAGCCGGCGCGCGGGTGGGGCGAGGACCAGGAGAAGCTCTACCACGCCGACGACCTCGCGCCGCATCACCAGTACGTCGCGACCTACTCGTGGCTGCGCGCGCCGCAGCCGGTGGGGTTCGGCGCCGACGCGGTCGTCCACCTCGGCACGCACGGCACGCTGGAGTGGCTCGACGGCAAGGACACGGGCCTGTCCGAGGCCGACGCTCCGGACGCGCTCATCGGCGACCTGCCCGACCTCTACGTCTACAACGTGGACGTCGTCGGCGAGGGCCTGGTCGCGCGGCGCCGCGGCATGGCGACGCTGGTCGACCACATGGTGCCGCCGTTCGTGAAGAGCGGGCTGCTGCCCGAGCTCGCCGCGCTCGGCGAGAGCGTCGACGACTACCACGGCAGCGTCCACCAGAACGAGCTGCTCGCCGAGGCGTACGCGGACCAGATCCGGCGGCAGGCGGCCGACCTCGGGATCGTCAAGGACCTCGGACTCGACCTCGGGACGGGGGCCGAGCTCGACCACGACGTGCTGCACGCCCTCGAGGACTACGTGATCGAGCTGCGGGATCAGCACATCCCCTACGGGCTGCACGCCTTCGGCCGCACCCCCGAGCCGGAGATGCGCGCGAGCACCGTCGAGGCCATCGTGTCGGTCGACCGCGACCTGCTGCCGGACGACGCGACGGTGATGGCCGGGGACATGGAGCGGCGCATCGTCGAGTCGGGGCCGCGCGAGCTCGACCACCTGCTGCACGCGCTCGACGGCGGCTACGTGCCGGCGGGCGGCGGGGGCGAGCCCATCCGCAGCCCCGACGCCTATCCCACCGGCAAGAACTTCTACGGCATCGACCCCGACAAGGTGCCCAAGCCGGCCGCGTGGGACCTCGGGGTCTTCCTCGCGGAGCGGATGCTGAGGGACCACGTCGCCGAGCACGGGCGCTATCCCGAGAAGGTGTCGTTCGTCATCTGGGGGGCCGAGACGCTGCGCCACGAGGGGATCCTCGAGTCGCAGATATTCCATCTCCTCGGCACGCGCCCGGTGTGGGACGCGCGCGGCAACGTCGTCGACGTCGAGGTCGTCCCCGCGCGCGAGCTCGGCCGGCCCCGCGTCGACATCGTCATCGCCTCGGCCGCCGAGGGGATGTTCAACAACGTGACCCGGCTCATGGACGAGGCGGTGCAGCGGGTGAAGGTGCTCGAGGAGGCGGAGAACTACGTCCGGCGCCACTACCTCGCGACGCGGGCCGCGCTCGTCGAGCGGGGGTACTCGGAGGAGGACGCGGAGCGGCGCGCCGGGGTGCGCATCTTCGACGAGCCGCCGGGCACGTTCAACCTCAACACGTCGCGCATCGCCGCCGCGAGCGGCACCTGGGACAGCGACCGGCCGATGGCCGACGAGTACCTGTCGAAGATGGGGCACGGCTACGGCAACGGGTTCTGGGGCGAGCCGATGGAGGACGTGTTCCGCCTGGCCCTCTCGGGGACCGAGAAGGTGGTGCACAGCAGCTCGACCATGCTCTACGGCGCCCTCGACAACGACGATTTCTTCATGTACATGGGCGGCCTCGCGGCGGCGGTCCGGAGCATCGACGGGGAGACCCCGGAGATGGTCGTCACCAACACGCGCGATCCCGGCCAGCCCGAGATGACGGGCATCGACAAGTTCCTGGGGGCGGAGTTCCGGACGCGCTACGTCAACCCCACCTGGATCGAGGGGATGCAGCGCGAGGGCTACGCCGGCGCGGGCGAGATGCGCGCGTTCGTCGAGTACCTCTGGGGCTGGGACGCGGTGGCGCCCGAGACCGTCGACGACGCCATGTGGCAGGAGTCGTTCGCGGTCTACGTGGAGGATCGCCACGACCTCGACCTCGAGGCGTTCTTCGACGAGCACTCGCCCCACGCCTACCAGGACATCACCGGCCGCATGGTCGAGACGATCCGCAAGGGCTACTGGGAGACCGACGCCGCGACCCTCGAGCGCCTGCTGCGCGAGCACGTCGAGAGCGTCGCCGAGCACGGCGTCGGCTGCTCCGTGCAGACCTGCGGCAACCCCCGGCTGCTGCGCTACGTGCTGGAGCGGGGCGCGGCGATGAACATCCCCGGCCCCGCCCTCGACACCTACCGGGCGGCGATGGAGGCGGCCCTCGGCGCCGACATCGAGTCGGCCGCGGCGGCGGCCGAGGAGTTCGTCCGCTGGAACGAGTCGCGGCCGGCGGTGACGACGATGAACATCGAGGGGCTGCGGATGGAGGAGTCGGCGGACGACGGCCGAGCCGCTGCCCGCGCCGCCCGCTTCGGACGGCGGCGAGGGGGTCTGGACCCCGCTCTGGGTCGGCGCCCCCCTCGTGGGGCTGCTCGCGGTGTGGCGCTGGCGCCGCCGCCGCGGGCCGGGGAACCCGTGACGAAGGCCGCGCCGCTTGCCGCCCTCTTGTGCGCCGCCGCCGCGGCCGGTGCGCAACCGGCGGCGGTCGAGGTCAGCCGGAGCGGGCAGGGCGCCTACGAAGCGAGCATCGCGCCGCACGGCGGCGGGTTCGCGGTCGCTTGGCACGACACCCGCCACGGGTTTCCGGAGATCTATGCGCGGCTCCTCGACGCGATCGAGCCCGGCCGCTCGCACGAGCTCCACTTCCAGCGGTTCACCGCGGGCGGCGCGCCGGACGGCGGGCCGCGGCGGCTGACCGACAACCCCACGGCGTCGCTCATTCCCGCCATCCGCGGCGCCGGCTCGCGCTTCGCGCTGGCGTGGAACGAGGACGTGGTCGAGGCGCGCGGCGACCACCTGGGGGGCGGCCGTTCCGAGGTCGTGTTCACCCTTGCGCCGTGATCGCGTGTACTGCGGCCGTGCCGCCGTCTGCCGGAAACGGGTATCATCGAGACCACAGGAGGGAGGGACTCGATGCACATCCGTTTCGCAGGCGTCGCCGCGGGCGCGGCGGCCGGTCTTCTGCTCGCGTCGTCGCCGGCGGGTGCGCAGGCCATCGGCGGCACCGTCACCGACGACACCGGGGGCGTGCTGCCCGGCGTCGCCGTCGAGGCGCGCAGCCCGGCCCTGATCGAGCAGGTGCGGACCGCGTTCACCGACTCGTCGGGGCAGTACCTGATTACCGGCCTCGTCTCCGGCGAGTACACCGTGACGTTCACCCTCGCGGGCTTCTCCACCGTCCTGCGCGAGGGTGTCACCCTGAGCGCCGGCTTCACCGCGAACGTCGACGGCGTGCTCGCGGTCGGATCCGTCGAGGAGACGATCACGGTGACCGGCGAGGTTCCGGTGGTCGACATCCAGAACGTGCAGCAGAACATCGCCATCGACCGCGACGTCATCGACGCGATTCCGAGCGGCCGGTCGTTCCAGAACCTGGGCATCCTGATTCCCGGCATGGTCGGCGACGGGGTGGTGGGGTCGACGCTCGCCGTCGACGTCGGCGGCCAGGGGGGCGTGAACTACCAGCGGCTGGCGATTCATGGCGGCGAGGGCACCGACCAGATGGTGCAGATCGACGGCATGGGGGTCGAGGCGGCGACCCGGAACGGCGACTCGTCGAACCTGTTCTTCGCCGACGGCAACTACGCCGAGTACTCCATCGACTATTCCGGCAACACCGCCGAGGTCGAGTCGGGCGGGGTGCGCGTCAACATGATTCCGCGCGAGGGCAGCAACCTGTGGGCGGGTCAGTTCTTCGGCAGCTTCTCGTCCCCGGGCCTCCAGTCGAACAACGTCGACGACGCGCTCGTGGCGCAGGGCATCGGGGACGACCAGGCGAACCGCCTGAGCCGCCTGTGGTTCGCCAACCCCGCGGGGGGCGGGCCGATCGTCCGCGACCGGCTGTGGTTCTGGGCCAGCCACACGTCGCAGCGGACCGACCAGTTCGTGGCCGGCGTCTTCCACGACCAGGACCCGGGCGACTTGGCTTATACGCCCGACCTCGCCCGCCAGGCGGTCGACGACCAGCTCGCGCAGTCGACGACCCTGCGGCTGACCGCCCAGGCGACGCCGCGCAACAAGTTCACGTTCTTCTACGACAACAACTACAACAAGCGGAACCGGTTCCTGATCGGCAGCACCATCTCCACCGCGCTCAACGTGATGCCCGAGGCGGCGGTCGACTCGACCATCAAGGTGCAGGTGTACCAGGGCACGTGGACCGCGCCCATCACCAGCCGCCTGCTGTTCGAGGCGGGCGTGTCGCTGCATCCGCAGCACCAGAACTGGCGGAACACGCCCGACGCCGACCCCGTGCGGGCGGGCGCGCTGCTCATCCCCGGCAACATCGCGGTCCGGGGCATGTCGAGCTGGTTTTCGGGGACGGTGTTCCAGGACCGGCGCGCCGATACCAACGCGGCCCGCGCGTCGCTGTCCTACATCACCGGCAGCCACGCGTTCAAGGTCGGCATGAACCTGACGAACGTGGCCGAGGACGAGTACATCGAGAGCGTCCAGTACCAGCGCTACATCATCCTCCAGGGGCTGCCGGTCGACCTCGTCGACTTCTACGCGACGCCGTCGCTCGTCGAGAACGACGTGCCCGCCAACCTCGGGCTGTACGCGCAGGACCAGTGGACGGTGGACCGGCTGACCCTCAACCTGGGGGTCCGCTGGGACTACTTCAGCGCGGGCTATCCCGACCACGACACCGGCACGTCGCGCTACCGGCCGGTGTCGGCCAGCTTCCCGGGGCAGCAGGTGGTCGGGTTCAAGGACATCCAGCCCCGCCTCGGCATGGCCTACGACCTGTTCGGGAACGGGCGCACCGCCCTCAAGGCGTCGTTCGGCCGCTACGCCGACCGCGACTCGAACGCCCGCGCCGGGAGCGTCAACCCCGCCGACAACAACAACGCGCAGCGGCGCACCTTCATCGACTTCAACGCGAACGGCGGGGCGGACTGCGATCCGCTGAATCCGCTGCCCAACGGCGAGTGCATCTCGCCCTCGGACAACCTCGCCTTCGGGCAGCCCGTCGTCAACACCTTCTACGACCCGGCGTGGGCGTTCGGGTGGGGCACCCGGCACGCCAACTACGAGTCGTCGGTCAGCCTGCAGCACGAGGTGGCCGGCAACATCTCGGTCAACGCGGGCTGGTTCCACCGCTCGTTCGTGAACTTCGACGTGCAGGACAACCGGGCGGTGGGGCCGGACGACTTCGGCTTCTACTCGGTGACCGCCCCCGCCGACGACCGCCTGCCCGGGGGCGGCGGCTACGCCCTGGGCGGCTTCGCCGACGTCAACCCCGACAAGCTGGGGCAGTTCGACACCATCACGACCGGCGCCGACGCGTTCGGGGGGCGGTCGCGCACGTACGCCGGCTTCGATCTCTCGGTCGACGCCCGGCTCGACACCCTCCTCCTGCGCGGCGGCCTCAGCACCGGCCGGACGAGCCACGACAACTGCGCGTACCTGTCCAGCCTGCCCGAGGCCCACGCGGGGTCGGCCGCCGGCGACGCGTCGCCGGCGTTCTGCGAGTGGTCGACGCCGTACCTGACGCAGGTGAAGCTGCTCGGCTCGTACACGTTCCCGTACGGCATCACCTTCGCGGGGACCCTGCAGAGCGTGCCCGGCCCGCAGCGCGCCGCCATCGTGACCTACCCGAGCGGCGCCGTCGCCGCCTCGCTCGGGCGTCCGCTCGCGGCCGGCGGCGCCGTCAACATCAACGTCATCGAACCGGGGACGGCCTACGGCGCCCGCTGGAGCCAGGCGGACATCCGGCTGTCGAGGACGTTCGACGTCGACGGCGGGCGCATCCAGGCGATGTTCGACGTCTACAACGTGCTGAACGAGAACGCGGTCATCGAGGAGGACCGGAACTACGGGCCGAACTACCTGCGGCCGACCGCCATCATGCCCGGCCGGCTGGCCAAGTTCGCGCTGCAGTTCAACTTCTGACGGCGGCGGGCCGGCGGGCGCGCGGCGCCGCCGGTCGGCGGAACGGTCGTTCTCGACCTCGAACCTGGGCGCGGGGACGGCGTCCGAACAAGGTGGACGTGACGTGTACGACACGGGCATCCTCGACCGGGCGTTGCGCGAGCGGCGCGGCAGGCTGGCCGCCGAGCAGGTCGAGTTGCGGGGACGCGTTGAACGCGCCCTGGCGGCGTTGCGGGACCGATTCGACGTGCGGAGCGCCTACATCGTGGGCTCGCTGCAGTCGCCCGACCGTTGGCGCGAGGACGCCGACGTCGACGTGGCGGTGGGGGGCTGTTCCGAAGCGGTCCTCGACGTCATGAAGGCGATCGAGGACGCGACCGGCCGAGTCGTCGACGTGATCGACCTCGACCGGCACCCGTTCCCGGAGCCGGTCACCCGGTCCGGAATCAAGGTTTACTGACGCGATGGACACGGGGGCGTTCGCCGTCCTGGAGGCGGAGTTGCGGGCGCGGCTTGTGGATGTCGACCGCATCGCGGACCGCGTCGAGGCCCGCGGGGAAGCGTTCGACGGGGGCCCGGCGGAGGTCGACAGCCTGGGCTACCAGTTGCACAACCTCTACGGCGCCTGCGAACAGGTGTTCGAGGTGGTGGCGCGGTTCTTCGAGAACCGTGTCGCCGCCGCCGGCTACCACGCCGGCTTGATCAAGCGCATGCAACTGGACATCCCCGGCGTCCGGCCGGCGCTGCTGTCCGAATCGACCGCCGCCGGGCTGGACGAGTTGCGGCGGTTCCGCCATCTGTTCCGCCACGCGTACTCGGCGGACCTGGATCCGGACAAGGTGGCCCGCCTGGCGGCCGGGGCGGGCGCCCTGCGGCGCGCCCTCGCGCGCGATCTCGATCGGTTTCTGGCGCGCCTGCGGCCGGCGTGAAGGCGGTCTCCGGGCGGCACCGACGTCTCCGCGCGGCGTCAGAAGCCGACGGCGGCCCGGACCGCCGCGCCGCCGGGTTGGGGCTCGAAGCTGACGGACGGCGCCGTCGACGACGGTCTGGCCAGCACCGTCATCAGCAGCGCGCCGACCCCGAGGCCGGCGGCTCCCGCGCCGGCGGCCCACGCGCAACGCGCCCCCCCGGATTCGCGGCAGTCCTTGTCCTCGAGGCGGTACCACAGCAGCCGCGCCCCCACGGCGGCCAGCGCCAGCCCGGCCATCATGCGCTCCAGCGACCGCGGCGGCCGGCGCGCCCCCTCCGTCTCCCTCCCGAGCTCGAACGCCGCCGCCTTGGCCTGCTCCAGCACGTCCGCGCCCGCGTCGCCGGCGAGCAGCACCAGCCCGATCGCGGCCGAACACATACGCGTTTTGAGAACCATGCCGCCTCCGCAGTCGTTCATCGTTGCCGCCGTATTCGGGTCAGGTAAAGGGGGGTTCGGGTGTCGACCGGGCACCCACGCTAGAATACGTTGGCCGTGCAGCACAGTCTACGCCCTGTGCCGGCCGGTGACAACCGGCGGGGAGGAGGGTGGCGATGCCGACGCCGTCCCGGACGCGCCGTCCGAGGGGGGACCCTTGCAGCCGTTGACCGGGGAGCAGAAGCGCAGGTTCGTCCGGGACGGCTTCCTTCACGTGCCGGGAGTCGTGCCGCCGCGGCTGGTGGCCCGGGCGCGGCGCGCGATCAACCACTCGCTCGGGGCGGGCATCCACCCCGATGAACGGGTCCGTCTCGACAATCAGACGTTCAGCCCCGAACTCACGGGCGACCCGCGCGTCTTGCGGCTCGCGACCACGCCCGCCGTCTGGTCACACGTGCGCGCCCTGCTCGGCGACCGCCGGGCGGTTCGGCCGCGTTTCTGCCAGATCGCACTGCGCTTTCCGCTCCCGGAGGGCGCGCCGCGGGCGATCGCGGGCGGACACATCGACGGCTATCACACGCCGACCAACGGCGTTCCGGACGACGGGGTGGTGCGGAATTTCACCCTGCTGCTCGGCGTCATGCTCAGCGACGTTCCGGCGCCGTTCGGCGGCACCACGGTAGGCCCGGGACCCATCGGCGAGCGCCACTTCCGGGCCCACGGCGGTCGATACCGCCCGATGCGCCTGCCTGATGCGACATCGTGCTTGATGCATGCGGCGTGCCGACCTTCGACATCCGCTACATGTGCCGTCGTGGATCTGGTGCACCGGAGTCCACGTGCTGGTTGCGCGTCGCCGGGGCTGCGCGGCCTGGTCGCCGTCGAGCCCGGCCGAGCCCGCGGCAATGCCGGTGGTGAGCGCCCTGAGGTGCCTATCGCCCGCGAACCCGTGCCGCGTACCTTGACCACGACTCCATGCAGGTCGAGGCGCGCCGTACATCGTCTCGTGCGGTTCCGGTAGCATCACAGGCGGAGGACGATCAGCGGCGGTCGATCGACGGCGATGTGGTGGACCTTCGGGGGCGTGGGACCGTCGCGTCGGATTCGCCCAATGCCGGTACTCGCCGGGTGAGGACCACCGGTGGAGCGGGTTGGGCCCGCGCCGGTGATCCTCGCTGAACGCCGGCTCAGTCGTCCGACGGCGCGGGGCCGAGGCCATGCGCCTCGAGGAACGACCGGATGGTCGCGTAGATGTGCAGGTTCTCCTCGAGGTGAACCCGCCGTGGCCGCCGCCCTCGATGGTCAGCAGGCGGTTGGGGACGCCGGCCCGGTCGAGGGCCTCGTGCAGGCGGACGGCGTGGGCGTGGGGCACGATGCTGTCTTCGTCGCCGTGGATGGTCAGGACCGGCGGCTGGCCCTCGCGCACGTAGGTCAACGGCGACACCCGGGCCGCGACCTCGCCGCGGTCGCTGCGGCTGCCGAGCCACGCCTCGGTGAAGTTGCCCGAGGTCCCCGGCGGGCCCTGCATGAGGTCGACCACGTCGGTGATGCCGTACCAGTTGACGATGGCGGCGACCTTCAGCTCGGCCGTCGATCTGGTGCCCGTCGTCCACGTCCGGTTGCGGTCGCCGGGGCACTGGCGGTCGAGCCCGGCCGACGCGGGCAGCATGCCGGTGGTGAGCGAGAGGTGCCCGCCGGCGGAGTTGCCGCTGACCACGATGCGGTCCAGGTCGAAGCCGTACTGCTCGGCGTTGCGGTAGATCCAGCGGAGGGCGCAGCGGCAGTCCTCGACCGCGGCGGGGGCGTGGGCGTCGTCGGCCATGCGGTACTCGGCGTTGACGACGTTCCAGCCCATCTCCAGGTAGGGGAGGAAGGTCAGGGCCGAGCTCTCCTTGTTGCCGTTGGTCCACCCGCCGCCGTGGATGTAGAGCAGGGTCGGCTTGCGGTCGGCGCCGCGGCCCTGGTAGACGTCGAGCTTGAGGTCGACGCCGCCCGCCCGCAGGTAGGTGACGTTGGGGACGAGCCGGTAGCTGCTCGCCACCTGCACGAATTTCGCGGCCGAGTCCTGCGCCGCGGCGGGCGGCGCGGCCGACGCGACGATCGCCGCCGCCGCGAGACTTCCGATCCACGCGTGTTGCTTCTGCATTGCGTTCACCCTCGGTGGGGGCGCCGGCGCGCCCTGCATTCGATACGTCGTCAACCCGGAATCGTCCGGCAGTTCCCGCCGTGGTCCGTTGCCGGGCCCCCGCGGCCGGTGCCGCGGGGGCCGCGGCTCGCGTTGCTACTCCAACCCGGCGGCGTCGATGCCCGCCTGGGCGCAGATGGCGTCGTTGGCGCCGGTGTCGCCGCTGACGCCGATGCCGCCGATGTGCTGGCCGTCGGCGGTCATGATGGGCAGCCCGCCCTCGAAGTAGTTCAGGCCGGGGACGAAGGCGGCGGCGGAGACGCCGTTGCCGAACGCCATCTGGCCCCACTGCAGCGTCGACCGCGGGCTGGCGGCCGTGCTGTGGGCCTTGGCCATCGCCACGTCGTGCGACAGGAGCTGGGCGTCGTCCATCCGGTGGTACGCCTTCAGGTTGCCGTGGTTGTCCATGATGGCGATGTGCATGCGCCACCCTTCCTCGGCGGCCTTGGTCAGGCAGCCGTGCACCATGGTCATGGCGGCGGCGCTGGTGAGCATGGGCCGGTCCTCGGTCTGGGCGGCGGCGGGGCCGGCCGCGGCGAGCGCGAGGGCGGCGAGACAGAGCGTGACGAGAGTGCGGCGTGCGCGCATGAAACGTTCCTCCTGAGTGGGTGTGAATGGGGATCCGCTAGCGGCCGGCCTTGGCGAAGCCTCGGGGCTTCGGCCGAGGCCCCCGTACCGGATCGACGTCAAGCGCCGTGAGTATAGCCGGCCGACCGTCCCGGCGGGAAGCGCGGGCGCGGAGCCCCGGCGAACACCGCCCCTGCGCCCAGCGCCTCCTCGATGCGGAGCGCCTCGTTCCACTTGGCCATCCGCTCGGATCGGGAGAACGAGCCCACCTTGAGCTGTCCCGCCCGCCAGCCCACCGCGAGGTGGGCGACGGTCACGTCTTCGGTCTCGCCCGACCGGGCGGAGACGATGGCGCCCAGGCCCGCGCGGCGGGCGGCGTCGAGGGCGGCGCGGGTCTCCGTCACCGTGCCGGCCTGGTTCGGCTTGACGAGGAGGGCGTTGCACGCGCCGTCGCGGGCCGCGCGCTCGACCCGCGCGGCGTCGGTCACGAGGTAGTCGTCGCCGACCACCTGCACCCGCCCGCCCACCGCGGCCGTGAACCGCCGCATGCCGGCGTGATCGTCCTCGGCCAGGGGGTCCTCGACGGAGACGATGGGGTAGCGGTCGATCCAGCCGGTCAGGAGGTCGCCGAGGCCGTCGCTGTCGACCGCCCGCCGCTCGAGGCCGAGGTGGTAGCGGCCGTCCCGGTAGAGCTCGGAGGCGGCGACGTCGAGCGAGATCGCCATCTCGTCGCCGGGGATGCGTCCGCCGTCCTCGATCGCCCGCACGAGGTGCTCCAGGGCCTCCTCGTTGGTGTCGAACGCGGGCCAGTACCCCCCCTCGTCGGCGACGCCGTGCAGGCGGCCGGTGTCCGCCATCCGCGCCCCCGCCGCCCGGTAGACCTCCGCCGTCCAGTCCAGGGCCTCGGCGAAGCTCGACGCGCCGACCGCCATGACCATGAAGTCCTGCACGTCGACCCGACGTCCCGCGTGGGCGCCCCCCCCGAAGATCTGGATCTCGGGCAGCGGCAGCAGCGCCGGCTCGCCGTCCAGCAGGTAGCGCCACAGGGGCCGGCCGGCGGCGCCGGCGGCGGCGTGGAGCGCCGCCATCGACACCGCGATGCACGCGTTGCCGCCGAGCCGGCGCTTGTCGGGGGTGCCGTCGAGATCGATCAGGACGCGGTCGAGGCCGGCCTGGTCGGTCGCGTCGAGGCCGCGCAGGGCGGGGGCGACGGCGTCGCGGACCCGCCGCACGGCGCGGGTGACGTCGTAGCCGCCGAACGCGCTCCCGCCGTCGCGCAGGTCGACGGCCTCGCCCCGGCCGGTGGACGCCCCGGCGGGGGCCGCGGCGCGCCCGAAGACGCCGCCGGGCAGATGGACCTCGGCCTCGACGGTGGGGCGGCCCCGCGAGTCCCAGACCCGGCGGGCCGAGACGCGTTCGATGCGGTGAGGGGGGTCGGTCATCGGTGGTTGTTGCGAAAGAGACCGCGGGGGCCGGACGCGCGGCGCGATCCGCGGGACGCCCCCGGGGCTCGGGCCGGAATCGACGGTTCGACGGTCCGTTCGGCGGGCCGCGGGGAACCCTCGAGTGATTCGGGGGCACAATACCGGGGTCGAGATCGCCGTCGGCCGGGTGTGGTCATCGTTATTCCCGCGAATCGGCGTCGCCCGGGGACGACGGCCGGGCGAGGCGCGAGGCCCACGCCGACCGCACCGCGGTGAGGCCGGCGACCGGCTCCCGCAGGAGGCGGCCCGCGGCCTCGCGCACGAGGTTCCGGTCGTCCTCGTCGGTCACGTATTCGACGGGGGACTTCCCGTCCACCCGGGCCAGCAGCAGGCCGGGCAGGAGCGCCGCCGCGCGCGCTTCCAGGCGGTCGCGGGGCTCCCAGTCCACGCCGTGCAGATAGGCGCCGGCCAGCCCGTCGAAACACGCGAGGAAGCGGGGCGTCGCGGCCGGCGTCCACAGGCACTTCAGCAGCAGGTGGTTCAGACAGAACGCGAGGTCGAACGCGGGGTCGCCGTACCAGGCGCACTCGGCGTCGAGGAAGACGGGGCCGCGGGGGCCGACGAGGATGTTCTTGGGGCTGACGTCGCCGTGCACGAGGGCGAGCCGCGTCTCCGCCGTCGCCGCCGCGAGGCCGGCGAGCCGCGGGCGCAGGCGGAGATGCCGCTCGGCGGTGGCGAGCAGGTACGGCTCGAGGCGGATGGCGTGGAAGATGGGGCCGGTGTCGAAGCGGTCGCGCAGGTCGTCGCGGCCCGCCGTCGCCCGGTGAATCGCCGCGAGCCGCCGCCCGACCTCCCGCGCCGTCTCTTCGCGCGCCTCGCCGCGGCGGAGCTGCTCCTTCCACAGGGGATGGCCGGCGGGGTCGAGGAACCCCATGACGAGGCAGTTCGACCGGGGGTCGTGGGCGACCAGCGGCGGCACCCACGCCGGGTCGACGCGGGCCGCCTCGCGCATCCACGCCCATTCGTAGCGGCTGCGCTCGACCGGCGCCTCCCACGCCGCGTCGACCTTCAGCTTGGCGAGGGCCCGCTTCACGCACACCGGTCGGCCGGGGAGGTCGACGCGCCAGATGTCGGATGAGACCCCGCCGGAGAGCGGGGTCATCGCCGGCGCGGCGTCGGCGTCGACGAGCCCCAGCCGGCGCAGGGCGTCGACGATGGCTGGGTCGGGTTCCGGCACGGTGTCTTATCATAGCGGCCCCGGGCGGATGGCGCGGACGCCGCCGCTCCAGGCGATCCGGGCGGCCGCGGCCCGCCCCTGTCAGGATTCATAGCCATGAGCGATGTGATGCGCGCCGTCCGCTGCCACCGCTACGCCGGTCTCGACGACCGGGGCAAGCCGGTTCCCACCCCCGTGCCGTTGCGCGAGGTCCTGACCCTGGACGAGATTCCCCGGCCCGTGAACGAGCCGGGGCACGTGCTCGTGCGCGTGCACTACGCCGGCGTGCAGTACCCCGATGCGCTGCAGGCGCAGGGGCTGTACCAGCACAAGCCGGGCCTGCCCTACGTCCCGGGCATGGACGTGTCGGGGACCGTCATCGAGGCCGACGCCGACCACGTGCGGCCCGGCGACCGGGTCGTCGCGCAAATGAGCATCGGCGGTCTCGCCGAGGTCGTGAAGGTGCCCGCGGCGTCGGTCTGGCGGGTGCCGGCGGGGGTGGATCTGGCCGCCTGCGCGAATCTCGGCCGCAACTTCTTTCCCGCCTACTACTCGCTGAAGATCCTCGGCGGGGTGACCGCCGACAGCCTGGTCCTGGTCGACGGGGCGTCGGGCGGGGTGGGCATGGCCGCGGTGGAGCTGGCCAAGGCCATGGGCGCGCGCGTGATCGCCGGCGTCAGCACCCCCGCGAAGCGGGAGCTCCCGGCCGCGGCGGGCGCGGACCGGGTGTACTGCTACGGCGCCGACCGGGACGGCCACCGGCGGTTCAAGGAGGAGGTCCGCCAAGCGTCGGCCGAGCTCGGCCATCCCGCCGGGGTCGACGTCGTGCTCGACATGGTGCAGGGCGACCTGTTCGAGGCGGCCCTGCTGTCGGTCATCCGGCCCCTGGGCCGGATCTGTCTGGTGGGGTTCACGGCCGGGCAGCGGCCGATCCGGCCGGGCATGATCCTCATCAAGCAGGCCGTGCTGATGGGCAGCATGTGGGGCGGCTGGGCGGCCGAGCATCCCGACGGACACCAGCGCAACGTGGCCGAGATCCTCGATTTCCTCGCGGGCGGCGCGATCAAGCCCCGCGTCGACCGCCTCTTCCCGTTCGAACGCTTCATCGAGGCGTTCGAGCTGTTCGAGCACAACCGCGGCCGCGGCAACACGGTGGTCGGCGTGCAGGAGTAGCCGGCGCGGCGTCACCGCGGCCTCGCGACGGGGCGTAGAGGGCGATGCCGGCCGCGGCGGCCAGCGGGTCGACGCCGTCCGGAGCGGGCGTCACCACGGCCTCCCGACGGGCGTGCGGGGGAATCCCGGCCGCGGTGGCCGCGCTCAGCGAGTCGACGCCCTCCGTGGTCGGGATGGCGCGGCGACACCGCGGCCTCGCGACAGGGCGTAGAGGGCGATGCCGGCCGCGGTGGCGACGTTCAGCGAGTCGACGCCGTCGGCGATGGGAATGCGGACGCGCCGATCCAGCCGGGCCACCGCATCGTCGCTCAGCCCCGCGCCCTCGGCGCCGAACACCAGGGCCGTCCGGCGCGGCGGGGCGGCCGCGAGCGCCGGCAGGTCGTCCGCGTCCCGGTCCGGGGCCAGGGCCACCGTCGTGTAGCCGTGCGCCCGCAGCCGGTCGAGCCCGGCCGGCCAGTCCGGCATTTCGCCGTAGGGAATCCGCAGGGTGGCCCCGATCGAGGTGCGGATGGCCTTGCGGTACAACGGGTCGCAGCAGCCCGGGCTGAGCAGCACGCACCCGGCGCCGAACGCGGCGGCGTTGCGGAAGATGCTGCCGACGTTGTCGGGGTTTCCCACTTGCTCCAGCACCACGACGAGGTGGGCGGCGGCGAGGGCGGGGAGGTCGGCGTCGGTCGCCGGCGGCGGGCGCTCGCCGACGGCCAGGCACCCCCGATGGACGCGGAACCCGGTGATCTGCTTCAACAGTGGGGGCGGGGCCACGTACACTGGGAGGGTGTCGGCGTCGAGCAGGTCGCGCAGGCTCGCCAGGGCGGCCGGCGTCGCCAGCACCGACCGCGTGACGAGGCGGGGATGGGCCAGCAGCTCGCGCACCACGAACCGGCTCTCGGCCACGAAGAGGCCGCGCCGGCGGAGCAGGACCGGGTCGGGCACGGCATGGAAGTCGCGGAGCCGTGGGTCCAGGGGGTCGTCGACGGGTTCGATCGGCATCGGTCCCCGTCAGCATAGGACACTGACGGAATTACCTTGCCGCGCGCCAAGCGCGGGAAGCCGCAAAAGGCGGGCTGCGCGCGGGTGAAACTGGCAATTTACTTCGATCACGGTCCATAGTCGTCTTCTCGTCCGGGGTGATCGCGCATGTCCTACTCGGCCCGCATGGAAGCCATCGCGCCGTTCCTCGCCATGGAGGTGATGGAGCGCGGCATGGAGATGGCCCGCGCGGGCCACGACGTGCTGCAGCTCGGGGTCGGCGAGCCCGGGTTCCCCCCGCCGCCCGAGGTCGCCGGGGCCGTCGCCGCCGCCGTCGCCGCCGGCGAGACCCACTACACCGACAGCCGCGGGCTCCACGCCCTGCGCGAGGCGATCGCCGCCGACTGCCGGCGGCGGCGCGGGACCGCGGTCAGCCCGGACCGCATCGTGGTGACGAGCGGCACGTCGCCGGCCCTGCTCATGGTCGTCAGCCTGCTCCTCGACCCCGGCGACGAGCTGATCCTGCCCACGCCGCACTATCCGTGCTATCCGAACATGGTGGCGGCGTGCGGCGGCCGGCCCGTCTTCGTGCCGACCTCGCCGGACGACGGCTACGTCATCGACGTCGACCGCGTGCGGGCCGCCGTCACCCCGCGCACGCGGGGCATCCTGGTGGCCTCGCCGGCCAACCCCACGGGGGCGGTGCAGCCGCCCCTCGTCATGCGCGGGCTGGCGGATCTCGGCCTGCCCATCCTGTCCGACGAGGTCTACGACGGCCTGCTCTACGACGGCGCGGTCACCACGTCGCCCCTCGGGATGACCGACCGCTGCTTCGTGTTCGACGGCTTCTCGAAGCGCTACGCCATGACCGGCTTCCGCCTCGGCTACGTCATCGCCCCGCCGTCGGCGATGCGGCATCTCGTGTCGCTGCAGCAGAACCTGTTCATCTCCGCGTCGCACTTCGTCCAGACGGCGGGCCTGACCGCGCTCGAGAAGGGCGGGCCGCACCGACGGATGATGGTCGCCGAGTACGACCGCCGCCGCCGCGCGCTCGTCGACGGCGTGCGCCGCCTCGGCCTCGGCGTGCCAGTCACCCCCGCCGGCGCGTTCTACGTGCTCGCCGACGCCCGGCACCTGGGGCGGGACTCGCTGCGGCTGGCGTTCGAGATTCTGGAGCGGACGCGGGTGGCGCTCGGGCCGGGCCGCGACTTCGGCGAGATCGCCGAGGGCTTCCTGCGGTTCTCGTTCGCCGCCGCCTTCGACGACATCACCGCCGCGCTGGAGCGGCTGGAGGAGGGGCTGCCGGCGCTGGCGGCGTCCGGGTAGCGGCCCGCGTCCCGGCATCACGGCCGCGCCGGAGCGGTCGGGGGAGGGTCGCCGCCGGCGGCGTACGGGCAACAACTCGGCGCGCTTGTCCGCCGCAGGCCGAGCCGTCGTTCTCCGCGGTACAATGCGAGCGGCCGTCGGCGGGGGACCGATCCGGCGGCCTCGGTCCAGGGGCGGGCGCGAGGGGGTACGGCGGGGGAGACGGCATGGCGCAGTGGATTCGTTTCGAGCACGCCGGGGCGACCGGTTTCGGCATCTTGTCCGAGGACGGCGTGGCGGTCCACGATGGCGACATGTTCGCCAATCCGGTCCCGTCCGGCACCACCTTGTCCGTGGACGAGGTCTCGCTGCTGCCCCCCGCGCCGGCCGGCAAGATGGTCGCGTTGTGGAACAACTCGCGGGCGATGGCCGAGAAGACGGGGCAGAGCGAACCGCCCGAGCCGCTCTACTTCATCAAGGCCGACGGGTCGTACCTCGGCCCCGGCGGCACGATCCGCAAGCCGCGCTCGTACGACGGCAAGGTCGTGTTCGAGGGCGAGCTGGGCATCGTCATCGGCCGGGAGTGCCGCGCCGTCGACGCGGCGGGGGCCGCCGCCTGCATCTTCGGGTACACGTGCGTGAACGACGTCACCGCGGTCGGCATCCTCGGGAAGGACCCGTCGTTCACGCAGTGGACCCGCGCCAAGAGCTTCGACACCTTCGGCGTCTTCGGCCCGGCGGTGGCGACCGGCCTCGACCCCCTGTCGCTGTCGATCCGCACCGTGCTGAACGGACAGGAGCGGCAGAACTATCCGGTCACCGACCTCTTCTTCCCGCCGGACCGCATCGTGAGCGCGATCTCGCAGGACATGACGCTGCACCCGGGCGACGTCATCTGTTGCGGGACCTCGGTGGGGGTGGGCTCGATGAAGCCGGGCAGCACCGTGGAGGTGACCATCGACGGAGTCGGCACGCTCAGCAACCGGTACGAGGAGTAGGTCTGCGCCGCGGAAGCGGTGCGGGCGCGGCGGTCGGGCGGCGACCGGAGCCGTCGGCACCAGCGCCTCCGGTCCAGCCGGACGCGGCCCGGTGGATCTGCTGCCGCGGCGGGCTCGATTGTGCGCGGGAGAGGCCTCCGCGGATGGCTCGGGCGGGTGATCTTGGTTCCGGCCGCGACGGCGCGGCCGGTGTCAGCATCGGGGCGGAAGGGGCCGGCGACGCGGCCGGCGCAAGGAGGACAGGCATGACGACGCGATGCGCGGCGGCGCGGTGGATCGGAACGGGAATCTGCGGCCTGTTGCTGGCGACCGCGGCGGCCGGTCAGACGGGGCAGGGCGGGACATCGAGCCGGGACCTGCAGGGGGTCTGGGACTTCCGCAGCGCCGTTCCCTTCGAGCGTCCCGACGACTTCGAGGGGCGGGCCACGCTGACCGCGGAGGAGGCGGCGGCGTTCGCGCAGGAGCGGGTGGAGGCGCAGAACGTCGACCTGTGGCGCGACGAGAACGGCCGGCTGCCCGTGTCGGGCGGCTACAACAACTTCTGGTACGACCGCGGCACGTCCCTCGGCGAGGAGCGCCGGACGTCGCTGGTGGTCGACCCGCCCGACGGCAGGATCCCCGCGCGCAGCGCCGAGGCGCGGGCCCGCGGCGAGCGCCGGCAGACGCTGCTCGGGCGCGACGCGTTCGGGCCCGAGGACCGCGGGGCGTTCGAGCGGTGCATCATGGGGTTCAACTCGGGCCCGCCCATGAACCCCAGCGCCTACAACAACAACATGCAGTTGTTCCAGACCGACGACGTCGTCGTGATCCTCAACGAGATGGTGCACGACGCCCGCGTCGTCCCCCTCGACGGCCCGCCGCACCTGCCCGGCCACGTCCGGCAGTGGAAGGGCGACTCGCGCGGCCGGTGGGAGGGCGACACCCTGGTCGTCGAGACCCGGAACTTCACCGACAAGACCAGCTTCCGCGGGTCGGGGCCGGACATGCGGCTGACCGAGCGGTTCACCCGCATCGACGCCGGCCGCCTCGCCTACGAGTACACCGTCGACGACCCCGCGTCGTTCGCGCAGCCGTGGTCGGTGCGCGTGGTCATGCAGCGGTCCGACGGCCCGATGTTCG
>CAXXTG010000229.1:0-63503 GCA_963666855.2 Vicinamibacterales bacterium
GACGACATGCAGGCGACCGTGGCCGAACGCCTGCGAGGCTTCTGGGAACGCGGGCATCCGCGGGCCCGACTTCGTGTGGGCGGCGACGGGACCGGCCCTGGAGGCGTTCAGCCGGCATCCGGCGGTCAGGAAGGCCGACGAGCCGGGCGAATTGTTGACGGTCGACGAGTTCCTGCGGCGGGTGCGGCGGATGGTAGTGGGGTTCGTGGTCAGCCGGCTCCTCCGCGACGACGGCGCGGCCGGCGAGCTCGACGACCCGACCACCTACTACCTGCTGCACCGCAAGGACTTCGGCCTCGCCCCGGCGCCGGCCGGCGCCTGCATCCTGTACGCCCTGTCGTGCAACGTGTCGGACGCCGACCTCGCCGGACGCCTTGACCTGCTCGCCGGCGGCGCTTCGGCCGCCGCGGACGGCGACGGCGGCGACGGCGCGTCGGGCCGCGACGTGCGCCTCAAGACGTGGAGCCAACGCCGCGCCCGCGACCTCGGCGAGCCGCGGCGGACGGCCGGCCCCCGCCCCAGATCGACTGCGTGCACCGGCTCATGCGGCTCTGGAAGTCGGGCGAGCAGAGCCGGGTCGACGCGTACCTCGAAGCCCGCGGCCTCTGGCGGCACGAGATCTTCGCCCGCGTGGTCCAGGCCGTCACCGAGCTGGCAGAACGGGGCTCGGAGGAGCGCGCCACCCTGGAGTCCATCCAGACCCACATCCGCACCCACGGCGGCGTCCCGGGTCCGCAGCCCGCGCGCCTCGACTACTGAGACGCGTCGTGAGCGAACAGCGACGTTCCACGCTACGATCTACGTCGTCGGCGGTGCCGGAGCACGATTCGTCGGCGGCGATCAGGACTTCGCACTCGCCGGGATCAGCACCATGAACGCCCTCGGAGACCGAGACGCACGCATCGATGACCTCGAGCGGCGCATATCCGTCCTCGAACAGGTCTGCGCGGAGGCATACCAACTGGCCGGCACCGTCGGCGCGCCCGTGAAGGCGCTCGACAACCTCGCCGCCGCGGCCGCAGGCAAGCCGATTCCCCACGAGACGTTTCTGCCGGTGCCCACGGCGGACGGCGATGACTTCGTCCCGCCGGATACACCGGCCGACAAGTCTGGGGGCACGGCGGCTCCATCAACGCGGGTTGAGCATCTCGATTACCGACCGCAGCAGGGTACCCGATGATCCGCCGCATACAGGCGCTGAACTACCGGTGCTTCCGGTATGTTGACGTCTCCCTCGACCGCTTCCACGTGCTCGTCGGCCCCAACGCCAGCGGCAAGAGCACGCTGTTGGACGTTGTCTCCTTCCTCGGCGACATGATTCGGGACGGGCTTGAGCCGGCGGTCCACAACCGCACGCGCAACTTCCAGGATCTGGCCTGGGGACGCCCCAGAGCCGATCCGGGATTCGAACTCGCGGTAGAGCTGGAGATTCCAGAACCCGTGACCCGACTGCTGCCCAAGGGACCGCGGGGAGATGACTTTCGGGCGTTTCGTTACGAGGTCGCGATCCGGGAGCGCCGCGGTGCGGTGCAGGTAACGCACGAGCGCGGATTCCTGATGGGGAACGCGATTCGAAAAGCGCGGCCGAGAGATGCGCGGTCGCTGGCTGACGGCGGCGTTCCCGGCACGATAACGAACGGCGGCAGGAGGGGCGGATCGAGAATCGTGTTCAGCCAGGATCGAGAGGGCAGACGCGAATTCCGCCCGGAGACCACGCCAAGGGCCGAGAGGAGCCCCGTGACGGGCATTTCGTTCGGATCGTCCGCGTTGGCGGCATCACCCGGCAACCTTTCCATCGCAATGTATCCGGCCGCATCCCACGCCATCTACATGCTCGGCGGCTTCGTCGATCGAGTCGTCCTCGACGGCGCGCGGCTGCGCCGTGCCAGCCCCCTCGATTGCGACCGGGCGTTCTCGCGCGACGGGGCGAGCCTGCCGTGGAACGTACGGTATCTGCGGGAGATACACGAGGACGACTACCGCGAGTGGATCCGCCACGTGCAGACGGTGCTGCCGGAGCTTGAGGACATCCGCGTGGTCGAGCGCGAGGATGATCGCCACGCCTATCTCATGCTCCGCTACGCGAACGGCGTCGAGGTACCGTCCTGGATGACGTCCGACGGCACCCTCAAGCTCCTCGCCCTGACGCTGTTCGCCTACCTGCCGGTGGCGCAGTCGTACCCGAGCGACCGCCGGTTCCTCCACGAGGTCATCCTGATCGAAGAGCCGGAAGACGGCGTGCACCCGCTGGCGCTCGACGCCATCTACGATTCGTTGAGTTCGGTCTATCACGGTCAGGTCCTCGTCACCACGCATTCACCCGCGTTTCTGGGCCTGGCCGCGCCGGAGGAGGCTCTCTGCTTCGGGAGGACGGCCGACGGCTCCGCCGCCGTCGTCCGCGGGACCGACCACCCTCACCTGAAGGACTGGCGCGACGCCGCAGACATGAGTCTTCTGTTCGCGAAGGGCGTGATTGGATGACCGGGCGGGTCGAGAGCGTACGGCTCGTGGTGCTCGTCCCGGATGCCGATATCGAGCAGTGCATGAAGGGGTTGCTGACTCGAACCGACAGCCTGAAGATCGCACCCGTGGATTTTGAGGTGACCCGCCACGTGAACAGGGACAACGGATGCCGGTCGAGAGCGCCCGCCCATCTCCGACCATATCTGAACACCCATCGCTACGCGCTGGTGGTGTTCGACCGGGACGGCTGTGGAAGCCGCGGTTCACGCCTGGAAATCCAGCGCGACGTCGAGGCCGATCTGAAGCGCAACGGGTGGAACGGTCGCTCCAAGGCGATCGTGATAGATCCGGAAATCGAGGTGTGGGTCTGGAGCGATTCTCCGGCCGTGGCGCGAGCGATGGGATGGGGGTCCGATTTCCCGGCGCTCCGAAGGTGGTTGGCGTCGGGTGGGCTGTGGGCGTCCAATCGGAGAAAGCCGCGGGACCCCAAGCGCGCAATGCGGAGTGCGATGGAGGAAGCGGGACTCGCAGGCAAGGCCCGCCGATCGCCGAGCAAGTTCTACGATCTCGCGGTCGCAGTGGACTTCCGCGCCTGCACCGACCCCGCTTTCGTCGAACTTGAGCGCACCCTGCGCGCCTGGTTTCCGCCAGAGACAGAACGATGACCAAGACGAACCGCCCCCGGCCCTGGCACCAGGTCGTCCGCCTGAAGGACGAGCTGCGGACCGGCGAGCTCGCGCTCGCGGAGTTCGCGGCCGACCTGCACGAGGTGGCGCAGGCGCGGGGGCGGCGGCCGGTCTACGAGGATCCGGCGAAGTTCTTCGCCCTGACCTATCCGACCCACGCGCTGCGCGAGCTGGTGCGCGACGTGGCGGCGCGGCTGGCGGGACGCAGCGACAAGGCGGTGCGGCAGCTCGAGCTGACGTACGGGGGCGGGAAGACGCATACGCTGATCACGCTGCACCACCTGTTCCGCGACCCCGCGGGCCTGCCCGATCTGCCGGCGGTGCGCGAGTTCCGCGAGCATGTCGGCGCCGACCTGCCGCAGGCGTTCACGGCCGCCCTCTGCTTCGACAAAATCGACGCCGAGCGGGGCATCGAGGGGGTGCGCGGCCCCGGCGGGGAGACCCGCGCCCTGCGCCATCCGTGGAGCGTGCTGGCGTTCCTGCCCAAGCTGCTGCACCCGAACGTGCTGCTCGACACGGTTCTGCAGGGCGTCGAGCGCGGCCTCTTCGTCGCGCGGCTCGTCCGGCCGGACGGCACCGCGCGCACATGGTGGCGCGAAACGGTCGACCCCGAGGCGCGCTCGGACCCGCAGCTCGAAGTCGTGCTGCCCGGCAAGTGCGAACTGGGCGCGCTGTCCGCGGACTTGCTCGGCCCCGGCGTCCTGCCCGAGCTGTGGGACGACGGAACCGTGACGATACCGGCGCTCCGGGACTACTTCGCGGGCGGACGCGCGGTGCGCATTCCCCGCGAGGGATACGACGAAACGCAGGTCGTTCCGCGGTGCGGCGAACCGGCGCTCCTCGAAGCTGTCCGTGAAGCGGTCGAACGGGGCGGCGTGTGGCTGACGAACGGTCCCGCCTCGGTCTGGAGGGAGCAGATCCCCTATGGGGTGCTGAACGACGCGGCGGTGCTGCGCACGCCGCCGGACCCCGTGCCCGCCCAGGCCCTCTCGGCCGACGCGCTTCCCGGCGCCTGGCGCGACGGCGCGACCAACGGCGCGGCGCTGACGCGGGCGCTGTCCCAGTCGCGCCGCACGACGCTGCCCTGGGGCCTCGTCCGCGAAGGCATCAGAGCGGGCGTCGAGAGCCGCTGGCTCGAAGTGGCCGAGGGCAGCGCCGCGGTGGGCTGCGCCTACGACCAGGCCGGACAATTGCGGTTGAAGCGCCCGGCGGAGGTCGCCGCCCCTCCCCCGCCGCCGCCCGTCCCCGCCGCCGCGGGGGCCCTGCTCGAAGGCTCCCAGATCCAGGACCTGGCAGAGCTGGTGCCGAAGCTGCTGGAGGCGAGCGCCGGCAGCGACCTGCGCTTCCGCGTCGCCGCCGTGCTGCGAGACGACGCGGGCGGCAGCGTCCCGGAGGAAGTCAAGGCCGCGCTGGCCGAGCTCCTCGCCACGGTGTCCGGGGAGCTGGAGATCAGGTAGTAGGCGCGGTGGTCCGGGGAACGCTGGGGAGGCGGGAGACGCGGCGCGGATTGACACCCGGGGAGGTAAGACAGTATCTTACTTGGGCGATGAGAACTTCCGTCTCCACGAAGGGGCAGATCGTGCTCCCGGCCGAAATCCGGCGGCGGGATGACGTCGAGCCGGGCCAGGAGTTCGACGTCGAACGCATCGAACGGGGCGAGTACCGGCTCGTCCGCCGAGCGCCCGCAACCAACGAGGGCGTCGTCGACTGGCTGCTGGATTGCCCGGAGAAAGGCTTCTTCGCGCCGATCGAGTCGGAGAGCACGGATACGCTGTGACCTTCCTGGTCGACGCGAACGTGCTGAGCGAGTCGACGAAGCCGGCCCCCGACCCGGCGGTCGTCGCCTGGCTCCGGCACAACGAACGCGCGCTCGTCGTGGACCCGATCGTCCTCGGCGAGATCCGTTTCGGCATCCTGCGATTGCCGCGGGGCCGGCGGCGGGCGCGGCTGGAGCGCTGGTTCGACGACGGTGTCTATCGGCTGCAGTGCCTGCCGTGGGACGCCGCCACGGGCCTCCGTTGGGCCGGGCTCGTCGCCGACCTTCGCGCATCGGGCGCGGCCATGCCGATCAAGGACAGCCTGATCGCCGCCACCGCGCTCGCCCACGGGCTGGTCGTCGCCACCAGGAACCGCACCGACTTCGAGAAGGCCGGGGTCGAGGTCTTCGACCCGTTCGAGGGCCGCGGCGAGAGATAGAGATGACGGCACCGGCCGTCCGCACCCCCGCCGTACCCGCGATGCCCTCCCTGGATCGATGACCGGCGTCGATCGGGGGCGCCCGGCGCTCACCCCAGGGCGGCGATGACCGCCGCGGTCATCTCGACCGTCGAGGCGGCGCCGCCGAGGTCGCCGGTGCGGGTCCCGCCGGCCGCGAGCACCTGTTCCACCGCCGCCTCGACGGCCGCCGCCCCGTCCGCCTCGCCGAGGTGATCGAGCATCATCGCCCCCGTCAGCATCTGCGCGACGGGGTTGGCGACGCCCTTGCCCGCAATGTCCGGGGCCGACCCGTGGACCGGCTCGAACATCGACGGGTGGGTGCGGTCGGGGTTGAGGTTGGCGCCGGGGGCGAGGCCGATCGAGCCGGCCACGGCGGGGCCGAGGTCGGACAGGATGTCGCCGAAGAGGTTGCTGGCGACGATGACGTCGAACCAGTCGGGATGCTGGACGAGGTGGGCGGTGAGGATGTCGATGTGGTACTGGTCGGTCCGCACGTCGGGATAGTCGGCGGCCACCGCCTCGAAGCGCTCGTCCCAGAACGGCATGGTGTGGATGATGCCGTTCGACTTCGTGGCCGAGGTCAGGTGCTTCGCGGGCCGCGACCGCGCCTTCTCGAACGCGTAGCGCAGCACCCGGTCGACGCCCTCGCGCGTGAACACCGACTGCTGCACCGCGAGCTCGGCCGGCGTCCCCGCGTAGAGGCGGCCGCCGATCTCCGAGTACTCGCCCTCGTTGTTCTCGCGGACGATGACCATGTCGATGTCGGCCGGCCCGCGATCGGCGAGGGGCGTGCGCACCCCCGGCCAGAGCCGCACCGGGCGCAGGTTGACGTACTGCCGGAACCGCCGGCGGATGGGGATGAGGAGCCCCCACAGCGAGACGTGGTCGGGCACCCCCGGATAGCCGACGGCGCCCAGGAACACCGCGTCGAAGCCCGCGAGCTCGTCGATGCTCCGCCCCCCGGTCATGCTGCCGGTGCGGGCGTACAGCTCGCACGACCAGTCGAAACCGGTCCAGTCGAAGCCGAAGTCGAACCGCCGTCCGACTGCCTCGAGCAGCTCCTGGGCGGCGGGAACGACCTCTTTGCCGATCCCGTCGCCGGGAATGACCGCGATGCGATGGGTTCTCTCTGCCATGGTCCTCACTCGAAACTTGGTCCGCGTTCGTCAGCGGTTCAGGCGCGGGAGCCCGGGCAAGCCCTGCGGCATTTGCGGGGCGACGCATCCGGCCTGACTGGTGTCACGGTCGGACTGCTTGTAGTCTGCAGTCTGCCGACATGCTCCCCTGGCGTTGCCCGGCCGGCGTCCCGGCCGCCATGCAGCGCTCGATCCCGCCGCCGGCCCACGGACGCCGACCGGAATGACCCCGCCACGCGCCGACCACGCCCTCCCCGAAACGGGTTGCGCCGGCGCGCGGTCGGCAACCCCATGTCGACCACGGCCGTTACGCCACCGCGCCGGCCCGCCGCAGGGCCGCGACCTCGTCCGCCCCGAACCCCGCGTCGCGGAGTATCTCGTCCGTGTGCTCGCCGAGCCGCGGGGCGGGGCGGCCGGGCGCGAGGGGGGTGTCCGAAAGCTTGATCGGCGTGCCGAGGGTCTCGATGCGCCCCAGGGTCGGGTGCTCGGTCTCGACCACCAGCCCGCGGGCGCGCACGTGGGGGTCGGCCATGACCTCGGCATAGTCGTTGATGGGGCCGCACGGCACCCCCCGGCCCTCCAGCAGTTCGACCCAGTGGGCGCGCGGACGGGTCTCCATCACCGCCTCGATGCGGGCCGCGAGGGCCTCGCGGTTGCGGATGCGGTGGGTGTCGTCCCGGTACTCGGGGTCGGCCGCCCACTCCGGGCGCCCCAGGGCCTCGCACAGGCCGCGGAACGTGCGGTCGTTGGCGGCCCCGATCGTCATGTAGCCGTCGGCGCAGCGGACGGCCTGGTACGGCGCGTTCATGCGGTGGGCCGAACCGAGCGGCTCGGGCACGCCCCGCCCCGAGAAGTACTGGGTCGCCTCCCACACCGACAGGGCGACGCCGGCGTCGACCAGCGACGTGTCGACGAGCTGGCCCCGCCCCGTGCGCGCCCGCGCGAGCAGGGCCGACAGGATGCCGGCGACGGCGAAGAGGGCGGCGCCGAGGTCGGTCACCGGTATGCCGGCCTTGACCGGGGGGCGCCCCGCCTCGCCGGTGACCGACATCAGGCCGGAGACCCCCTGGGCGACGAGGTCGAAGCCCCCCTTGCCGGCGGACGGGCCGGTCTGGCCGTAGCCCGAGATGGACGCGTAGACGAGGCGCGGAAACCGTTCGGAGAGCGCCGCGTAGTCGAGGCCGAACTTCTCCAGCACCCCCGGCCGGTAGTTCTCGACCAGCACGTCGGACGCCGCCGCGAGGCGCCGCACCGCGTCGCGGCCGGCCGGCTGCTTCAGGTCGACGACGATGCCGCGCTTGCCCCGGTTGACGGCGTTGAAGCTCGGGCTGTCGGCGCCGACGCCCCCCGGCATGCGCCGCGTCGAGTCGCCGGCCGGGGGTTCGACCTTGATCACGTCGGCCCCCATGTCGCACAGCAGCATCGAACAGAACGGCCCCGCCATCACCTGGGTCAGGTCGAGCACGCGCAGCCCGTCGAGTGCCGATGTCATCGTCTCCGTCCGCCTCCCGCCGTCCCGATCCCGCATGGCCGCGCTTCGCGTGGGCGCTCCGCAGGTACAGTAGGATATCCGCGCTCACGGTGTCGCCCCGCGTCCATGCCGCGGCGGGCGGCCCCGGCGGCCCGCGTCACCAGGAGTCGATGAACCGCCGCGCCGCTTCCTCGCGCGACCGCGGGTCGGTTCGTGCTCGCCGCCCCAACCCTGTCGCGCTGACGACCCTCCAGGAGAATCAATCCGTGTCTACCCCCGACGCCCTCTACGCCGTCGACGGCCCCGTCGCCACCCTGACGTTCAACCGCCCCGCCGCCCGCAACGCGATGACGTGGGCGATGTACGACGCGATGCTGGAAGCCTGCGACGCTCGTCGACGCCGACCCCGCCTTGAAGGTCCTCGTCCTGCGCGGGGCCGGCGACCGCGCCTTCGTGGCCGGCACCGACATCAGCCAGTTCCAGGACCTGCGGACCCCGGACGACGCCCTCGGATACGAGTCGAGGCTCGACCGGGTGATCGACCGCCTCGAGCGCGTGGAGGCGGCGACCATCGCCCAGGTCCAGGGGGTGGCCGTCGGCGGCGGCTGCATCATGGCCATCGCCTGCGACCTCCGCATCTGCGGCCCCGGCGCCCGGTTCGGCATCCCCGTCGCGCGCACCCTCGGCAACTGCCTGTCGGCCGCCAACTGCGCCCGGCTGATGGACCTCGTGGGCCCGGCGCGCCTCAAGGACCTGATGTTCACCGGCCGCCTCCTCGACGCCCCCGAGGCCCTGGCGGCGGGGCTCGCGACGCGGGTCGTCGACGCCGACGGGCTCGACGACGCGGTGGCCGAGACGGCCCGGACCATCGCCGCCAACGCCCCTTTGACGATCCACGCCACCAAGGAGCTCGTCCGCCGCGTGCAGCGCGGGCGGCGGCCCGACCCCGCCCTCGCCCACGACCTCATCATCGACTGCTACACCAGCGACGACTTCCGGAACGCGGTCGACGCCTTCGTGGCCCGTCGCGCCCCGGCGTGGACCGGGCGGTGAGCCATCCGAGGGACGCCCATGCCGGGCACCTGCGGTCAAGGGCACGGCCGGGTTCGACCGTCGACGAACCCCCGTCGGCGGCGGCGCGCCGCGGTCCGGCCCCCCAGGGGAGCTCACCTGGCCATATGCCGCGGGCTCAGACCCGCGGAAAGTGGGCCGCGCTCGGCTGAAGTTGGCAGCTCCAATAGCGCTAACCGCCCTACCGGCGTACCCGGGCGGCCCCGCCACACGCCGTCACACGGCCTTGCGGCGGCCGACGCCCTTCAGCCCGCCACGCCAACGCCCTTCAGCACATCGGAGCTCCGCCGCGGGCGGATACACCGCGTCGGCCGATGAAGCGACGCGCTTCAGCGCCTCCGGGGCTCCGCCGCGGGCCACCCTACGGCGTCGGCGACAAGCGACTCGAAGCGCGCCAGTCCGGCCGCGGCGCCGCCCTCCAAATGCAGCCGCAAGACGCGGCGGCGGCGCGAGGCCAGCACTTCGACGTCGCCCAGCGCCTGCGCCGTCTTCACCGCCCCGAACGTGTAGGGCCGACCGGGGATCGGCAGATCGTCGCCGCCGTCGTCGGCCGTCAGCACCAGGAACACCCCGGTCGCCGGCCCGCCCTTGAACAACTGGCCGGTCGAATGGAGGTAGCGCGGCCCGAACCCCACGCTGGTCGCCACCCCCCGGGCGTCGCGGATGCGGGAGCGCGCCCGCTGCAGCGCGGCCGTGTGCGTCTCGTTACGATCCAGGTACGCGAGCAGCGCCACGTAGTCGCCGGGGCCCGCACTCGCGAGATGGGCCGCCACCAGCCGCTCGAGGGCGGCCCGCCCCCCGGCGGCACGCCCCCGCCTCCCGGCGGTGTCCGCACCGGTGAACGCCGCCGGCCCACCGGCCGCGGACGCGGGGCGTGCCGTGGTGCCTACACCGGCGAACGCCGCCGGCCCGTCGGCCCCCGACGCGGGGCGCGCGGCGGCGGCACCCTCGACGGCCGCCGGCCCCCCGGCCGCCGTTTGCAGGCGTGCAACGGTGTCCGCATCGGCGAACAGGGCGATCCCGTCCGCCCGCGCCACCGGCTGCTCCTCCGGCGGACCGCCGGCCCCCTCCCACGCGGATGTCCGGGCCCGCGCCGCTTGCTTGGCGGCCTCCACGTCGGGCTGGTCGAAGGGGTTCACCCCCAGCACCGCCCCGCACACGGCGGTGGCGAACTCCCAGCGGAAGAGTTCGCCGGCCAGCGCGCCCCGGCCCGGCACGGGCAGGGCCACCACGGGGTGCCCCGCGTCGGCGATGGCGGCGAGCGCCGCGTCCTGCCCGGGATCGAGATCGTCGGCGACCCGCATCTGGACGAACAGACGGTCGCCGCCGTACGCCGCGGGCGGACGGAGCTCTTCGTCGACGACGGGAATCACGCCCCGCCCCGCCTTGCCCGTCGACTCCGCCAGCAACTGCTCCAGCCACCCCCCCAGGGCGCGGATCGAGGGCGGCAGCACCAGGGTCGTCTTGTCCCGGCCCGCGGCGGCGGCGGCTCCGAGCGCGAGCCCCAGCCGCACCCCCGGGTTGGCGCCCGCGGGGACGTCCGGGCCGCAGCGCGCGGCCATCCGTCCCGCCGACGCGAGGAACCCCGGCACGTCGACGCCGCACGCCGCGGCGGGCACGAGGCCGAAGTTCGACAGGACCGAGAACCGCCCCCCCACGTCGGGCCGGCCGCGCCACACCTGACGGAAGCCCCGCGCCCCCGCCGTCTCCTCGAGGGCCGAACCCGGATCGGTAATCGCGACGAAGTGCGCGCCGGCCCGGTCGGGCCCGACCGCCTCCCGCACGCGCTCCAGGAACCAGTCGGCGAGCAGCGCCGACTCGAGGGTCGTGCCCGACTTGCTGGACACGATGCACAGGGTGCGGGAGAGGTCGAGCCGCGACGCGGTGCGCGCGATCTGCGCCGGGTCCGTCGAGTCGAGGACATGCAGGGCCGGCACCCCCGCGGGCGCGAGGACCTCGCCGATGACCTCGGCCCCGAGGCTGGAGCCGCCCATGCCGAGCAGCAGGACGTCGGTGAACCCGTCGGCCCGCACGCCGTCCGCGAACCGGGCCAGCGCGGCGGCCGGCGCCGGCGCCCCGGGCAGGTCGAGCCAGCCCAGCCAGCGCGCCTCGTCGCCGCCCGTCCAGACCGCCGCGTCCTTCCGCCACAGGCGGCCGACGAGGCCGTCGCGTTCCCAACGCCGGCACTCCTCGTCGAGCGCGGCCTGGAGGGTACGGCCCAACCGCCACCGGTGCGTCGCGTCAGTCAGGGGAGGCTCCAGTGGAATCAGCGGGGGTGCCCGCACCAGCGAACGATGTCCGCGCCAGTTCGCATCAGTTCCACCCACCTGCAGCGGCCTCGAGCGGCCCCACCGCCGCGGCGGCATCACTTTTCCGGCCAGCTTCGAGCTTCGAGCCGACGTACCTTCTCGATGCGCCGCCGATGCCGTTCTTCGTGCGAGAACTCCGCGTGGAGGAACGTCTCGACGAGCTCGCGGGCGAGCGCCTCGCCGACGATGCGCGCCCCGAGGACGAGGACGTTCATGTCGTCGTGCTCCACCCCCTGATGGGCGGAATAGGTGTCGTGGCAGACCGCGCCCCGGATGCCGGGGACCTTGTTGACCGCCACCCCCGCCCCGACCCCGCTGCCGCAGATCATCACCCCGCGGTCGGCGCGGCCGTCGCGGACGGCGAGGGCCAGCGACTCCGCATAATCGGGATAGTCGGCCGCCGCCTCGCTGTCGGTGCCCACGTCGATGACCTCGTGCCCGCGTTCCCGCAGCATATCCGCGAGGACCGCCTTCAGGCGGAAGCCGGCGTGGTCCGACCCTATCGCCACCCGCATCGCGCCGTTCTCAGCCATCTCTCCGCCACCGACCCGCCGATGGTCCCGGATGCGGTTTCCCGAAACGGCAAACCGCGCGGGATCGTACTACAGGCGCGGATAGGCGGCCCGCGGATGGCGCGGCTGGGCCGGTGCGGCGCCGCCGTCAGTCACCGTACCGTCCGCAGAGCGCTGCGGGGCCGGGAAAGAGGATAGGTGTTCGGGCCTTGTAGGCCCGGTACGCCGGATCGTTCCCCCACCTCCGGTCCGCCTGCGCTTCGAGCAGGGGGATGCCGCTGATGCGGGTGAGCAGCAGCCACACGAAGACCGGCGAGACCAGGGTGACGTAGCGCCACCCGTCGAGGGCGGGCAGGGCGGCGACCGCGACGCCCGTCCACAGCGCGATCTCGCCGAGATAGTTCGGGTGCCGGCACCGCGCCCACAGCCCGGTCGCGATGAACCGGTCGGCGTTCTCGGGCCGCGCTCGGAAGCGCCGCTTCTGCGCGTCGGCCACGACCTCCAGGACGAACCCCGCCCCCCAGAGGGCGGCGCCGGCGGCGGCGGGCCAACCGAGGGGCACGGGCGCCGGCGCGGTCACCGCGGCCAGCGCGCACGCCAGCGTCAGCGACACCCACAGCCCCTGCAGCGTCCACGTCAGGAAGAACCGCGCCGCGTCGCGCTTGATCTCGGCGAAGCGCCGGTCGAACCCCCGCCGACGGATGCGCGCGAAGAGGAACGCGCCCAGCCGCAGCGCCCAGACCGCGACCATCGCCGCGAGCAGCAGCGCGCGCGGTTCGGCCCCGTCGCGGGCCGCGAGCGCGGCCAGCATCAGGGTCAGGAACGTGGCGCTGCCCACGAGGTCGAACCAGCGCTCCGTCCGCGCGTACCAGGCGGGGACGAACGCCGCCCACTGCATCGCGAACGCGAGGGCCACGCACAGGGCGAACACCGGCACGCCGCCCGCGGCGACGCCGCCGTGACCGCCGGCGCCGGCCACGCCCGCCGCCACCGCCACGGCCGCCGCGCCCGCGCCCAGCGCCCGCCTGCTGCTCATGGTTCCCTCCGGCGTGATGCCGCGCCGTCTCGACCGCGTCGCCGAGCCCGCGGGGGCCGCGCCGCCCGCGGCCGGGCGTGATAACGTGCGGCCATGCCGGCGCTGCGCGTGCTGCTCGTCGAAGACCACCGGGAGCTGGCCGAGACCACCGGCGCGTTCCTCGAGTCGTGCGGCCACACCGTCGACTACGCCGCCGACGGCCTCGGCGCCCTCCACCTCGCCCTCACCGAAGACTACGACGTGGTGGTGCTCGACGTCATGCTGCCGGGCCCCGACGGCATCGCGGTGTGCGGACGGCTGCGGCGCGAGGCGAAGCTCGCCACCCCCGTCATCATGCTCACCGCCCGCGACCGGCTCGAGGACAAGCTGGCCGGCTTCGACGCGGGGGCCGACGACTACCTCGTCAAACCCTTCGACCTGCCGGAGCTCGTGGCCCGCGTCGAGGCGCTGGCCCGCCGCCGCCAGGGGCTCGCCGCGCGCTTCGAGGTCGGCGACCTCGTGCTCGACGCCGACACCCTGCAGGTCACGCGCGCGGGGCGCCCGGTGACGCTGTCGCGGTCCGCGTTCACCATCCTCGCGGTCCTCGTCCGCGAGCACCCCCGGGTGGTGTCCCGCCGACAGATCGAGCGCGAGCTGTGGGGCGACGACCCGCCGGACAGCGACGCGCTGCGCAGCCACCTCTACAACCTGCGCCGGGCCGTGGACAAGCCGTTCGGGGCGCCGATGATCCACACCGTGACCGGCAGCGGCTACTGCATCCGGACCCCTGGAGACGCCGCCCGCGGCTGACGGTCCGCCGGCCTCCGCCCCGCGGGCGCCGCCGCCCCGGCGTGCGATGGCGGTCGGGCCTCCCCGTCATGCCAGCCCGGGCCCCCCGCCCGCCGCTCGCACCCGCCGCTCGCCGAACCGGCGTCGGGCGGCGCGCCCCCTCCCGGTTCACCGCTCTCACCCGCCGCATCGGGCGGCACCGGTGGGGCGGCGAGGTCCGCACCTCCTCCGCCCCGTCACGGGAACCGGATCTCCATCGACGTGCCCTGCCCGGGCTGGCTGCGGGCGGTGACCTGCCAGCCGAACTGCCGGCTCAGGCGGCGCACGATGGACAGGCCCAGGCCGTGCCCCTCGGCCCCGCCGCGGCGGTCGTCGCCCCGGTAGAACGGCTCGAAGGCGTTGGCGAGCTGCGCCTGGGACATGCCGTGGCCGGTGTCCTCGACGGTCAGGGTGTCCGCCGTGACGGTGACGTCGATCCGCCCGCCGCGGGTGTGGGTCACGGCGTTGCGCAGCAGGTTCCCGAACACGATGCGCACGACCCGGGCCGGGGCCGGGACGCGCAGCTCCCCGCGTTCGTGCAGGCATACGGTGTCGCCGGCCCGCGACGCCTGCGCGGCGAGGGCCCCGATCTCGCCCGCCGCGACGTCGTTGACCACGGTCTCCTCGGCCGACGGCACCGCCTCGCCGCGGGCGAGCAGCAGCAGCGTTTCGAGCAGCGCCTCCATGTCGTCGACCGTCCGCCGCATGCGGGACAGGGTCTCCCGTTCCCGATCCGGCCGGTCGCCGTCTTCGCGCTCCAGCAGGGCCAGCGACCCCTTCAGCACGGCGACCGGCGTGCGCAGCTCGTGTCCGGCGTCGCGGGTGAACACCCGCTCCCGCTCGATGGCGGCGTCCACGCGGGCCGCGAGCTGGTCCAGCGCCTCGATCATCGCCGCCAGCTCCGCGTCGGCGGTGTCGCGCAACGGGCCCAGGTCGACCCGCACCCGTCCCGCGCCCTCGAAGTCGACCTCCCGCAACTGGCGGGCGAGGCGCACGACGGGCGACAGCGCCCGGTGCGACCAGCGGTAGGCCACGAACAGCAGCACGTACATCAGCAGCAGCACCACCGACAGCGGCAGCAGGCCGAAGTAGAACGTGAGGTCCGAGACGCTGTCCTCGTCGAACACGAGGTAGAGGCGCCGCCCCCCGCGCTCGGAGACGTGCACCAGCCGGTTCCGGCCGTCGACGGGGCGGCGCCCGAACCCCGGCTCGAGGGCCGCGAGGTCGTCGGGGACCGCGGCGCCGCCGGGCGCGGCGAGATAGCCGCGCAGGTTGGCGGTGTTCGGCAGCGGCTGCGCGGGGTCGTCGGCCGCGAGCCCCCAGTAGTGCTCGGCTTCGAGGTCGAGGGCGCGCCGGGTCAGCAGGTCCTCGACGACGACCCGGGTCACGTAGACGCCGACCACCGTGGCGAGCCCGATCACCGCCACCTGGGCCGCGAAGACGCGTCCGAGCCGCGCGCGCAGGCCCCGCCGGTTCACGGCGCGCCCCCCGGACCGGCGGGCGCGGGCGCGAGCAGGTAGTGGCCGACCTGCCACTCCGCCCCGCCGGCGAAGCCGAACAGCTCTTCGCAGGCCATGAAGAAGATGCGCCAGCGCTGAAGCTGCACGTCGGCGCCGGCCCCGCCGCCCCCCCCGAGGGCGTCGGCGGCGGCGGCCGGGTCGGCGTCGAGGTTCCCGAGCCACGCGCGGACCGTGTCGCGGTAGTGGCGGCCGTCCAGCATCCATTGCCGCTCGATCCGCAGGCGGTCCTGGAACTCGGTCAGCGTGTCCCGGGCCGGCATCAAGCCCTCGGAGAAGAACAGCCGCCCCATCCAGTCGTCGGAGCCCGTGCTCCGGAACCGGTATAGGAGCGCGCGGTGGCAGAACACGTGGACGAAGAGCCGGCCGCCGGGGGTCAGCCAGCCCGCGATGCGGTCGAGCAGGGCCTGGTAGTTGCGCATGTGCTCGAACATCTCGATGGACACCACGCGGTCGAAGCGCCCGGCCGGCGTCCAGTCGTTGACGTCGGCGGTCTGCACGACGAGGTTGCCCAGCCCGAGCCCGCGGGCGCGCGCGCGGATGAACGTCCCCTGGACGGCGGAATTCGACATCGCCACCACCTGGCTCGACGGGTAGCGGCGCGCCGCCCACAACGCGAACGCGCCCCAGCCGCAGCCAAGGTCGAGGATGCGCATGCCGTCCTCGAGGCGCGCGCGCGCCGCCGACAGATCGAGCATCGCCGTCTCCGCGGCGGCGAGGCCGTCCACCCCCGGCGGCCAGTAGCAGGCGCTGTACTTCAGGCGCGGACCGAGCACGGCGCGGAAGAACGCCGTCGGCACCTCGTAGTGCTGGGCGTTGGCGAGGTCCGGGCGCGCCGCGATCGGCCCGCGCCGCAGCTCGCCGAGCAGGGCGCGTCGGCGCGCCACGCGCCGCGCCTCGTCGTGCGCGGCCTCCTCCCGCAGGCGTCGGCGCAGCAGCAGGCGGACGCCGGCGCGGATCGCGGCGTCGGGCAGGCGGCCCGCTTCCGCGAGCCGCATGAGCCGGTCGAAGATCCTCACCACGTCCCCCCCGCAGCACCGCGCGTCGGCGCGGCGGGCTTTGCGCGGCCCCGTCCGCGGGGACGGACCGTCACCACATCCCCCCCGCCGCGCCGCGCGTCGGCCCCCGGTAGTCGGGCATCGCGAACAGCAGTTGCACGTCGCTGATGGCGCGCTCCAGGAAGCCGCCCTCGCAATAGGCGAAATAGAAGCGCCACCGGCGCAGGAAGCGCTCGTCGAAGCCGAGGGCGGCGATGTCCGCGCGGCGGGCCTCGAAGCGGCGGCGCCATTCGCGCAGGGTGCGGGCGTAGTCCTGGCCGATGTCCTCGAGTTCGATGAGCACCGCGTCGGCGTGCCGGGCGGCGGCGTCCACCAGCACCGACACGCTCGGGATGAAGCCGCCGGGAAAGATGTGCTTCTTGATGAAGTCGACCGAGCGCAGCGCCCGCCGGTAACGCCGGTCGCGGATGGTGATGGCCTGAAGCGCCATCAGCCCTTGCGGCCGGAGCAGCCGCGCGCAGGCGCGGAAGTACGCGGGGAGGAAGCGGTGGCCCACCGCCTCGATCATCTCCACCGACACCAGCTTGTCGTAGCGCCCCGTCAGGTCGCGGTAATCGGCCAGCACGACCTCGACGCGCCCGTCGAGGCCGCGCCCGCGCACCAGGGCGCGCGCGTACTCGGCCTGCGCGGGCGACAGGGTGACGGTGGTCACCCGGCACCCGAACCGCTCGGCGGCGTGGACCGCGAGCCCGCCCCAGCCGCCGCCGATCTCCAGCAGCTCGTCGCCCGGCTCGAGTCGCAGCTTGCGGCACAGGCGCTCGATCTTGGCGGCGCTCGCCGCCTCGAGCGACTCGCAGCCGTCGTCGAACACCGCCGCCGAGTACATCATGCGCTCGTCGAGGAAGAGCCGGAAGAAGTCGTTGCCGAGATCGTAGTGCGCCTCGATGTTCCGGGCGCTGCCGCGCCGGCTGTTGCGCCGCGCGAGGTGGCGCAGCGCGTCGGCGCAGGCCGCGACGAGCCCCCGCCGCCGGTCGACCGCGTCCTGCGTGCGCCGGTCGCGGGTCAGCAGCCGCACCAGGCCGACGAGGTCGTCGCAGTCCCAGTCGCCGTCCATGTAGCTCTCGCCGGCGCCGAGGACGCCCCCGAACACGGCGCGGCGGTAGAACGCCGGCGCGTTGACGACCAGGCGGACGGCGGGGCCGCCGGCGCCGTGCACCGTCTCGACCCCGCCGTCGACGACGGTGACGGTGCCGCCGCGCAGCCCGTCCAGGGCGCGGTGCAGGAGCCGCCGCGCGCCGGCCGTCCGCGGCCGGAACCCCGCCGCGGTCGAGCGGCGGTGCATCCCGCCCGCAACCCCCGGGCCGTTAGCCATCGGCCGTCTCCCGCGCGCGCGGCGCGCCCGGATGCGGGTGGAACGGCGCACCCTTCAGAAACAGCCGCCCCGCCTGCCAGTAGATGCGCGCCAGGGTCGCCGCGTTCTGCGCCGGCGACCGCAGCAGGCCCGCGAGCACCGCGCTCCGCGTCAGCGGCTCGGCGGTCAGCGAGAGCGCCGCGAAGAACGTCCGGCGGCGGCCGGGGTCGAAGCGCATGGCGACGCGGATGCGGTCGGCCCCCAACGCCACCCGCCAGCGGTACGCGCCGCCCATCGGGAGGAACGGAGAGACATGCAGGCGCTTGGCGGGGGCGGCGCGGTACACGCCGCGCCGGCCGCGGGCGTCGAGCACGTAGCAGTGCCGCTCGTTCCATGGGGTGCTGCGCACATCGCCGAGGACGGCGACGCAGTCCGCGCCGGCGTGGCAAAAGTAGAAGTTGACGGGGTTGAACGACACCCCCGTGGAGCGCGGCTGGGTCAGGGCGAGGATGCGGTCGGGCTCAGCATCGACGACGCCCGCGCGCCGGAGGTGCGCCTCCGCCTCGGCGCGGGTCAGCAGGTGGCCGCGGTCGACCGACGCCGGCAGCCGGCCCCACGGCGGCGGGCCGGCGCCCACCCGGTCGAGGTCGACGAGCAGCATCCACACCGGGTACCGGAACACGTGGCGCACCGGATGCGCGCGCGCGTGGACGACCCACCCCCGGCAGCTCGCCTCGCGGACCGGCTCAGGCGGCATCGCGGCCCTCCCGGCGCAACGCGTCCGCCGCATCCATACCGCTGCCGAAGCCGCCCCCGGGGACGACTCCGTCCCGGCGGCGCGCTTCCCAGAGCGGCTCAGACAGCATCGCGGCCCTCCCAACGCAGCGCCTCCACCAGGCAAAAGGTGCTGCGTAAGCCGTCCCCGGCGACGACCCGTTCCGGGCGGCCCGCCCCGCGGACCGGCTCAGGCGGCATCGCGGCCCTCCCGGCGCAACGCGTCCGCCGCGTCGACGCCGCTGCGGAAGCCGTCTTCATGGAAGCCCCAGCCCCAGTAGGCGCCGCAGTAGAACGTCCGGTTCACGCCGCTGACCTCCGCGCGACGCCGCTGCGCCCGGCGCGCCGCGGGGGTGAAGACGGGATGCGCGTAGTCGCGCTCGATCCACACCCGCCGCAACGGCGCCGGCGGGTTCAGGGTCACGAAGAAATCCGGACCGCCGGCGATGCCCTGCAGGCGGTTCATCCAGTAGGTCACCCGGCAGCGCGCCGCGCCGCCGCCGTCGGCGGCGGTGACGTTCCAGCTCGACCACGCGGCCCGCCGGCGCGGCATCGCCGACGGATCGGAATGGACCACGGCGCGGTTGCGGCGGTACCGCAGCGCGCCCAACACCTCGCGTTCGACCGGCCCCGGCTCGATCAGGGCCAGGGCCTGGTCGGCGTGGCAGGCGAGGACGACCCGATCGAAGCGCTCCATCGCGCCGCCCGCGGTCGCCACCCCCACCCCCCCGCCGCCGCGCTCGACGCGATCGACGGGGCTGCCGATCTGCCGCCGCCCCCGGAAGCGGCGCGCGAACGCCTCGACGTAGGCGCTCGACCCGCCCTCGACCACGCGCCACGCCGGCCGCCCGCGCAGCCGCAGCAGGCCGTGGTTGGCCATGAACACGGCGACGTGGGCGGTGGACAGCCCGCGGACGGCGGCGAGGGGCGCCGACCACAGCGCCGCGCACATGGGCAGCAGGTGGTCGTCGACGAAGGCGGGGGGATAGCGGCGGGCGTCCAGGAACTCGCCGAGGGTGCGCGGGTCGTCTTCCGCGACCCGGGCCGCGTCGCGGTAGAAGCGGCGGATGCCGTGCAGCATCGACAGAAACCGCGGGCTGAACAGGTTGCCGCGCCGGCAGAAGAGCGCCCCGAGACTCGACGTGCCGTACTCGACCGCCGTGCCGTCGTCCCGCTCGCGCCGCACCGCGAACGACATGTCGCTGGGCCGCGAGGCCACCCCCAGCTCGTCGAGCCACGCGGAGAACAGCGGATAGTTCGTCCGGTTGAATACGATGAAGCCCGAGTCCACCGCGTAGGTCCTTCCATCCACGAGCAGGTTGTGGGTGTCGGTATGGCCGCCCAGCCGCGGCCGCGCTTCGAACAGGCTGACGTCCGCGAAGTCCTGCAGCGCCCACGCCGCGGCCAGGCCCGAGATGCCCCCGCCCACCACCGCCACCCGCATCAGGCGGCGCCTCCCGAGACCGTCTTCCGGTCGCGGACCGGACCGACTCGAGCCGTCGGCCGGGGAACCGCGCGGGCCGGGCCGGCCGCCGACCGGCGGGTCACCCCCACGAGCATCACCCGGCGTCTCCCGAAACGATCTTCAGGCCGCTGCCGAGAGCGGCCCGTGCCATCAGCCACCGCACCGCGTAGCCGGAGCCGAGCTTCCGCCGACCCAGCATCACCCGCCGCCCCCGGAGACCGTCTTCAGGCCGCGGACGAAGCCGGCCCGCGCCATCAGCCGGAGCACCGCGTAGGCGGGGTCGAGCTCCCACCGGCGCAGCCCCAGCCGGGCCGACGCGGCGTGGCGGTGGTGGTTGTTGTGCCAGCCCTCGCCCAGGGTGATGAGGGCGAGCCACCAACTGTTGCGGCTCCGGTCGCGGGTCTCGTACGGCCGGCGGCCGTGGCGGTGGCCCGACGAGTTGACGAGGAACGTCGCGTGCATCAGGGCGACGGTGGACACCACGTAGCCCCAGACCACCAGTTGCCAGCCGCCGGTCTCCGGCCAAACCGACCGCAACGCCTCCCCGAGAACGTACATCGCGGCCGCCCAGACGAGCGGCGGAACCACGTCGTAACGGTTCAACCATCGCAGCTCGGGAAAGCGGGCGAGGTCGGGCACGCGCTCGATGCGGGTGTCGAACGCCGCCCGGCACAGGAACCACCCCATGTGCGACCACCAGAAGCCGCGGGTGGCGTCGTGGGGGTCGCCGCGGCCGTCGGCGTGGGCGTGGTGGTCGCGGTGGTGCGCCACCCACCACAGGGGCCCGCGCTGGGTCGCCGCGGTCCCGACGAAGGCGAAGACGAACTGCACGACGCGCCCCGTACGGAACGCCCGGTGGGCGAGGCCCCGGTGGAAGAACGCGGCGATCGCGAACGCGCGGACCGCATAGGACACCAGCGCCACCCCCGCGGCGACGCCGCTCCAACCCACCCACCACACGGCGAGGCAGGCCGCGTGCAGCGCCAGGAAGGGCGCGATGCGCAGCCAGTCGACCGACTCGTCGTCCGAGGAGCCGGTGCCGCGCGCCGTGTCGAACCACCTGATTAACGTGTCCACTGCTCTCGCTCCGTCGATTCGATGCCGCGACCAATCCAGACTACGGCCCGCGCCGTGAAGCCGGCGTGAGTGAACCGCCCGCCGGCCTTCACACGGATTTCACGCGCGGAACGCGGGGATGGGGAATGTCCGAGTCGGATACCGACGGCGACGGGCGGGGCCGCCCCTACAGGCCGGCGCCGGTGTCCTTCAGAATCCGCCACACCTTCTCGGGCGTGATCGGAATGTCGATGTGCCGCACGCCGAGATGGGCCAGCGCGTCCACCACGGCGTTGACGATCGCCGGCGGCGCGCCCACGGTGGCCGACTCGCCGACCCCCTTGGCGCCCTGCGGGTGGTGCGGCGACGGGGTCACGGTCTTGTCGGTCTCCCACCGCGGCGTCTCCATCGCGGTGGGGACCAGGTAGTCCATGAAGCTCCCGCCCGAGATGTTGCCGTTCTCGTCGTAGCTGATCTCCTCGAGCAGGGCCGGCGCCATGCCCATCGTGAGGCCGCCGTGGATCTGCCCGTCGACGATCATCGGGTTGATGATGTTGCCGCAGTCGTCCACCGCCACGAAGCGGCGTATCTTCACCTCGCCGGTGCCGCGGTCGACATCGACGACGCAGATGTAGCTGCCGAAGGGGAACGTCAGGTTCGGCGGGTCGTAGTACGAGACCGCCTCGAGGCCGCCCTCCATGCCGGGCGGGTGGTTGGTGTAGGCCGCGAACGCGATCTCCTGGATGGTCTTCGTCTTCTGCGGCGCGCCCTTGACCGAGAACGCCCCCGGCGTCCATTCCAGGTCGTCCTCGCTCACCTCGAGCAGGTAGGCCGCGATCTTCTTCGCCTTGTCGCGCACCTTGCGCGCGGCCATCGCCCCCGCCGCGCCGGCCGTCGGCGTCGAGCGGCTCGCGTAGGTCCCGAGCCCGTAGGGCGCGGTGTCGGTGTCGCCCTCCTCGATCTCGATATGGGCGGCGGGAATGCCCAGCTCTTCCGCGAGCACCTGCGCGTAGGTGGTCTCGTGGCCCTGGCCCTGCGACTTGGTGCCGAAGCGGGCCGTCGCCTTGCCGGTGGGATGGACCCGGATCTCGCACGAGTCGAACATCTTGAGGCCGAGGATGTCGAAGTGCTTCGAGGGCCCGGCGCCGACGATCTCGGTGAAGCTAGAGATGCCGATGCCCATCAGCTCGCCCCGCGCCCGCTTCTCGGCCTGCTCCTTCCGCAGCTCGGCGTAGCCGATGCGCTCCATCGCCTTCTCGAGGGCGCCGTGGTAGTCGCCGCTGTCGTACTCCCACCCGAGCACCGACTTGTAAGGGAACTGGTCGGCGGGGATGAAGTTCTTGAGGCGCAGGTCGGCCGGGTCCATCCCGAGCTCGCGGGCCATGACGTCGGTCAGCCGCTCGATGGTGTGGACGGCCTCGGTCACGCGGAACGAGCAGCGGTAGGCGATGCCGCCCGGCGGCTTGTTCGTGTACACGCCGTCCACCTCGGCGAAGGCGTGTTTCAGGTCGTAGGACCCGGTGACGATGGAGAACAGGCCGGCCGGGAACTTCGACGGGTTGGCGGCGGCGTCGGTGTAGCCGTGGTCGGCCACCGTCTTGATCTTGAGGGCGGTGAGGGTGCCGTCCTTCGTCGCCCCGAGCTCGGCCTTCAGGTGGTAGTCGCGCGCGAACGAGTCGGCCTGCAGGTTCTCCATCCGGTCCTCGACCCACTTGACGGGCTTGCCGACCACGACCGACGCGGCGATCGCGAGCACGTACCCCGGATAGACGGGCACCTTGCCGCCGAACCCGCCGCCGATGTCCGGGGAGATGACCTGGATCTTCTCCTCCGACAGCCCGACGTGCCCGGCCACCAGGGCCAGCACGGTGCGGATGGCGTGCGGGGCCTGGGTGGTCATGTAGACCCGGAGCTTGCCCATGACCCGGTCGAAGTCGGCGACGCAGCCGCAGGTCTCGATGGACGCGACGTGGATGCGGGGGATGTACAGGTCCTGCTTGACGACGACGTCGGCGCCGGCCAGCGCGGTCTCGGTGGCGGTCCGGTCCCCGACCTCCCAGTGGAAGATGTGGTTGTCGGTCTTGCCCTCCTTGTCGGTGCGCAGCACCGGGGCGTCGGGCTCGAGCGCCTTGAACGGATCGACGACGACCGGCAGCGGCTCGTAGTCGACCTCGACCGCCTCGACCCCGTCGGCCGCCGCGTAGCGGTCGGTGGCGACCACCGCCGCCACCTCCTGCGCCTGGTACATGACCTTCTCGGTCGGCAGCACCATCTGGGTGTCGGACATCAGGGTCGGCATCCAGTGCAGGTTGTACTGTTCGAGGGTCTCGCCGGTGATGACCGCGAGCACGCCGGGGATCTTGAGCGCGTTCTCCGAATTGATGGACTTGATGCGGGCGTGCGCGAACGGGCTGCGGACGATGTCGAGGTAGAGCATGCCCGGAAGCTGGATGTCGTCCACGTAGTTGCCCTGGCCGCGGATGAAGCGCGGATCCTCCTTGCGCTTCATGGAGTGGCCCATGCCGCACACTTCCGGCGTCGTCTGGGGTGCCATGGTCTCTCTCCTAACGGCGCAGGCGCTTCGCCCGGCGCCCGCGGCTCCGACGCCGCCTTGCGGCGCAGCCGTCTTCAACCCGCCGGCAGTCCGCGGTCCTACGACGCCGACGGCTCGCGCAGCTTCGCGGCCGCGTGCTCGATCGACTTGACGATGTTCACGTAGCCGGTGCAGCGGCACAGGTTCCCCGAGATCGCCTGCCGGATCTCCGCCTCGCTCGGGTCCGGAGTCCGCTCGAGCAGGGCGCGGCCGGTGATCAGCATGCCCGGCGTGCAGAAGCCGCACTGCAGGCCGTGCTCCTGCCGGAAGCCTTCCTGCAGCGGATGGAGCGTCCCGTCCTGTTCCAGGCCCTCCACCGTCGTCACTTCCGCACCGTCCGCCTGCACCGCGAGCACCGTGCACGACTTGACGGGCTCGCCGTCGAGCAGGACCGTGCACGCGCCGCAGTGGGTCGTGTCGCACCCGATGTGGGTTCCGGTGAGGCGCAGCACGTCGCGCAGCCAGTGCACGAGCAGGAGACGCGACTCGACCGCGGCCTCCCGCGGCTCGCCGTTCACGGTGATCCGGACGTCGTGTGTCGCCATGCCTACCGCCCTCCCGCCCGCTGGACGGCGCGGGTGACCGCCCGGCCCGTCAGCACGCGCGCCATGTCGCGCTTGTACTCCGCCGACCCGCGCCGGTCGGCGCTCGGCGACGTGGCTTCCGAGGCCAGCCGCGCGGCCTCCGCGATCGTCTCCGCGCCCGGCTGCCGCCCTCGGAGATGCTCTTCCGCCGCGGTCGCCTTGATCGGCGTCGGTCCGGCGTTGGTCAGGCCGATCCCTATCCGCGCGATCTCGCCCTGCCCGCCGAGCGTGACCTGCGCCGCCGCGGCCGCGGTCGCGAAGTCGCCCACCTTGCGCTCGAGCTTGACGTAGGCGCCGCCGCTGCGCGGGGGCGGGACGGGAATCCTGATCTCGGTGAGGATCTCCGCCGGCGCGAGAGCCGTCGCGAAGAGCCCGGTGAAGAACCGCGTGACGGGAATGGTGCGCTCGCCCCCGGGACCTCGCGCCACCACCTCGGCCTCGAGCGCGAGCATCGTCGCCGGGTGGTCGTTGGCCGGATCGCCGTGGGCGAGGTTGCCGCCCACCGTGGCGCGGTTGCGCACGAGCGGGTCGGCGATGACGGCGGCGGTGTCGAGCAGGATCGGGTACTTCTCGCGGACGAGGTCCGAGCGTTCCAGGTCCGCTTCGCGCGTGGCGCCGCCGATGCGCAGGTACCCGTCCGCCTCGGCGATGCCCGCGAGCCCCGGGATGCGCCCGATGTCCACCAGGTGCCCGGCGTCGCCGAGCCGCAGCTTGAGCAGCGGCAGGAGGCTCTGCCCGCCGGACAGCACCTTCGCCTCGTCGCCGAGGCGATCGAGCAGCGCCACCGCTTCGTCGAGCGTGCCCGGCGCGTGGTAGTCGAATGCCGACGGAATCATGGGGACGCTCCTTCAAGGGCAGTGATCGACATGATGGCGTTGCCGACCGCCGGGAGACGCAGCCCGTTGTCGGCGGTTCCTGCTACCGGGACTACCGGGAGACGCAGCCCGTTGTCGGCGGTTCCCACGCGCGGGCTGCTCGACGAGTTGCGCCATCGGTTGCGCGTCCGGCACGGTGTCACGTAACGACCTCGGGCGTTCCGCGTGGCCTGCGCCTGGCTGCTCGACGAGTTTGCGCCATTGTTGCGCGTCCCGCACGGTGTCACGCAACGACCTCGGGCGTTCCGCGTGGCCACGTGATTCCCGTCACCGTCCCTGGTCTCAGCCCAGAATCAGCCACAGGATCGCGGCCGCGACGACGGCGGCCAGCCAGAAGCCGGGCCGCCGCGCAACCCGGCCGAGCGCCCGCCTCCCGACCGTGCCGCCGAGCGAAACGACGTCGATCGCGTCGCCGCCGGGAGCGGCGGCGGGAGCTTGCACGCCCCGATCCGCGGTCGGCGGCACTCCGCCCGGCGACTCCGCCCCCGGGCCCGGCGCCCCTGCGGCGCCCGTCGCGGGGCTCGCGCCACCGGTGCCTGACGCGGACGCGGCCGGCAAATCGGAAGCGGGTGCGGCCGGCGACTCGAAGGCGGACGAGGCCGCCACGTCGGCGGCGGGCCGGACGGCGACCGCGTCGTCTCCGCCCGACCGGCCGGGCGCCGACTCCAGCGCCGCCCGCATCGCTTCGGTGAACCGCCGGAACATCTCGTCGCTGACGTCCTGGATCATGCCGCGGCCGAACTGGGCCAGGATGCCCGTGATGTTCACCGTCGACGCCACCGTCACCTCGGTCTCGGCGGGGCCGCGCCCGACGACCCGGCTCGTCATGCGCATGTCGGCGCCGCCCTTGCCGCGGACGTCCTGGCCGGCCGCGACGATCTCGGCCACGCCCTCGTCCGCGTCCAGCCGCTCGAAGCGGACCGTGCCCTTGTAGCGGGCCGACACCGGCCCCACCTTGACCGCGATCGTGCCGGCGTGCGTGCGCTCGTCGAGCTGTTCCGTGATCGCGGCGCCGGGCAGGCAGCCCGCCACCCGGACCGGATCGGTGAGGAACGCCCACACCTCCCCACGGGCGGCGTCGATGACGAACTGCTTCTCTACAGGAATACCCATGTCAGGCTCCCGGCGGCCCGCCGCGAGTGCTTCCGTGCTCCCGCGCCGGGCTTTGTCGCGCCGGCGGCTCGCCGGGTTGCCGGCACCCTCCGGGCTCGCTGCTCCGCGGGGTTCGTCGGCCGGCGGCGAGGAGCGGCAGGAGCCGCTCGAGCGATTCCAGGTCGTGCGCGGGCACGAAGTGCCCGACGAAGGGCAGGGCGGCCTTCATGCCGCGCGCCTCGGGCCGGTAACGGGGGTCGCCGAGCAGCGGGTTCAGCCAGATCACCTTCCGCGCCCTCTCCCGGATGGCCCGCATCGCCGCGACGAGCACCGCCGGGCCGTCCGAGTCGAGCCCGTCGCTGAGCACGACGACGACGGTCCTCGCGCTCACCAGCGTCTCCAGGTACCGCGTGACGAACTCGCCCAGGCTCGCCCCGATGCGGGTCCCGCCGGACCAGTCGGGCACGCCGGCGGCCAGACGTTCCAGGGTGGGTCCGATCTTCTCCGGTGTCAGCCACGGCGTCAACCGGGTCAGCGCGGTGTTGAACGCGAAGACCTCGCAGCGCCTCGCCACGCGCTTGAGGGACAGCGCAAAGGCGAGCAGGAAACGGGTGTGCGGGTCCATCGAGCCGCTGGTGTCGCACAGCAGCACGACTTCGGGCTTCTCCACCGCGCGGTCGCGCCGCGCCAGCGTGAGGAACTCGCCGCCGGTGCCGACCGCGCGACGGAAGCTGCGTCTCAGGTCCGCCCGCCCCCCCGCCCGGACCGGGATCAGGCGCCGGCCCGGGCGGCATCTCCACCGGCGCACCGCCCGCGCGAGCAGCCGCTCCATGGCGGGCAAATCGTCGGGGCGCCAGTCGTCGAACGGCTTGCGGCGCAGCAGCATCTCGGGAGAGGAGCCGGGCCGGTCTCCGGCGGGCGCTTCGCTCCCGCGCCCGTCGGCGGGGGGCGCGACGGCCTGGATCCACCGCCATCCGGGAACCGGGGCCCTCCGGCCGGCGTGCGGCGGGGCCGGCCGGGTCGCCGCCCGGGCCGGCGGTTCCGGCGGTCCGGCGGGGCCGCCTCCGGCCGCCCAGAAGTCGCGGAACAGCTCGTCGAACGCGTCCCAGTCGGACCGCCGGACCTTCAGCGCGGTGCGTAGCGCGAACCGGACCTCGTCGCGGTCGCCGGGATCCACCAGCAGGAGGGCGGCCGCGCCGTCGATCTCGTCGCTCACGCACACGCCGACGCCCCGTTCGCGCAGCCGGCCGGCGAATCGGGCCAGCCGTTCCACGATGTCACGGTCACGCATCGGCCACCCTCGTCGACACCCGGGACGCCGCGGCGAAGCCGATGAGGCGGTGCCACGACGTCGCGGTCACGCATCGGCCACCCTCGTCGACACCGGAGGCTCCGCGGCGAAGCCGATGCGGTCGTTCCGCGATCTCGCGGTCAGGCATCCGCCGCGCCGCCCGATCGCGCGCCTGCCAGCAGCGCCTCGACGTCGTGCCCGGTCAGCTCCCGCAGGTCGTGGTGGTCCTTGAGGACGCACCCCAAGGTCTCCTCCACCGCGGGGGCGTCGAGGCGATCGAGCCGCAGCGCCATCAGCGCGCGGGTCCAGTCGAGCGTCTCGGCGACGCCGGGGGCCTTGTGAAGCCGCCGCCCGCGGAAGGCCTGCATGACCGACGCTATCTCCCGGGCCAGCCCGTCCACGACCCCCGGCACCCGGGCGCGGATGATGCGCACCTCCTTCTCGAAGGAAGGATGCTCGACGTAGAGGTAGAAGCAGCGCCGGCGCAGCGCGTCGCCGATCTCGCGCGTGCGGTTCGAGGTCAGCACCGCGTACGGCACGTGCGTCGCGGCGACGGACCCGAGCTCGGGAATCGTCACCTGGAAATCGGAAAGGACCTCGAGCAGGAACGCCTCGAAGCCGTCGTCGGCCCGGTCGATCTCGTCGATCAGCAGCACCGGCGGGCCGTCGCGGCGGGTGATGGCGCGCAGCAGGGGGCGCTCGAGCAGGCAGTCGCGGCTGAAGATCATCTGCTCGACCTCCGTCGGCTCGCGGCCCTCGGTGCCCGCGATGCGGAGGCGCAGCAGTTGCCGCTGGTAGTTCCACTCGTAGAGGGCGGTGTTGACGTCGATGCCCTCGTAACACTGCAGCCTGATCAGCTCGGTGTCGAGCATCCGGGCCAGCACCTTGGCGATCTCGGTCTTGCCGACCCCGGCGTCGCCCTCGATGAGCAGCGGCTTGCGCATGGCGCGGGCGAGGAAGACGGCGGTGGCGATGGCCGGCTCGGCGATGTAGCCCTCCCGCTCCATCGCCGCCTGCGTCTCGCGCACCCCCGGCCGCACCCTACGCCTCCGCTCCCGCCGTCGTCGCGTACCTGTCCGGCTCGGCCAGGAACTGCGTGCGGCAACGCGCGCAGCAGAAATACCAGGTCCTTCCCCCGACCTCGGCCCGGTGAGAGGCGGCCGAGGCCGACACGGTCATGCCGCACACCGGGTCGCGCCCGGTGGCGGGGGCGGCGGCGACCGCATGCCGGGCGCTGTCCTCAACCGTTACGGCGGGCGTCGGAACCCGTCCGGTCTCTGCGATCGCTACGGCCGCAGCCGGATCCTGGCCGGGGCCCGCGACCGTCACGGCGGCGGCCGGGTCCTGCCCGGTCTCCGCGGCCGCTGCGGCGGGAGCCGGATCCTGCTCCGTCTCCCCCACCGTCACGGCGGGAGCCCGATCCCGGGCGGGGCGGCGGGCGCGCCCCCGCCGGGTGATCTCGGCGAGGATGCTCAGGGCGATCTCCTCGGGCGTCTCGGCCCCGATGTCGAGGCCGGCGGGATTGGCGATCCGGTCGAGCTGTTCCCGCGTGGCGCCGCCCGCGGCCAGCGCCTCCCGAATCTGCCCGAACCGCTTGCGGCTCGCGACCACGCCGAGGTACGCCGGCTCCAGGCGGACGGCGGCCAGCGCGGCCTCCTCGTCCCGCTGGCCGAGCGTCGCGACGACGGCGAAGCAGCGCGCCGCGGCGCGTTCCGAGCCCGGAGGCTCGACCGACGCATCGTCCGTCACCACGCGGCCCGCGTCGGGGAACAGCGATTCGCTGGCCTCCGGGTCGACCGCCTCCACCCGGTAGCCGAGCACGGCCGCGAGGCGCGTCAGCGCCCGCGCCGTCGGCGTCACCCCGAAGACGAGCAGCCGCCGCGCCGGCAGCAGCGGCTCGATGTAGATCTCCACGCTCCCCCCGCTGTGGCAGGCCATCGGAAACACCGTCAGCCCGGGCCGCGCGCCGGACGCCGAATCGGGGTCGCGGACGATGCCGATCAGCCGCGGCGCCTCGTCGGCGAGGGCCGCGAGGGCCTCGCGGATCACCGTCGGCCGCGTGCAGCTTCCGCCGAGCCAGCCCCGGAACTCCCCGTCCGGGGTCACGACGGCGGCGTCGCCGACCCGGGCCGAGCTCGGCGGCTCGCGGCGGACCACCGTGGCCAACGCGAACGCCTCGCCGCGGCCGGCGAGTTCGGATGCGAGCTGCAGGATGTCGGTGCGCATCGGCTCACCCCGCGGCGGTCCCGGCGTTGTCCGCGCCGGGGCCATTGCCCGCGCCCGGGTCGGCCGGCGGGGCGGCGGCGTCCGCGCCGGGGCCATTGTCCGCGCTCGGGTCGGCCGGCGGGGCGGCGGCGTCCGCGCCGGGGTCATTGCCCGCGCCAGTCGCGGTGCCGCCAACTCCCGGGCCGGCGCCATCCGCGACGCCGCCGACTCCCGAGCCCGCGCCATCCGCGACGCCGCCGACTCCCGAGCCCGCGCCAGTGGCGGCGCCGCCGACTCCCGGGCCGGCACCATCCGCGACCGCACCACTCCCCGGGTTCCCAAGTTCCAACTCCGCCCTGATCCGCTCGTAGTCCTCCGGAACATCGACGTCCTGAAGCGCGGCCTCCGGCCAGGAGACCGAGATCGCCTCGTCGCGATGCCGCCGCACGACCTGGCGTCCGCACCCCGATCCACTCATCCGCCGCAGCTCGGGGAACAACGCGCGGCCGTACAGCATCGGCGGCGCGTTGACGTCCCCATAGGCGGAGATGACGAGCGGGGCCGTGCTCTCCCGGTAACGCGCGACGAGGGTCGCGACCATGCGGCTCGTGACGAACGGCATGTCCGCCAGCATCACCACCGCCGCCCCGGCCCGCTCCGGCACGTGGGAGATGCCGGTCCGCAGCGACCGGTTGACCCCCAGCGCGTGGTCGGGGTTGTCGACCGGCGTGCACGGCAGCCCCGCGAGCTCGGCGCGGGCGCGATCGGACTCGTGACCCACGACGACGAGGACCGGGTCGAGGCCGGCGTCGAGCGCGCGGCGCACGACCCGCCTGAGCAGCGTCTCGCCGTCGAGATCGAAGAACAGCTTGTTGCGCCCCATGCGGGTCGAGCTGCCGGCGGCGAGCACGACGCCGGCCACCGCGCCGCTCCGTTCAGCCGGCATGGATGACTCCTTCCTTCTCGCGCAGGTGGGCCGGGGCGCTCGATGTGCGGACGGCCAGCAGCTCGGCGAGGATGCTCACCGCCACCTGCTCCGGCCCGTCCGCACCGAGATGGAGACCGACCGGCGCGAAGAGCCGGCCGGCCGCCGTCGCGCCGATCTGGTGGAGGATCTCGTCTCTCCGGTCGCACGGGCCCAGCAGACCGACGTAGGGGACGTCGGTCGCGAGCAGGCGCCGGACCCACTCGCGGTCGTGCGCGAAGGAATGCGTCATCACCACCGGATAGGCGCGCGGGCCGAGCGGCAGCCCGTCGAGGCCGTCGTCGGGCCTGCGGTCGACGAGCTCCGCGTCGGGAAAGCGCTCGCGGGACAGGTGGGCGGGACGGTGATCGACGACCGTCACGCGGAAACCGACCTGCGACGCGAAGGCCGACAGGGGCATCGCGTCGTCCCCGGCGCCGCAGATGACGAGCCGCGGCGGCGGGACGTGCACCTCCGTGAACACGCCGACCGACTCGAGGTCGTAGCACTTCGACTCGCCGGCGGCGAGCAGCGCCTCCGCGCGCCGGGCCATCCCGCGATCGAGGCCGGGCTCCGCCGTCGAGCCGGCCGGCGGGCCGTCCGGCGTCACGAGCATCCGACCCAGGACCGCGGCGGAACCGCGGATGACGGTCGAGACGGCGAACGGCGCGTCGCCCGCCAACAGCGCGCGCAGGCGCCGCGCCGCGTCCAGCGCGTCCGCCGACGTGGCCGGCTGCACGAAGATGTCGACCGCTCCGTTGCAGCCGAGGCCGAGCCCCCACGCCGTGCTGTCGTCGTCGCCGGTCTCGTAGTGGCGGAGGCGGGGCACGCCGTCGCGCATCACGGCCAGGCCGACCTCGCGCACATCCGCCTCCAGGCACCCGCCGCTCACGCCCCCGCGCGTCGCGCCGCCCTCTTCCACGAGCAGCTTGGCCCCGGGACGCCGGTACGCGGAGCCCTCGATCCGCACGACGGTCGCCATCGCCGCGCGCCGGCCGGACGCCGCCAGCTCGGCGATGCGGCCCACGATCCGCGCCGTTTCCTGCCAGTGCTTCATGCGGTCGGCCGCACCGGGCGACCCGCCCCGATTCTACATCGGCGGCCCGCGGCGGGACGGAGTCGATCGTTCCCGTCCCAGCTCGAGCGCCATCGGCGCCGGAAGCGAAGCGTAGAGCCTGCCCGATGATTCCGTGGGCGCGGTTCCGACAGTTGCATGCCGGCGAACGAGGTCCTCCCGTGTCCGCCACCATCCCGGTGCCCGAACCGGCTCTCCCGGTGGACGTCCGGACCAGACCGCCTCATTCGAGAAGGGACTGGACGCCTTACCAAGAGCGCGACGCCGGCGCGGATCGATCATCAGGACGGCACCGCGACCGCGACCCCCGTCATTCGGGCCGAGAGCCGCCGCAGCCCGGGACTGACCGCGACGGGATACGCCGCCGGATTCCGGCGTGCGCGCACCGCCGCCGGCAGCCCGCCCACCGCCGCCCGGCACGCCGCCTGCAACTCGGCGACGGGCGGGCCCGGCGCGACGCGCCCGCCCCGGCGCATGACCGGCCTCAGCAGCGGACACCCGCCCGCGGCCTCGTCGGGCAGGCCGATCACGTCGCCGGCGGCCGCGTCGGCCGGGCCGGTCCGCCAGACCTGCTTCGCGCCGGGCAGGTTCGTCTTCCCGGGGCTGTGCTTCGTCAGCGGCGTCATCGTCCCGTCCCGCTCGATCTCGACCAGCTTGTAGACGCCGCTGAGGGAGGGCGCGTCCCACGAGGTGCTCACCGCGGTGCCGACGCCGAACCCGTCTATGGGCGCCCCCGACGCCGCGAGGTCGGCGATGCGGTGCTCGTCGAGGTCGCCGCTGGCGAGAATCCGCGTCCCCGCGCGCCCGCCGGCGTCCAGGATCGCGCGGACGGCGCGGCTGAGAGTGCCGAGGTCGCCGCTGTCGAGCCGGACCGCGCCGGGCCGCAGGCCCGCCTCGACGATGGACCGGGCGGCCGCCAGCGGATCGTAGGTGTCGATGAGCAGGGTCGAGCGCGGACCGTGCAGATCGAGGAAGCGCCGGAACGCGGTGAGCTCGTCGGGCTGGGCCAGAACCCACGAGTGGGCCATCGTCCCCGCCACGGGCAGGCCGAAGCGGCGGCCCGCGTCCAGGTTCGACGTGGCCTGGAAGCCGGCCAGGCACGCGGCGCGGGCGGCGAGCGTCGCGGCCTCGGCGCCGTGGGCGCGCCGACCGCCGTATTCGATCACGGTGCGGTCTCCGGCCGCGTCCACCACGCGCGCCGCCTTGCTCGCGATCAGGGTCTGGAACAGGACCGTGGACAGCAGCGCGGTCTCGACGAGCTGGGCCTCGGCCAGCGGCGCGGTGACCCGCACGAGCGGCTCGCCGGCGAAGACCGGGACCCCCTCGTCGATCGCCCAGACATCGCCGGTGAACCGCAGCCGGGGGAGGTACTCGTCGAAGAACGCGGGGCCGGCTCGGGCCAGGGCCGGGACCGTGCGCAGGTAGGCCACGTCGTCGGCCGTGAACCGCCACGACTCGAGGTAATCGAGCGCGGGTTCGAGGCCCGCGGCCACGAGGTAGCCGCGCGTCGGCGGCAGCGTCCGCACGAAGAGCTCGAACGAAGCCCGGGGCATGCGGCCGGCCGCGTGGTAGCCGGCCGCCATCGTCAGCTCGTACAGGTCGGTGGACAACCCTCCCGGCATCGCGGAATGTTAATGTATCACCCGTGACTTCGAAGCCTCCGGCCGGACCGGCCGCGGCGGTGCTCGTCATCGACGTCCAGCGCGACTTCTGCTCGGGCGGGGCCCTCGCGGTCCCCGCCGGCGACGCGGTGGTCCCGGTCCTCAACGACGTGCTGAGCGCCGCCGCCGAACGGCGCATGCCGGTCTACGCGAGCCGCGACTGGCATCCGGCGTCGACGCGCCACTTCGTCACCGGGGGCGGGGCCTGGCCGGTCCACTGCGTGGCGGGCAGCGACGGCGCCCGGTTCCATCCCGACCTGCGCCTGCCGGCCGACGCCGCCGTGGTCAGCAAGGGCGTGGAGGCGGACGAGGACGGGTTCTCGGCCTTCGACGGCCGCCTGGGAGACGGGACGACGCTCGAGGAGAGCCTGCGGGCGGCCGGCGTGGCCCGCCTCCTCGTCGGCGGCCTCGCGACCGACTACTGCGTGCGGGCCACGGTGCTCGACGCGCTGAAGAAGGGCTGGCCGGTGACGCTGCTGACCGACGCCGTCTCGGCCGTGGACCTCAAGCCGGACGACGGCGCCCGTGCGCTCGAAGAGATGCGGGCGGCCGGGGCCGATCTGCGTACGTCCGCCGACATCGATTGGTCCTGACTTCCCCGCCGCCGCGCCGGCCCTCCACGCGGCCAGACAGGACCCGAGAACGCCGCCTGCGCGACGGCGCGGTTCGACTCTGGATTGGGTCCCGACGCTACGCCCGTGCCGTTCCCGACAAGAGCGGAGGAGGCCGCCTGCGCGACGGCGCGCGATCCTGCCGCGACAGACGAAAACGGCCCCGGCGGAACGCCTCCCGGCGCCCCCGAAGAACGGGGAAGGAAGGCGCTCCCGGCCCCGGGGGCCGGGAGCAAGACATAAGTGCCGGTGGCCGGACGGCACCCGCGTTCGCCCCGCCGGCTCCCCGCGTCAGTTCCCCTGCAGGGGGCTCGGGCCCCCGCTGAAGGTCAGCAGGTAGTCCCGAATCGACTCGATCTGCGCGACGGCGTCCTGGTCGAACTGCGGATAGAACGAACCGGGGTACTCCGTCCAGAACGTCGGCATGCGGGTGCCGGGCTGAATGTCGAGGGGCCGGATCAGCCAGTCGAGGATCCAGTCGGGCTGCAGCCGCTCCGGGGTCATCCGCAGGTCGGGCGCGAGGTTGGCGACGTCCTGGTCCTCGGGAATGGTGTCGAGCACGTGGCACTGCTGGCACCGGAGCAGATCGAACAGCTCCTCGCCGGTCTGGACGAAGTCGCCGTCAAGCTCCACCTCGTGGGTGCGGAACGGTCCCACCGTGTCGGAGATCGCCGCGAAGTAGTCGAGCACGCCGTTCCAGTGCGCGTCGTCGAGCCCGAACGACGGCATGCGCACGTCCAGCCACGGCCGGATGGTGATGGGCTCCCGCAGGAACGCGTACATCCATTCCGGCTTGACCTTGGCCCCCTGGGGGGTCAGGAGGGGCGGCGCGAGGGAGGAGTCGGCCACCAGCTCGCGGTAGTCCCCCCCGTCGGCCTCGATCTCGTGGCAGGCGATGCAGTTCCGGCGCCGCACGAGGTTGCGCCCGTCGATGATGGCGTCCTTGCGGGCCGAGCGCGGCACCTGGGCCTCCTTCGGCTGCACGTCGCGCTGGAAGCTCAGCACCGCCGTGGTCAGCAGCCGCGCCTCGGCCTCGGAGAAGCCGAAGTTGGGCATCCGCAGCTTCTCGAGCGGCTGCAGGATGCGCCCGCGGTCGTAGATGCGGGGATCGAGCAGCTTCTGGTTGATCCAGTCCCGCTTGGTGTGGGGGACCTCGTGCACGAAGGCGAAGTCGAACTGCGGCAGCAGCTTGCTGCCCTCCTGGGACAGCTCGATGCCGATGGGCTGAACGTCCTCGAACCCGGCGATCTCGTGGCAACTGTAGCAGCCGTAACGCCCGATGGCGCGGCGGCCGAGGTCGAGCTGCCGCTCCTCGGGGCTCATCGCGGCGACGGCGGCCCGCGCCTCCTCGTACGGCACGATCGCCCGTATGTAGTCCACCAGCGTCTCGTCGACGTCCTCGGGCCCGTAGGTCGCGCCGGCCTCGACGCCGCCCCCGCCGGTCAGGCCCATGAGGTAGGTCGCCACGTCGGCGACCTCGAAGTCGTTCAGCCGCAGGTCCGGCATGTACGTCTCGGGGCTGTAGTGGCGCGGGTTGCGGATCCAGTCGAAGAGCCACACGTAGCTCGTCTTGTCGCCGATGGCCTGCAGGGGCTGGCCGAAGGTGCGGCGCGGCCCCGCCTCCTCCCGCGTCTCGTCGCCCGCGATGTGGCAGCCGAGGCAGCCGACCGACTCGAAGATGCGTTGGCCGTTCGCGGCGTTGCCGCGCCCCGGGAAGCCGATGGCCGGCTCGTGGTCCTCGGAGTTGGCGAACAGGTACGCGACCACCGCGTCGATCTCGACCTCGTTGCGCACCGCGTCCTCGGGGGTGCTGGTGTTCGAGTTGTACCAGACCCTCGGCATCCAGGTGCTGGCCTTGACCGCCCGCGGATCCCGGATCCACCGGGCCACCCACTCCTCGTCGAGTTTCGAGGCGATCTTGGTCAGGTTCGGGCCGGGCTTGCGCTGGTCCGTGAACCCGACGGTCGTGTGGCAGGCGTTGCAGCCGGCGCGCTCGTACATGCCGTAGGCGAGGTTCAGGTTGTCGGCCTCGGGAATGAACACCTCCTCCCGGTGGCACTTCGCGCACGAGGCCTCGGCCATGCCGCTCGGCAGCATCGGATAGTCCCAGAGATGCGACTCCTCCCAGTCGTACTCCTCTTCCCAGGCGGCCAGTTGCTCGGGGCTCGACGGGCTGTGGGCGGCGTCGACGAACGAGATCGACTGCCCCATGCCCTCGTGGCACACCGTGCACCCGGTCGTCTCCAGGGGGTGCGGCGACGAGCTGCCGACGTAGGTGTCGAGGTTGGGGTGGGTGCGGAACGGCTGCGGATAGTCCTCGAACCCCGTCCGGTCGATGGCGAGATGGCAGGTCTGGCACCGGTCCATCTTGGGGACGACGATGAAGTTCACGTCGTCCACGACGTTCGGCGTGATGGTCTGCCGCACCGTCAGGGTCGGGGCCATGAAGTCGAGCAGCGGCGCGTTCAGCAGGTAGTCGTCGACCACGTTGGGGGCCATGTCGGCGACGAGGCCCCGCAGCCGGTCCGCCTCGCCGGTCAGCGCGTCCAGCTCGCCGTTGATCTCGTCGACCTCCGCGTTGAACGCCGCGATGCGGGCGCGAACCGCGTCCCGCTCCGTCGTCAGCCGCTCGACCTCCAGGCCCTCCGCCAGCCAGCGCTCGTAGAGCGCGGTGACCTCCTCCTCGCCCTCGACGTGGACCTCCCCCTCCCCGTCGCCGTGATCGTCGCCTTCTCCGTGACCGCCGCCGGCCTCGTCGCGGCGGAACTCGAAGTCGTAGCGATCGACGTCGTAAATGGCCTTCGTGAAGTTGAAGGTCCGGGTGGCGACGAAGAGCTGGCGGTTCAGGTCGGCCAGCAGGTCCTCGAGCTCCGCCACCTGCGCGGCGTTCGTGGCGAGCTGCTGCTCGGCCGCGGCGCGCTGCGCCTCGAGTTCCGCGACCCTGGCCCGGTCGACGCCCTGCTCGGCCTCGGCCAACGTCGCGCGCGTGACCTCGCGCTCGAGGAGGGCGAAGTCCCGCTGGTAGTTCTTCCACTCCCGATCGTAGTCGTCCCAGATCATCCACAGCGTCGAGAAGAGCACGAAGAGGCTCGACGCGGCGAAGACCACGTTCAGGAAATCGATGTTGTAGGCGTGTCCGACTGCCCGCTTGTCTGCCATGGCCCTAGCCGTAGATTGAGAGTAGCCCTAGATGTTGAAGAAGAACTCCGGAATCGCCACCACGTACTTCAGGTTGAACGCCCACCGGGTCAGCATCTTCACCGGCAACGACAGCATCGACAGGAAGAGCACCACGGTGACGTAGTAACGCGTCGGCCCCAGCTTCTCGTAGTACTTGGTGAGCCCCTTGCGCGCGAGCACGACCGGGAGCACCGCCACGTAGGCGATGGTGATCAGGATGCCGAAGATCTCGCGCACGAACCAGTGGTCGGGCATGGACATGCCGAACCCGCGCACCCAGATGTACTCGGACAGGTCCACGTTGGTCAGAGCCTCGAGCTTGTGGATGTCCCAGTACTCGAACGGGCCGAAGAAGTTCCAGTTCGGCCCCCGCAGGAACGTCCCGAGGACGATGAGCGACGACCAGAGCACCACGAACCCGAACAGGAAGAGGGTGACCTCGACCCGGCGCTCGTTGAACGTGTAGTAGCCGTTCCCCTTGGGGTTCTTGTCGATGTACGGAATCGCCATCAACCCGACGATGATCAGCGACGGCAGCACCACCCCGGCCAGCCACGGGTCGAAGTAGACCAGCATCTCCTGCAGCCCGAGGAAGTACCACGGCGCCTTCGACGGGTTGGGGGTGTTGGCGTTGTTCGCGGGCTGCTCCAGGGGCGCCTCGAGCCCGATCGACCACACGATGAGGACGACCGTGCACACCACCATCGCGATGAGCTCGGTGTAGACGAGGTCGGGCCACGTCCACACGCGGTCCTCCTCGTCCTTCTCGATCGGGGGGTCGCCCGCGGCGGCGCGGCGGTCGTTGGCCACCGCCTCGCGCATCGAGAACCACGTGAAGAACACGAGCAGGAAGATCAGCCCCACGATCGGGACGTTGTCCGGCTTGGTGATGATCAGGTTGAAGTCGGAGTCGGTGAGGCCGAAGCCGAAGAACACCGCGAGGAAGGCCATCAGCCCCCAACCCCAGCGGTTGGAGGCGAACGCCTCGCGCTTCCACACGATCAGCACGAGCGCCACCACCGTGGTGAGGAAAAACAGCCGGGGATCGGCAAAGAGGTCGATGAAGCCCTTCAGCCCTTCCAACATGGTTCGTCTCCGTCGTCCAAGGTTCTCAGACCCGAATCCGCGGCTCTACAGCGGACCGGAGATGCCCCCGTCCTTGCGGACGCGCCAGAAGTGGATCGCCATCAGGAAGCCGATGACGAGCGGCAGGGCGACGCAGTGCAGCACGTAGAAGCGGAGCAGCGTCGCCTCGCCGACGAACGTGCCGCCGAGCAGGGCGAACCGGGCGTCGTCGGCCGCGTGCACCAACTGCACGTCGCCGATCGCCATGAGCGAGGCGCCGGGACCCTCGTGCCCCAGGAACGGGGTGGCGCGGGCCATGTTCGAACCGACGGTGATCGCCCAGATCGCCAACTGGTCCCACGGCAGCAGATAGCCGGTGAACGACAGCAGCAGGGTCAGCACGAGCATGATGACCCCCACGTTCCAGTTGAACTCGCGGGGCGGCTTGTACGAGCCGGTCATGAACACCCGGAACATGTGCAGCCACACGGTGATGACCATGGCGTGGGCGCCCCAGCGGTGCATCTCGCGCATGATGCCGAGGGGCACGTGCTCGCGGAGCCCGACGATGTCCGAGTACGCGTACTCCAGGGTCGGCCGGTAGTAGAACATCAGCAGCAGCCCGGTGAACGTGAGCACCAGGAACAGGAAGAAGCTGATGCCGCCCATGCACCACGTGTAGCGCAGCCGTACGCCCGACTTGCGCAGGCGCACGGGGTGCATGTGCAGGAACACGTTCGAGAGCATGACGAGCACGCGGTTCCGGTCGTTGATCGGAGCCGCGTGCCGGAAGATCGACGTCCAGATCTGCGTCTCGGTAAGCCAGTCCCACGCCCGGACGAGGACCGGGGCCTTCGGTTCGATGGTCTTCGTATCAGCCATGTCGTCTCAGATCGGAAGGAACGACTCGGGGTCCGTCCACTGGCCGAGCTCCTGCTGGAACTTGCGGCTCTTGTCGACGAGGATCTGCCCGTCCTCGGCCCGCACGATCCGCGTGCGCTCCAGCGGCCGCGGCGCGGGGCCCTCGAAGTTGACGCCGGTGGGCCGGAACCCGCTGCCGTGGCAGGGGCACTTGAACTTGTTCTCGGCCGACAACCAGTTCGGCGTGCAGCCGAGATGGGTGCACACGGAGAAGAGCGCGTAGAACCCGGGGGTCTCGTGCGTCAAGTCGTTGTCGGTCCGCACGACCCAGACGCCGAAGCGGTCCTTGAACCGCTCGTCGACCCCTTCGCCGTAGTCCTCGGGGAACCCGATGGCGAACTGCTGGGGCGGCTCGTTGAGCACGTTCGGGAACATGAAGCGGCCGGTGGCGGCGAGGCAGCCGGCGGTGGCGGCGGTGAACGAGCCCCACGCCAACCCCATCCAGCCGCGGCGCCCCATGAGCGGCGAGTCGTCGGGGATCGGCGCCTTCTTCTTCTTCGCGGCGGGCGCCTTCCGGGCCGCCGCGGCGGTGGTGGTGCGGCCCTTGAGCTTGGCGTCGCCGCCGGCCGCGGCCTTGGCGGCGGCCGGCTTGGCGGCGGCCGGCTTCTTCGGCGCGGCGGGCGGGCGTTTGGCGGCGGGGGCCGGCGTCGCCGCCGACGTAGCGGTCGCGGCGGAAGCGGCCGCCGCTGCGGGCGGGGCCGGCGCGGCGGCGGCGGCCGCCGTCCCGTCTGCGGCGTTCGCGGCGCCCGGGGCTGCCGCCTCGGCCTTCGCCGGCGCCTCCGGGGGCGTTCCCCCCGGCGCGGGCTGCTCTGCGGCGCTGTCCGCAGACGGTGGAGTCTTGTTCTCGTCAGCCATAGTCTTCTGTCCCATCGCCATCGACGCGGAAGGCCGTTGCCGCGCCGTCCTACCTGCGCTCGGCCACGCCGCCGCCCACCAGTGACGCATCGAGCGCATCGAGCGTCTGCAACGCCGCGTTCTGCACCCTCACGTTCGGATCGGAGTCCGCGAGCGCGGCGACGGCCGACCGCAGGTCCTCCCCGACCTCGGCCGAGCCGAGCCCCGCCACCGCCTGCAACCCGCTGATCATCACTTCGCCCGCGGGGTCCATCCGGGTCTCGGACGGGCTGACGAGCCCGGTGACGTGATCGCGGTCGAGCATGCGGCCGAGCACCCGCGCGGCGCGCGCATCGCCGTGGCGCGCCAGGGCGACGGCGGCGTTCCACTGCACGTCCGGAGCCGGGTCGTCGAGGGCCGCCCGCAGGGTCGTGTGCGCGCCGTCGTCGGGCAGCACCCCGAGCGCGTACACCGCCATCTTCCGCACGCCCGCGTCGGACGACTGATACATCGAGACGATGCGCGGCACGACCGCCTCCCCGCCGAGGGAGGCCAGCGCCCACACGACGCTGATCACGGTCTCGCTGTCGGCGTCGCCGAGGGCCTCGGCGAGGGCCTCGACGGTGCCCGGCGGCGGCGTGCGGAGCCGTCCGATCGCGAGGGCGAGATAGCGGCGGATGCGCGGATCGTCGCCCCGCGAGTCGGCGAACGCGTCCACGAGGGCCCGCCCCAGCCCCGGATGCCTCTCCTCGGTGGCCGGGTCGCCCATCAGGCGCGACAACTCGTAGGCGGCCGGCCAGCGCCTTTCGCGCCCCCCCGTCCGCACGTCGAGCAGATACTCCTCCGGCGTCCGCTCGTCGGTCACCATCATCCGGAATCCGCCGTAGACGGCGACGACGACGGCGACGACCGCGAGGGGGATCAGGAAGAACTGGACGGCGAGGGAGGGTGCGGCTGCAAGCGGCCCGCCGGGGCGTTCAGGCTCACGCTCGCGAAGGTTGTCCATGGGGAATCTGCAAGGCCGTCGGCGAGCCCCAACCGGGCTTGTGTCTTGAGGCACAAGCACCGGCGGCCGGCAGCAACCGAGGCGTGTGGAAATAGTACCACGCGGTCCCGCCCCGGTCAAGGCCGGCGGCCGCCCGTCACAGGCTCAGCCGAGCCGCTCGAGGCCGCGGAAGAAGTAGCCGAGCTCGAACGCGGCGGTCTCCGGCGCGTCGGAGCCGTGCGTCGCGTTGCGCTCGATCGAGCTGCCGTAGCGGCGCCGCAGGGTCCCCTCGTCGGCCCGCGCGGGGTCCGTCGCCCCCATCAGGGTGCGCCAGCGCGCGATCGCGTCGGGCGCCTCGAGGGCGAGGACGACGGCCGGCCCCGACGACATGAACGTCGTCAGGCTGTCGAAGAACGGACGCTCCCGGTGCACGGCGTAGAAGCCCTCGGCCTCCGCCTTCGTCATCCGCACCAGGCGCATCGCCGCCACCCGGAAACCGGCCTCCTCGATGCGCTGCAGGATGGCCCCGGTGTGCCCGGACGCGACCGCGTCCGGCTTGATGATCGCGAATGTCTGCTCCATGACTTCCCTGTTCACCGTCGACGCGGATCCGCGCCGCGGGCCCGACTCTCGGCGCGGACGGAACATCCGCCCCGCGACTTCCCCGCCCCGCCCCCCGGAGGCCGCGCCGCGGACCCGGCCTCACGACGCCGGCGGTATCGCGGCGGCCACCGCCGAGCCGATGTCCGCCGGGCTCTCGACGACGGAGACGCCGGCCGACGACAGCGCCGCCATCTTCTCGGCCGCGGTGCCCCGGCCGCCGGAGACGATGGCCCCCGCGTGCCCCATGCGGCGCCCCGGCGGGGCGGTCCGGCCGGCGATGAACCCGACGACGGGCTTGCTGACGTTGTCTCGGATGAACGGCGCCGCCTCCTCCTCGGCCGTCCCGCCGATCTCGCCGATGAGCACCACCGCCTCGGTCGCGGAATCGTCTTCGAAAAGGCGGAGGGCGTCGAGGAAGCTCGTGCCGATCAGCGGATCGCCGCCGATGCCGATGCACGTGGTCTGACCCAGCCCGAGCCGGGTGAGCTGGTGGATCGCCTCGTAGGTCAGCGTGCCGCTCTTCGAGACGATGCCGACCCGCCCCTCGCGGCAGATGTGGCCGGGGATGATGCCGGCCTTGGCGCGCCCCGGCGAGATGAGCCCGGGGCAGTTGGGCCCGATGAGCCGGCAGCCCCGCTCCCCGATGAACGCCAGCGCGCGCATCATGTCGAGGGTCGGGATGCCCTCGGTGATGCACACGACCAGCGCGACCTTGGCGTCCGCCGCCTCCATGACCGCGTCGGCGGCGACGGCCGGCGGCACGAAGACCACCGAGGCGTCCGCCCCGGTCTCGCGGACCGCGGCCTCGACGGTGTCGAACACCGGCAGGCCCTCGTGGGTGGTCCCCCCCTTGCCGGGGGTCACGCCCCCCACCACGTTCGTGCCGTACTCGACGGCCTGGCGGGCGTGGAAGGCGCCCTCCCGCCCCGTGAGGCCCTGCACGATCAACCGCGTCCGTTCGTCGATCAGAACCGCCATCTCACCCACCCCGGCCGATCCGAAGCGAAGCCCGGCCGCACGGCCGCCTCGTCACGCCCCGCCGCCCGGCCCGGCCGTCCCATCCGCGTGCTCTCAATGAGGCGGACGCCGGCTACGGGGCGGGCGCCCGGCGGGCCGCCTCGACGACCCCCCGCGCCGCCTCGGCCATGGTGTCCGCGGTGGTGAAGTTCAGGCCGCTCCCGTCGAGCATGCGCCGGCCCTCCTCCACGTTCGTCCCCTCCATGCGCATGACCACCGGCACGTCCACCCCGAGCTCGGTCACCGCGGCGATGACCCCGGCCGCGAGCACGTCGCACCGCAGGATGCCCCCGAAGATGTTGATGAGCACCGCGCGCACGTTCTCGTCCGACAGCAGGATGCGGAACGCGTTGCGGATCTGGTCGGCGTCGGCCCCCCCGCCGACGTCGAGGAAGTTGGCGGGCTCGCCCCCCGACAGCTTGATGATGTCCATCGTCGCCATCGCGAGGCCCGCGCCGTTGACCATGCAGCCGATGTCGCCGTCGAGCCGGATGTAGTTGAGGGCGTGCCGGGACGCCTCGGTCTCCAGCGGCTCCTCCTCGGCGGGGTCGCGCAGGTCGGCGAGGTCGGCGTGCCGGAACAGGGCGTTGTCGTCGAGCGTCACCTTGGCGTCGAGGGCGAGGGCCGCGCCGGCCGCGGTCACCACCAGCGGGTTGATCTCGACCAGCGACGCGTCGCAGGCGGTGAACGCGTCCCAGGCGCGGCGCATGATCGCCGCCGCGCCGCGCGCCGCCGGCCCCGACAGGCCCACCGCGTGGGCGAGCCGCCGGGTCTGGAACGGCGCGAGCCCGAGGCCCGGGTCGACGTGGGCCCGGTGGATCAGCTCGGGGGTCGCCGCCGCCACCGCCTCGATGTCCATCCCCCCCGACGCGCTCGCCATCATGACCGGCCGGCCCGCCGACCGGTCGACGAGCACGCCCAGATACAGCTCGTTCGCGATGTCGAGGGCCTCCTCGATCAACAGGCGCCCCACCACCCGCCCGGCCGGCCCGGTCTGGGGGGTCACCAGGGTCATCCCCAGCATGTCGCCCGCGATCCGCTCCGCCTCGGCGGCGTCGGCGGCGACCTTGACGCCCCCGCCCTTGCCGCGGCCGCCGGCGTGGATCTGCGCCTTGACGACCACCCGGCCGCCGAGGCGGCGCGCGACGGCGCCCGCCTCGAGAGCCGAGAACACCGCCTCGCCGCGGGGAACCGCGACGCCGTGCCCCGCGAGCAGCGCCTTCGCCTGGTATTCGTGGATCTTCACGATGGACTACAGCCCCAGGATGTCGACCAGCTCCTTCACGGCCGCCGCCGACTTGTCCAGCGCCGCCTGCTCGCCGGGCTCGAGGGCGATCTCGATCACCTGCTCGGCCCCGCCCGCGCCCAGCTTCACCGGCACCCCCACGAACAGGTCGCGGACGCCGTACTCGCCCTGCAGGTAGACCGCGCACGGCAGTATCTTCTTCTTGTCCTTCAGGATCGCCTCGACCATCTCCACCGCGGCCGAGCCCGGCGCGTAGTAGGCGCTGCCGGTGCCCAGCAGCTTGACGATCTCCGCCCCGCCGTTCGCGGTGCGGTCGACGATCGCGTCGACGGTCGCCCGGTCCAGAAGCTGGGTGATGGGGATGCCCGCGACGGTGGAGAACCGCGGCAGCGGCACCATGGTGTCGCCGTGCCCCCCGAGCACGAAGGCGTGGGTGTTCTCGACCGACACGTTCAGGGCCTCGGCGATGAACGAGCGCATGCGGGCCGAGTCGAGCACCCCGGCCATGCCCACGACCCGCTCGCGGGGGAACCCGCTCGCGCGGTACACGACCTGGCACATCGCGTCGAGGGGGTTCGTCACCGGCACGATGATGCAGTCGGGCGAGTGCTTGACGACCTCGGCCGTCACCGACCGGATGATGCCCGCGTTCTTGTTCAGCAGGTCGTCGCGGCTCATGCCCGGCTTGCGGGCGAGGCCGGCGGTGATCACGACGATGTCCGACCCGGCGGTGTCGGCGTAGTCGTTCGTGCCGAGGACCCGCGAGTCGGACCCCTCGATGGGGCACGCCTCGAGCATGTCGAGGCCCTTGCCCTGGGGCACGCCCTCGAGGATGTCCAGGATCACGACGTCGGCGAGCTCCTTGTCGGCGATGCTCCTCGCCGCGGTGGCGCCGACGTTGCCCGACCCGATGACGCTGACTTTTCGATTCATGACGCGCTCAGTACCCCTTTCACTCGCCTTCACCCGTCGCCGGCCGGCCGGCGACGGACCCGCCCCGGCGCGCGCGATGCGCCGGGCATCGCGCCGGGCGCGGCGCGGAACCGCCGCCGAGAACCGTGGAACCGTGTGGAAACGCCCCTGCGGCGGTCCGCGAACCGCCCGTCCCCGGGGCCGTTGACCGCGTGGTGACCGAACCCCCGCAACGGCCGCCCATTATACTGCTTGTACCGTCCCCGCCGCGCCCGGCCGCGCGGCCCGGCCCGCCGCGGGCGCCCCCGCCGGCCCCGGCCGGCGCGGGCGTCATCCACGAGATCCCGGGAGAAACGAGCGCCGCATGAAGATCGTGATTGCCGATCCCCTGCCGCCGTCGGCGGCGGAACTGCTCCGCAGCCGCGGGTGGACGGTCGACGCCGAGCCGGGCCGCCCCCGGCCCCGGCTCGAGGCCGACCTCGCCGACGCCGACGCCCTCATCGTCCGCAGCGCGACCCGGGTCGACGCGGCGCTGCTCGCCGCCGCGCCCAAGCTGAGAATCGTCGCCCGCGCGGGCACCGGCGTCGACAACGTCGACCTCGACGCCGCGAGCGCGAACGGGGTGCTGGTGGTGAACGCCCCGGGGGCCAACAGCGTCAGCGTGGCCGAGCACGCCATGGCCCTGCTGCTCGCCTCGGCCCGGTCCGTGGCCCACGCGGACGCCCGGCTCAAGGCGGGCCATTGGGAGAAGAAGAAGCTGACGGGGATCGAGCTGCGCGGGAAGACCCTGGGCCTCGTGGGCCTCGGCCGCATCGGCCGCGAGGTCGTCCACCGCGCCCACGCGTTCGGCATGCGCTGCGTCGCGCACGACCCCTTCATCGCGGGCCAGGTCGCCGCCGACCTCGACGTCGAGCTGATGGAGATCGACGAGCTGTGCGCGGCCGCCGACTTCATCACCCTGCACGCGCCCGCCACCGGCCCCGGCCCCCTGTTCACGGCGGAACGGCTCGCCCGCTGCAAGCCGTCGGCGCGCATCGTCAACACCGCCCGCGGCGCCCTCATCGACGAAGACGCGCTGGCCGACGCCATCGAGCGGGGGGTCCTCGGGGGGGCCGGGCTCGACGTCTTCCAGGTCGAGCCGCCGCCCGGCGGGCGCCTCGTCGACCTGCCCCAAGTCGTCACCACGCCGCACATCGCGGGGTCCACCCACGAGGCGCAGGAGCTCGTGGGGCTGGAGACGGCGGCCTGCGTGCGCGACTTCCTCGCCGCGGGCGTCGTGCGCAACGCCGTCAACTACCCCTCGCTGGGCCCCGAGGAGCTGAAGCGCATACAGCCCTACACGGTGCTGGCGCGCCGCCTCGGGACCCTGCTGAAGCACGTCGCCGACGAGCGCCCCGAGGCCCTCGCGCTCCGCTACTACGGCGGGCTCGCCGAGGGCGACAACGAGCCGCTGGTGGGCGCGAGCCTGGTCGGCTTCTTCGGGTCGACGGTCGACAACGTGACCCCGATCAACGCGCGGTCGGTGGCCCGCGACCGCGGCATCGAGGTCATCGAGTCGCGCAGCTCCAGGGCCCGCAACTTCACCAACCTCATCTCCATGAAGCTCCACACCGCGCGGGGCGAGCACTGGGTCGAGGGGGTCCTGTTCGAGCGGGCGGGCCCGAGGCTCGTCCTCCTCGACGGCGTGCAGATCGAGGCCCCCCTGGAGGGCACCCTCCTGGTGGTCCGCAACGACGACCAGCCCGGGGTGATCGGCGAGGTGGGGGGGATTCTCGGCCGCCACGGCATCAACATCGAGACGTTCGCGCTGGGCCGGGGGGCGGCGGGGGGCGGCGCGGTGGCGGTGGTGAAGATCGACCCGGTCGACCCCGCCGCGCCGGGCGTCTCCCCCGAGGTGCTGCGGGAGATCGGCGCGGTGCCCGCGGTGAAGGAGGCGTCGGTCGTCTCGTCCTGGGAGGCGTGAGCGGGCGCGCCCCCGCGGTCGCGCCAAACCGTTACGGCAGGGCGAGCCGGAACGAGACCTGCCGGCCCGGGTCGAAGAGCTCGACGGCGTCGTCGTCGATGCGCCGCACCTGATAGGGTCCCGGCACCTCGTCGCCGACCTCGGCCAGCACCACCTGCCCGTCCACGGAGAGGACCGCGGTCCGGAGCGGGCCGGACGGCGTGTCGTCGGTCGCGATGCCGGCGAGGGACACCCGCAACGGAACCGCCCGCGCAGCGGCGGCCGCGCGCGGCGCCCAGCCGTCGGGCACGACCGACGCCCCGGGTCCGCGGGCGGTGTCCGCGGCCCGCCGGGAACCGAGGGTGAACGGGTTGCGGACGACCGGCCGCGGGCGGGGCGCGCGCTCGAGATAGGCGGCCATCCGGGCCACCTCCCGGTCCAGCTCGATTCGCTCGACGGCGGGCGCCGCGGACTGCGGCGTCGCCGCCGCCGGCGGCCGCGCCGATCCGCCGGCGGCGGGCGCGGGCGGGGGCCCGCCCGGCATCGTCCCCGCCGCCGAGGACAGCCAAGCCGCCAGGAGCGCTCCGCCGCCCCCCCACATCGCCAGACGTGCCTTGCTCATCCCCCTCGCCGCGCCCATCGTACCACGGCGGGTCGGCCGCCCGTAGCCGCCCGGCCGTGGTAGGATTCGCCGTGCGCCCCGCCACGCCCCCGCCCCCCCGCGAGCCGCCCGCCGCCGGAAGAACCGCCGCCGTCATCCCCGCGCGTTACGCGTCGACCCGGCTGCCGGCCAAGCCGCTCGCGGACATCGGCGGACGCACCATGATCGAGCACGTCTACCGCCACGCGGCGGACGCCCGCTCGGTCGACCGCGTCCTCGTCGCCACCGACGACGACCGCATCGCGCGGGCGGTCGCCGCGTTCGGCGGCGAGGCGCGCCTGACGCGCGCCGATCACGCGTCGGGCACCGACCGCCTCGCCGAGGTCGCCGCCGGCCTCGACTGCGACCTCGTGGTCAACGTGCAGGGCGACGAACCCTTGATCGCGCCGGAAGCCATCGACGCGGCGGTGGCGGCCGCGGCGGACCCCGCGGTGGCGATGTCGACGCTGCGGTGCCCCCTCGCGGACGCCGACGCGTGGCGCGACCCCGGCGTCGTCAAGGTCGCCGTCGACCGCGGGGGCTACGCCCTCTTCTTCTCGCGCGCGCCCATCGGCCTCGACCGCGACGCGCCCGCCGCGCCGCCCGCGGCGGTCGACCGGCACCTCGGGCTCTACGTGTACCGGCGGCCGTTCCTGCTGACCCTGAGCCGGCTCGAGCCGACCCCGCTCGAGCGCGCCGAGCGTCTAGAGCAGCTCCGCGCCCTCGAGCACGGCTACCGCATCATGACCACACGCATCGACGACGACCCCATCGGCGTCGACACGCCCGCGGACCTCGACCGGGTGCGCCGGCGCGTCGCGGCGGGAGCGCCGGCATGAGCGAACCGATCCTCAACGACGCGGGCCGCCCCGTGAAGTTCATCTTCGTCACCGGCGGGGTGGTGTCGTCCCTCGGCAAGGGGCTCGCCGCCGCCTCCGTCGGCTGTCTGCTCGAGGGGCACGGCTACCGGGTGACGCTGCAGAAGCTCGACCCCTACGTCAACGTCGACCCGGGCACCATGAGCCCCTACCAGCACGGCGAGGTCTACGTCACCGACGACGGGGCCGAGACCGATCTCGACCTCGGCCACTACGAGCGCTTCACCCGCACCCTCACCACCAAGAACCACAACTGGACCACCGGCCAGATATACCTGTCGGTCATCCAGAAGGAGCGCCGCGGCGACTACCTCGGGGGCACCGTGCAGGTCATCCCCCACATCACGAACGAGATCAAGGACTGCATCCGCACGGTGGCGAAGGACGTGGACATCGTGCTGGTGGAGGTCGGCGGGACCGTCGGCGACATCGAGAGCCAGCCGTTCCTCGAGGCCATCCGGCAGTTCCGGCAGGACGTCGGGCGGGACCACACCCTCTACGTCCACCTGACCCTGGTGCCGTTCATCGGGGCCGCCGGCGAGCTCAAGACCAAGCCGACGCAGCACAGCGTCCGCGATCTGCGGTCGATCGGCATCCAGCCCGACATCCTGCTGTGCCGCACCGACCGGATCCTGCCGGCGGAGCTCCGCGGGAAGATCGCGCTGTTCTGCGACGTGGACGAAGATGCGGTGATCACGGCGAGGGACGTGTCGAGCATCTACGAGGTTCCGCTCGTCCTCGCGGACGAAGGGCTCGACCGCAACGTGCTCCGGCGGCTGCAGCTCCCCGATTCCGAACGCTCGATGGACGCGTGGCAGTCGTTGATCGACGGCCTCAGGCGCCCCCTCGACCGCCTCCGCATCCACGTCGTCGGCAAGTACGTGGGGTACGAGGACTCCTACAAGAGCCTCAACGAGGCGCTCTACCACGGGGGCTTCCGGCACAAGCTGGCCGTCGACATCCAGTGGGTCGAGGCGGAGGCCCTCGAGGCCGAGGGCGGCGACGACCTGCTCGCCGGGGCCGACGGCATCCTCGTCCCCGGCGGGTTCGGCGACCGCGGCACGGGGGGCATGATGCGCGCCGCCCGCATCGCCCGCGAGCGGCGCATCCCCTACTTCGGCATCTGCTACGGCTTCCAGTGGGCGGCGGTCGAGTTCGCCCGCAACGTGTGCGGGATCGAGGGCGCCGACTCCACCGAGTGCAACCCGGACGCGGCGCACAAGATCATCTACAAGCTGCGCGACCTGCTGGGGGTCGACGACCTCGGGGGGACGATGCGGCTGGGCCGCTACCCCTGCGAACTCGCCGCGGGCTCGCGCGCGCGGGCCATCTACGGGGCCGGCGAGGTCCATGAACGGCACCGGCACCGGTACGAGTTCAACCGGGAGTACGAGTCGGCCCTCGCCGAGCACGGCCTCGTCATCTCGGGGCAGTCCCCCGACCGGCGGTTCGTCGAGACCATCGAGCTGCCCGCCCATCCCTGGTTCGTGGCCGTCCAGTTCCACCCCGAGTTCCGCTCCAAGCCCCTCGACCCCCACCCGCTGTTCGCCGACTTCGTGCGGGCGAGCCACGAGCACAAGCGGTCGGGGGCGGCGACGCAGACGAGCGCGGATCCGCCGGCGGTCGGCAAGCGGCGTATCAGCGTGTGAGTGAACGGGGCGCAGGAAACGTCGCGGCGCACCATCCGTCCCGCCCCCGCCCCCGACCCGTTCATCCGCGTGCAGGAAGGGTCGGGCGGCGACCGCGGTCCCCCGGCCGCACGTTTCCTGGCGCCGGCGGCGCAGGCGCATGCGATGGAGGACACACCGCGACCTCGGTCCGCGGCGCCCCGCCTCTATAATGGTCGCGTGTCCGTCGTGCGCATCGGTGACGTGGCCTTGGGCGGGGACGGACCGCCCGCCCTCATCGCGGGGCCGTGCGTCATCGAGAGCGAAGAGCACGCCCTGTTCCTGGGCGGGGCGATCGCCGAGGTCGCCCGGGACCTCGGCATCCCCTACATCTTCAAGGCGTCGTTCGACAAGGCCAACCGCACGTCCGCCCGCTCGTTCCGCGGCCCCGGCCTCGAGGCGGGCCTGGCCGCGCTGCGGGCCGTCAAGGAGGCCCACGGCGTGCCCGCCCTGACCGACGTCCACGAGACCGCGCAGGTGGACGCGGTGGCCGAGGTGGCGGACGTGCTCCAGATCCCCGCCTTCCTCTCGCGCCAGACCGATCTGATCACCGCCGCCGCCGGCACCGGCCGCGCCGTCAACCTCAAGAAGGGGCAGTTCCTCGCCCCGGCCGACATGCGGCACGCCGTCGCCAAGGTTACGGGGGCCGGCAACCGGCGCGTCCTCGTCACCGAGCGCGGGGTCAGCTTCGGCTACCACGACCTCGTGGTCGACTTCCGGGCGTTCCCCCAGCTCAGGGCGCTGGGGGTGCCGGTGGTGTTCGACGTCACCCACAGCCTGCAGCTCCCCGGCGCCGGCGACGGGGTGACCGCGGGCCGGGCCGAGTACATCGAGCCGCTGGCCGCGGCCGGGGCCGCGAGCGGGGTCGACGCCCTGTTCCTCGAGGTTCACGAAGAGCCCTCCCGCGCGAAGAGCGACGCGCAGAACGCGCTGCGGCTCGACCGGCTGGCGCCGCTCCTCGAACGGGTGCTGCGGATCGCGGCGGCGGCCGGGGACCGCACCGCATGACCGCGACCGCCGCCCCGCCGGCGGATCCGCCGGTCGACCGGACGCCGGCGCGGCGGGTCATCGAGACCGAGGCGGCCGCGGTCAGCGCGCTCGCCGGCCGCCTCGACGAGCGCTTCGACGCGGCGGTGCGGCTGCTCGACGCCTGCGCGGGCCGCGTCATCGTGACCGGCATGGGCAAGTCGGGGATCATCAGCCGCAAGATCGCCGCCACCCTCGCCAGCACCGGCACCCCGGCGTTCTTCCTCCATCCCGCCGAGGCGGTCCACGGCGACCTCGGCGTCGTGCAGGACGACGACGTCGTCCTAGCCCTGTCCCACAGCGGCGAGACGAACGAGATCCTGCGCCTGATCGACACCATCCGCCGGGTCGGGGCCCGCCTCGTCTGCCTCACCGGCGCTCCCGAATCCACCCTCGCGCGGACCGCGGACGTCGCGCTCGACTGCGGCGTGCGGGCCGAGGCGTGCCCCCTGAACCTCGTGCCCACGGCCAGCACCACCGCCGCGCTGGCCCTGGGCGACGCCCTCGCCATGACCCTGCTCGTCCGCAAGGGCTTCCGCGAGGACGACTTCGCGAGCCTCCATCCCGGCGGCGGGCTCGGCAAGCGCCTGCTGCGCGCCGGCCGCCTCATGCGCACGGGCGGCGACGTGCCGGCGGTCGCGACCGGGACCCCGATGCCCGCGGTGCTCCGGGAGATGAGCGACAAGCGGCTGGGCATGACCTGCGTGCTCGACGCGGCGGGGCGGCTCGCCGGGGTCATCACCGACGGCGACCTGCGGCGGCGGCTCCTCGGCGGCGGACCGCTCTCCGCCCGCACCGCCGGCGAGGTCATGTCGACGGCCCCGCACGCCATCGCCGCGTCGACCCTGGCCGCCCAGGCCCTCCACCTCATGGAATCCCACCGCATCACCGCCCTCGTGGTGGTCGACGGCGCCCGGCGGGTCGAGGGCGTCGTCCACCTCCACGACCTCTGGCGCACCGAGCTGTTCTGATGGGCGACTCCGTGGGCCTCCTGGTCGCGCTGCTGGCCCTGCTGGCGGGACTGGCCGGCGGGAAGGCGTGGGAGCGCTACAAGCTCAGCGAGGGGCGCTGGATAGACCGGCGCCGGGCCCGCGAGTCGCCCCGCTATCTGCTGGGGCTCAACCTGCTGGCGTCCAACCAGCTCGACCTCGCCATCGAGGAGCTGAGCACCGCGGCCGGCCTCGACGCCGACGCCCTGGAGATCCACCTCATACTCGGGAACCTGTACCGGGAGAAGGGGCAGGTGACGCGGGCCATCCAGCTCCATCAGCGGGCGCTGCAGCGGCCGAAGCTGACGAGGATGGAGCAGGCGTACGTGCTGCTGTGCCTCGGGCTCGACTTCAAGCGCGGCGGATTCGTCGACCGGGCCCTGGAGACGTTCGAGGAGGTGCTGCGCATCGACGGCGACAACCGGCAGGCGCTGTCGAACCTCGAGAAGCTGCACGAGGAGCAGCAGCAGTGGCACGAGGCGCGCGCCGTCCGCCGACGGCTCGCGGCGCTCGCCGCGCCGGCCGAGCGGCCGAGGCACCAGGCGAAGCTGGCGTTCCTGGAGACCCGCCTCGGCGTGCGGGCGCTCGAGCAGGCCGACCCGGCCGAGGCGGCGTCGCGGTTCGAGGCGGCGATCGTCCTCGACGAGCGCGCCGTCGCCGCGTACCTCGACCTCGGCGACCTGCAGCGCCGGGAGGGCCGCGCCGCCGAGGCCCTCGCGACCTGGAGCCGGGTCCCCGACGTCGCGCCCGACCGCGCCTACCTGATCCTGGACCGGGTCGAGCGCGCGAGCCGCGAGGACGGAGACGCGGAGCGGTTCCCGGCCCTGTGCCGCCGCCTGATCGACGCCAATCCACAGGACTGGCGGGCGCGCCTGGCCCTGGGGCGGCACCTCGCGGACCGCGGCGAGCCGTCGGCCGCGCTGGACCTGCTCTTCGACTCGCTGGTGCACAACCCGCACGCCCTGACCGTCCACCAGGTCGTGTGGCAGGCCCTCGCGGCCCTGCGCTTCGACGAGGCCCGGGTCCGCCGCTACCGCGAGCTGACCCGCGGCGCGGTGTTCTACCTGGACCCCCACGTGTGCATGCGCTGCCGATACCGCAGCACCGAGCTGCTGTGGCAATGCCCGCAGTGCCACGAGTGGAACACGTTCGTCGAAGAGCGGATCACCCCGGCCGAGGAGGCCTGACGATGCGGGTCGTGCTGACCGGCGGCATCGCGACCGGCAAGACCTACGTGCTCGACCGGCTGGCCGCCAAGGGCGTGCCCACGGCCGACGCGGACCGCCTGGCCCACGAGGCGATCGCCCCGGACGGACCGGCGTGGCGGGCGGTGCGGGAGCGCTTCGGCCCCGGCGTCATCGACGCCGAAGGCCGCGTCGACCGGCGCCGGCTCGGGGCCGTCGTCTTCGCCGACGACGCCGCCCGCGCCGACCTGAACGCCATCGTCCATCCCCACGTGCGGTCCGCCGTCGCCGCCTGGTTCGACGGGATCGAGCGGCGGTCCGGCCACCGGTTCGGCGTCGTCGCGATACCCCTGTTCTTCGAGGGCTCGCGGACCGAGTCGTTCGACCGCGTCGTCGTCACCGCCTGCGGGCACGCCGCGCAGGTCGCGCGGGTGGTCGCGCGCGGGTTCAGCCGGGACGAGGCGGAGCGCCGCATCGCCGCGCAGTTGCCGACGGCGGAGAAGACGCGCCGCGCCGACCACGTGATCCGGACGGACGGGACCCCGGCCGACACCGACCGGCAGGTGGACGCGCTGCACCGGGCGCTCGCGGTCCTGTCGGCGGCATGAGTCGTCCGTCGACACCGGGAACACGCCGGCCGCGGGCGCATCGACCAACGTGCGGTCCTGTCGGCGGCATGAGTCGTCTGTCGACACCCCGCCGCGCGGCTCGTCGCGTATGTCGCCGACAGGGCTCTCGGCGCCGCCCGGCCGCGAAAGCGCTCCTGGATGCGCCGGGCGAGGCCGCCCACGGGCGGATGCCGACCGCTGGCCCGGCACCGGCGACCGCCGATCGCAATCCGGTTGCCCCGGCGGTCCAGGTACGGCACGATGCAGGCGCGGGAGGGACGATGTCCATCGCGCATCGCGCTGATCCGGACCGTGGGCGGAACGGTACGCTGAACGACGGTCGGGGTCGGGGCGCGGACGGCGGGAGACGACGAGGAAGCGGCGATCGCGAGCGAAGGAACGCGGCGGCGGGCCGGTCGGGGTTCGAGGGGGGTCGATGAGCGAGACCGAGGCGCTGGTGGAAATCCGGGATCTGCACAAGCGGTTCCGGCGCGGATCGGAGCGGATCGACGTCCTGCAGGGGGTCACGATCGACCTGCCGCGGGGCGACTTCCTCGCCCTCATGGGCCCGTCGGGCTCGGGCAAGACGACCCTGCTCAACCTGCTCGGCGGCCTAGACACCCCGAGCGACGGCTCGGTGACGGTCGGGGGCGACCGCATCGACCGCATGTCGGGCGGCCGGCTCGCGCGCTGGCGGTCGCGGCACATCGGCTTCGTCTTCCAGCTCTACAACCTGCTGCCGGTGCTCACGGCCGAGCGCAACGTCGAGCTGCCCCTGCTGCTGACCCCGCTGTCGCGGAGCGAGCGCCGCCGCCACGTCGCCACCGCGCTGGAGGTCGTCGGCCTGAGCCACCGCGCCAAGCACTATCCGCGCCAGCTCTCGGGCGGGCAGGAGCAGCGCGTGGGCATCGCGCGGGCCATCGTGACCGACCCCACGCTGCTGCTCTGCGACGAGCCCACCGGCGACCTCGACCGGAAGTCGGGCGACGAGATCCTCGACCTGCTGCACGCCCTCAACGCCGACCACGGCAAGACCATCGTCATGGTGACGCACGACGCCCACGCCGCCGACCGCGCCCGGCGCACCCTCCACCTCAACAAGGGGCTGCTCTCGACGGAGCCGGAGTCATGAAGTTCCTGCCCCTCGTCTGGAAGAACCTGTTCCGGCGCAAGGTCCGGACGCTGTTCACGGTGCTGTCGATCGTGGTCGCGTTCATCCTGTTCGCGTACCTCGCCGCCATCCGCGTCGCGTTCGGCTCCGGGGTCGAGGTGGCGGGGGCGGACCGCATGCTCGTCATCCACAAGGTCTCCCTCGTCCAGCCCCTCCCCGAGAGCTACCTGGGGCGCATGGCGTCCATCGACGGGGTCGAGGACGTCAGCCACATGTCGTGGTTCGGCGGCGTCTACCAGGACCCGCGGAACTTCTTCGCGCAGTTCGCGGTCGACCCCGAGAGCTACCTCCGGCTCTACCCCGAGGTCGTGCTGAGCGACGCCGAGCGCGAGGCGTGGCTGCGCAACCGGACCGGGGCCGTCGTCGGCCGGACCACCGCCGACCGGTTCGGGTGGGAGGTCGGCGACCGCATCCCCCTCCAGGGGACCATCTTCCGGACCCGCGACGGCCCGACCTGGGAGTTCACCATCGACGGCATCTTCGAGGCGGGGGTCGAGGGCTACGACACGTCGACGTTCCTCTTCCACCACGAGTACCTGATGGAGGCCAACGACCTCGGCCAGCGCTTCATCGGCCAGTTCATCATCCGCGTCGACGACCCCGCGCGGTCGACGGACGTCGCCGCCGCCATCGACGCGCGCTTCGCCAACTCGCCGGCCGAGACCCGGACGTCGACGGAGCAGGCGTTCCTGCAGGGGTTCGCCGACCAGATCGGCAACATCGGGGCCCTCGTCACCGCGGTGCTGGGCGCGGTCTTCTTCACCATCCTGCTGATCACCGGCAACACCATGGCCCAGTCCATCCGCGAGCGGACCGGCGAGCTGGGGGTGCTGAAGACCCTCGGCTTCACCGACCGCGGCGTCCTGGGCCTCGTCCTCGCCGAGTCGCTCGCGATCGCGGTGGCGGGGGGCGCGGCGGGCCTCGGCATCGGCTTCCTGCTCATCGACCTCGGCGACCCGACCGGGGGCTTCCTGCCGACCTTCATCGTCCCCCGCCGCGACCTCGCGCTGGGGGGCGTCTTCGTGATCCTGCTCGGGCTGGCCGCGGGGGCTCTGCCCGCCGTGCAGGCCACGCGGCTGCGCATCGTCGACGCGTTGCGGAAGGGGTAGCGAACGATGCGATTCCCGGCCCAGATACTCACGATGATCGGCCTGACCCTGCGCACCGTGCCGCAGCGCGCCGGCTCGTCCGTCGTCGCGGTCACCGGGGTGGCCGGCGTGGTCGTCGTCTTCGTGGCGGTGCTCTCCATCGCCGAGGGGTTCCAGGCCGCCCTCGCCGGCGCGGGGTCGCCCGACACCGCCATCGTCATGCGGGGCGGCAGCGACACCGAGCTGAGCAGCATCCTGCCCCTGGAGAGCACCCGGGTCATCAGGGACGCGCCCGGGGTGCGGCGGTCCACCGGGGGCGTGGTCGCCTCGGCCGAGCTGTTCGTGGTCGTCGACGTGCCCAAGCGGAGCACCGGCACGCCGGCCAACGTCCCCCTGCGCGGCGTCGAGCCGGCCGCCTTCGACGTGCGCGACGAGGTGCGCATCGTCGAGGGCCGGACCTTCCGGCCGGGCACCAACGAGATCATCGTCGGCCGCAGCGCCGCCGCCCAGTTCGCGGGGATCGAGCTCGGGTCGACGCAGCGGTGGGGCGAGAGCGCCTGGGAGGTCGTCGGCATCTTCGAGGCCGACGGCACCATCGCCGAGTCGGAGATCTGGTGCGACGCCCGGGTGCTGCAGCCGGCGTACCGCCGCGGCGACTCGTTCCAGTCGGTCTACGCGCGTCTCGAGTCGGCCGACGCCTTCGACGCGTTCAGGGACGCCCTGACCGCCGATCCCCGCCTCGACGTCATGGTCGAGCGCGAGGACGACTACTACCTGGGCCAGACCCAGGCCGTCACCGCCATCATCACCGGCATCGCCGGCGTCATCGCGTTCCTCATGGGCATCGGCGCCGTCTTCGGCGCCATCAACACCATGTACACCGCGGTGGCGGCCCGGACCCGCGAGATCGCGACCCTGCGCGCCCTCGGGTTCTCCAGCGGACCGGTGGTCATCTCCGTCATGGCGGAGTCGGTGGCCCTCGCCGTCGTCGGCGGACTGCTCGGCGGGCTGATCGCCTACGCCGGGTTCAACGGCTACCAGACCGCCACCCTCAACTGGCAGACCTTCAGCCAGGTGGCGTTCGCCTTCCGCGTCACCCCGGAGCTGCTCGTCCAGGGCATCACCTGGGCCGTGGTGATGGGGTTCTTCGGGGGACTCTTCCCCGCCCTCCGCGCCGCCCGCCTGCCGGTGGCCACGGCGCTGCGGGAGCTGTGAGGGCGACCTCTAGTAGCTGTGGCGGAGGTCGCGGGGGGCGTACCCCGTGAATCCCGATCCGGGCTGCGACCCGCCCGCTCTTTCCCGTGTACACGACGAGCAACTGCGTCGTCCGGTCCCAGGGCTCGGGGCGGTAGCGCATCAGCTCGCCAGGCGGTTGGCCCAAGAGGGCGATGAGACAGAGCAGTATCGGGGGATATCAGGGCCAGAGCTCGCCGAGGCTGAAGGTGACCGCATCGAAGGGGGGGGACGCACACCGACTCGGCGTCCTTGGCGGTCGCCGTCAGCACCCACCGGCCCTCGCGTAGATCGAACGCCTCGAAGGTGTGGTCGGACGGCTCGACGAGCCACAGATGGCCGACGCCCTCGCGGGCGTAGATCGGGCGCTTGCCCTGCAGGTCGAGCCGGCGCGTCGAAGGGGACAGGACCTCGCACACCCAGTCCGGCGCCAGGGTGACGTAGGCCGCGTCGGGATACTCGGGCATCCGCTCCCGGCGCCACCCCGCCAAGTCGGGCACCAGGACGTCCTCCCCGAGATGCAACTCGGGCTCGTCGATGATCCACCATCCGCCGGGGCCGCCGCGCCCCCGGTCGAAGGGTCCCATGAGTTCGCCGCCCAGACGGGAGCTCGCCAACGCATGCGGCATGGCCGGCCGCGGCTGCGTGTGGAGGACGCCGTCGACGAGTTCGGCCACCCGATTGGCCGGGGCGTCGAGCACGTCCTGGTAGGTAGCCCGCGTGGGCGCTTCGGACTCGCCGCCCCGGACCGCGGCGCCGGCCGTACTCATCGATCCCTCCCTCGCGCCCATGGGCGTCCGCGGCAGCCGTAGCGGATCGTGTGGTCCCGGAGGACGACACGGAGTACATCGGCACAGAGACCGCGAGTTGTGAAGGCGCTGACGAGCACGTTCGTGTCGAGGAACACCCTCACGACACGTGTTCGAAGACGTCTTCGTCGGTGAGGTAGCCGCGGGCTTCCGCGAACGGCATCAGGCGTGCGCGGATCGCCTCGAAACGGCGGATGGCCAACTGCCTCCGGAGCGCGTCCCGGACGACCTCGGATCGAGTCATCCCGAGCGCTCCGCTCACCTCGTCGAGCTGCCTCTCCAATTCCGGCTGGAGCCGTACCGTAACCGTGCCCATGTCATGCACTGTGCTACAGGTGACCGGACGCCGTCAACCCGCCAAGAGGTTGGCTGGCCCGCAACCGCAGGGGATGACGGGCGCCGGCGGACAGCGGCGAGGTCCAGCGAGGAGACCGCCGAGTCGGGCGGCGGAAAGCGAGGGCGCGTCGTCAACTCCGACCGGCCGTTGCGGCCTGGGCGTCGCGCTCGTCCGAGCGCCCGCGGAGGTAGCTGACGTTCTCGGCGACATCGGCCACCTTGGTCGCGAGCGAGTCGATCTTCCGGCTGAGTTCGGCATGCGCGGCGTCGTTCCGCGTCTCGTAGTGCGCGTGGATCCGCCAGACCCCGAGCACGACCCCGACGGCCGCGAGGATGGTTGTGACGAGGTCTGCCGTCATCGTGAGCGTTCTCCGTTCGGATCTGTGCAGCAGCGCTTCATATAGGCACTGTACATCGGACGCTGGTCCAGAGCCAACCAGGGCCAACCAAGTCAGGTCCCGTAGCCGCGTTGTTGGGCCGGTTCGGCGGCGTCGGTCCTGGTGGCGGTGAAGCCCTTCACGGTGATTCCGCTCCGAGCGCGCCCACGTCCGCGCGCCACGCATCGAGGGCGGCCAGGAGGCGATCGACCCGGTCCGGATGCGCTGCCGCCAGATCCTCTTGCTCGCCGAGGTCGTCGTCCAGGTTGAACAGCATCGGGGGTCCCGGGGTGCCGTCGTGCCGGTCGATGACGAGCTTCCAGGGGCCGTCGCGCACCGCCGCGCCGTTCCAGAAGGTGCCGTCGGCGCCCCAGAAGAGCTGTCGCGGGGGCAGGCTCTCGCGTCGGAGGAGGGCCGGCGACAGGTCGATGCCGTCGAAAGCCGGCAACGCCGTGGCTCCGGCGCCCTCCGGTGTCTCCCCCGCGCCGGTACCGACCAGCGCCAGCAGCGTCGGCATGACGTCGAGGGTCGAGGCGAGCTGGGCCGACTCGGTCCCCGCGGGGATGCGGCCCGGCCAGACCGCGATGGACGGGACGCGGTGCCCGCCCTCCCAGTCGGTGGCCTTGAGGCCGCGCAACGGGGCGTTAGACCCCCACTGGGCGGCGCCGTTGTCCGAGAAGAACCAGACCAGGGTCCGGTCCGCGATGCCGTGCGCCTCAATGGCGTCGAGGACCTCGCCGATACCGGCGTCCATCTCCCGCACCATGTCGCGGTAGGCCCGCCGACGGTTCGCGACGGAGCCGCGCGGGTCGAACTCGTCGCCGACGGCGCGGTCGGCGGGATCGTCGGGCCCCTGGAACGGGTAGTGCGGGGCGTGGTGCGGCAGGTAGAGGAAGAACGGCCGGTCGCGGTGCCCGTCGATGAACCGGAGCGCGTGCTCGGTGACGAGGTGGGTGGCGTACCCCTCCTCGGGGCTCAGCTCGTCGTCGCGCCACCAGTCGGCGCGACCCATCGTGTCGATGTGCGAGTGATAGTCGATGTTGCCGCTGACAAAGCCGCGGAACTCGTCGAACCCGTGCCGCACCGGGTTGAACCGGGCGCGGTAACCGAGGTGCCACTTGCCGAAGACGCCCGTCGCGTAGCCGCGCGCCCGCAGGGCCTCGGCCAGGGTCAATTCCCCCGCTTCGATGCCGTCGTCGTGCGAGGGGCGGGCGGGATTGGCGAAGAGCACCCCGGGAATCCCCGCCCGCTGCTGGTACCGCCCGGTCATCAGGCCGGCCCGGGTCGGGCTGCACACGTTGCCGCTCGAGTGGAAGTCGAGGAACCGCATGCCCTCGCCGGCCATCCGGTCGAGCCGCGGCGTGTCTATCCACCCGTCGTAGGAGCTGATGTCACCATAGCCGAGATCGTCGGCCATGATGACGACGATGTTGGGCGGCGGTCCCGCCGTACCCTCCTGCGCCCCGGCCGGGGCCGCCGTGAACGCCGCGACCGCGGCCAGACTGAGCAGCACCGGAAAACGCGGTGTGGACTCGAGCATCCTGATTCTCCGTCGTGCGATCGTCAGCATCGAATCACGGCAGCCGGTACGCCACGAGCGACGGCACGTCGCCGCCCACCGTTACCGCGATGTACTGGCGGCCGTCGAGCATATACGTCATCGGCGTACCGATGGCGCCGCCCGGCAGGTCGACCGATCCGCGCAGATGGCCCGTCGCCTTGTCGTAGGCCACGAGCCGGGGGCCGTCGCCGGTTCCGCCCGCGGTGAGGGTGTAGACGAGCAGGGTCCGGGTGACCAGCGGGCCGTTGCGGCCGGCGTCGCCGCCCAGCGGGGGCAGGTCGAGGTCGCGCAGCCGGGGGTGGTTGCGGAAGCGGTCGCCGTCGCCGGTCGGGGTCATCCAGCGGTGCTCGCCGGTGTGCATGTCGATGGCGGTCATGCGCGAGTACGGCGGCTTCCACAGGGGCAGCCCGCCGGGCATCTGCGGCCGGCGGCGCAGGTTGCCGCCGCCGAGGTATGGCGCGCCGCCCCGGCTGAGGAGGTATCGCAGGTTGGAGTCGTCGGCCGGCTCGGGCTCGCGGAAGCGCATGACCGAGTGCAGGTTGCGCGACGGCACGTAGAGCAGGCCGGTCTCGGGGTCGACCCCCGCCCCGCCCCAGCTCGCGCCGCCGCCGGCGCTGGGGCGGAAGACGGTGCCCCGCAGGGAGAGCGGCGTGTAGAGCGGTCCGAGCCGGAACCCCTCCACCGCCTCCACCGCCAGCGCCCGGATCTCCGGGGTGAAGTCGACGAGGTCTTCGATCAGCGCGCCCTGGTACTCGAACGGCGCGGGCCGGGTGGGGAACGGCTGCGTCGGGGCGAGCAGCTCGCCCGCCAGGTCGGTGTCGGTGGCCACCGGCCGCTCCTCGATGGGCCACACCGGTTCGCCCGTGACCCGGTCGAACACGTAGACGAAGCCCTGCTTGGTGACCTGGGCGACGGCCTTCACCGGTCGCCCGTCGACGACCACATCGATCAGGTTGGGGCCGGCGGGGCTGTCGTAGTCCCAGACGCCGTGGTGCACGAGCTGGAAGTGCCACACGCGCTGGCCGGTCTCCAGGTCCACCGCGACGAGGCTCTCCGCGAACAGGTTGTCGCCGAGCCGGTGGCCGCCGTAGTAGTCGGAGGTCGGGGTGCTCGTCGGCAGGTAGACGTAGCCCAGCTCGGGGTCGGCGGCGATGTTGCCCCAAACGTTGGTGTTCCCCGAGTAGCGCCACGCCTCGTCCGCCCAGGTGTCGGCCCCGTAGGCGTCGGCGCTCTGGGGCACCAGGTGGAAGTCCCAGCGGTGGCGCCCGGTCCGCGCGTGGTAGGCGCGCACGTAGCCGGGGGCGTTCTCGCGCCGGCTGAGGTAGTCGTGGATCGACGACCCCACGACGACGGTGTCCCCCACCACGAGGGGCGGCGACCGCGACGGCGGGGGCAGCCGGCTGGGGTTCTCGCGCGCCCGCGGCAGCCCCGCCTCGAGGCTGACGCGGCCGTCGTCGCCGAACCCGGCGGCGGGCAGCCCCGTCTCCGCGTCCACCGCCGTGAGCCGGCCGTCGCCGGTGCCCCAGATGACGCGGGCCTCGCCGCCGGCCTCCCAGTACGCCACCCCCCGGTGGTTCCACGGGGCGGGCAGGGGCGGGCTGCCCTCCTCGTACACGCGCGGGTTGTACACCCACAGCGTCTCGCCGGTGCGCGCGTCCACGGCCGCCGCCTGGTAGATCGGCGTCGCCAGATACAGCCGGCCGCCGGCCATGACTGGCGTGGCCGAGAGCCGGGCGATGCTCGGCCGGGTCACCCACCGATCGGGATCCGCCGCTTCGAGCCGGTCGAACACCGTCGCGGCGGGGGCCAGGGCGACGCCCGATCCGTCGTCGACCGGAAGCTGCGCGTCGGCGCTGCGCCAGCGCCACGCCGGCTCGAGGGTCTCGAAGTTGTCGGCGGTGATCTGGTCGAGCGGCGCGTACCGGGTGCCCTGGGGGTCGGCGGCGTACGAGCGCCATTCCCAGTCGCCCCCCGCCGGCTGCGCCGCCGCCGCGGCAGCGGCCAGACAGACGAACGCAGCCAGCGCCCCGACGCGCTTCTTCGTCGACATCAAGGCTCCTCCCTCCGTCGGTCACGCCCCTCACCGCCGGTCATTCGTGCGATGGCACCGGCCACCGGGCAACGGAACGACGGACGGGTTGTCGCCGACGAGGCTCCGCCCTCGGTTGGTCCCCACCCTCGCCGCAGCCGGCCATCGTCCAGGCCCGGTTAACGGGTGTCGGACGGGCCGTCGCCGATGATGCTCGTGCGGACCGCTCAATGGCAACCGCGACGACCGGAGGCCGCCACCGACGATCGCCGCAAGAACTCACTTGCCCGGGGGCCGGAACAGAACGCCAAGCTCACGGGGGGCGACGCCCGGCGACGCCGATTCCGCCTGGAGCGGCGGCGGCGGCCCCGCCGCACCGGGCCGGTACGGCGGAGCCCTCGCGAAACCCGGGCGCTGCAAACGCCCGGGTCCCGGTCCGATCAGAAGAGCGCCGTCGGGCGCCGCTTCCATTCCGGCATGATGCCCTCCATCGTCGCGACGTGCGAGCCGGCCTGCGTCAGCAGGTGGTGCAGGTCGTTTCCGATGCTGATCAGGCTGAACCCCTGCTCGCGGAACTCGGCCACGCGGTCGGTGCCGAACAGGAACAGCCCGAGGATGACGTTGTTGCGCCGCGCCGCCGCCTTCAGGGCGTCGGTGGCCTCCTTCAGCTCGGGCGAGGTGTACATGTCCGGGAACTGGTACTTCTCGTACAGCCCCATCGACATGCACAGGTCGTTCTGCCCAGAAACAGGATGTCGACCCCGGGCACCGCCGCGATGTCGTCGATGTTCTTGATGCAGTCCGCCGTCTCGACCTGCAGGGCGCAGATGACGTTGTCGTTGGCGGGGCCGGCGTAGCCGAGCAGCCCGGCCTTGTTCATGCTGCGCTGCGGGAAGTACACCGAGCGCGTCCCCGCCGTCGGGTACCGCGTGCAGCTCACCGCCTGGCGGGCCTCGTCGGCGTTGTTGATGTACGGCACGAGGACGCCGTCGGCGCCCACGTCCAGCGCCTGCTGGATGCCCGCGCGGTCGCCGTACCCGGTCACCCGCACCAGCGACTTCGCGCCGCCGCTGCCGATGGCCCCGATCATCGTCGACAGCGTCTCGTAGCCCATCGGGCCGTGCTGCGAGTCGATCAGCAGCCAGTCGTAGCCGCTGTGCGCGAGCTGCTCGACCGCGGTCGGGCTGTGCGAATTGATGAAGAGGCCCATCTTCGGGGTGTTGTTCCGCAGTGCGGCCTTGAACTCTGCGCCGGTCAGGCTGTCGCTCATGTAGCTCCTCTCCTCTGCTCTCGGTCCGGGCATGCGCGGAACGGCGGCGTCGATCGGACGCCGGTTCCGTCGCGGACCGCTGGAGTATATACCCGCACGCGCCGCCCGGCGG
>CAXXTG010000230.1:0-5549 GCA_963666855.2 Vicinamibacterales bacterium
TCCTCGAGTTCGTCGAGGCGGGCGGCTACGGGGACCGCCGCTGGTGGACGGCGGCGGACTGGGCGTGGCGCGAGGGCGCGCGGGTCCGGCATCCCGCGTTCTGGGTGCGCGACGGCGGCGGCTGGGGCTGGCGGGGGATGTTCGAGACGGTCCCCCTGCCGCCGGCGTGGCCGGTCTGGGTCACCCAGGCCGAGGCGGCCGCCTACGCGCGCTGGCGGGGGGCGCGCCTGCCGACCGAGGCCGAGTTCCACCGCGCCGCCTACGGGACGGCGGAGGGCGCCGAGCGCCGCCATCCGTGGGGCGACGGCCCGCCCGACGCCGCCCGCGGCAACTTCGGCTTCCGGGGATGGGACCCGGTGCCGGTGGGCTCGTTCCCCGCGGGCGCGAGCGCGTGGGGCGTGCACGACCTCGTCGGCAACGGCTGGGAGTGGACCTCCACGGTGTTCGACGGCTTCCCCGGGTTCGCCCCCCATGGCCTCGTACCCGGAGTACTCCGCCGACTTCTTCGACGGGCTGCACTACGTGATCAAGGGGGCGTCGCCGGTCACCGCGGCCGGGCTCGTCCGGCGCAGCCTGCGCAACTGGTTCCGGCCCCACTATCCGTTCGTCTACGCGGGCTTCCGCTGCGTGGAGGACCTGCCGCGGTGACGGGGGCGGCGGCGGTCCGCGACCGCTTCGCGGCCGACGTGCGGCGCGACCTGGGGCGGCCCCGGAAGCGGCTCCAGCCCCGCTATCTCTACGACGCGCTGGGGTCGCGGCTCTTCGAGGCGATCTGCGCCCTGCCGGAGTACCGCATCACCCGCGCCGAGCAGCGGCTGCTCGCCGCGCACGCGGGCGCGGTCGGCGCCGGCCTCGCCCCCCCGGTCACGATCGTCGAGCTGGGGGCGGGCAGCGGCGGGAAGCTCGCGCAGCTCGTCGAGCCGCTGATGGAGGCGGGGGGTGCCCGTCCGGGTCGAACTCGTCGACGTGTCGGCGACCGCGCTCGACCTGGCGGCCCGGACCCTGGCCCGCTGGCCCGAGCTGCCGGTGACGGGCCACCGGACGACCTACGAAGCGGGGCTTGAAAAGGTGGCGGCGCGCCGCGCCGGCGGGGGCGCGGTGCTCGCCGCGTTCCTGGGGTCGAACATCGGCAACCTCGACCCCGCCGAGAGCCTCGCGTTCGTCGGGGCCGTGCGGTCGGGGCTGCGGCGGGGCGACCGCTTCCTGCTCGGCGTCGACCTCGTGAAGCCCGAGGCCGAGCTGGTGGCCGCCTACGACGATCCGCTGGGGGTGACGGCGGCGTTCAACCTGAACCTGCTCGCGCGCCTGAACCGCGAGCTCGGGGCGGACTTCGACCTGGACGCGTTCGCGCACCGCGCGGTGTGGAACGCGGCCGAGTCGCGCATGGAGATGCACCTGGAGAGCCTGCGGGCGCAGACCGCCGAGATCCCCGGGGCCGGCTGCTCGGTCCGCTTCGCGGAGGGCGAGTCGATCTGGACCGAGAGCTCGTACAAGTACGAGGCCGGCGGCGTGCGCGATCTGGGGGCCGCGGCCGGGCTCGCGGTGCGCGGGCAGTGGGGTGGACGGGCGCGACCGGTTCGCCCTCACCGCGTTCGAGCCGCGGGACCCCCGCGCCGTGACGACCGCCCCGCCGCCGGGTCGGGGGAGCCGGGCGCTCTGAAGCCGCCCCGGTCGCCCGGGCGGGCGGACCCGTGGAGGGCCGGCCGGGGAAGGGGAAAGCCGCCGGTCCCCCGGGGGCGGAGCCCGAATTCCCGGAGGGTCGGTCCGGGGAGGGCCGAGCCGCGGCGCGGTTTCCCGGCCGGCCGGGGCTGGAGCAACATCGATGGGCCGCGAGGAGCTGATGCCGCGCCGGGCGATGCGCTTCCTGGTGGTGGCCGCCAGCACGATCGTCGTGGTGGCGGGCCTGCGCGAGGCGAGCGAGATCCTGCTGCCCTTCCTCAGCGCGCTGTTCATCGCCGTCGTCAGCCTGCCGGTCATGGCGTGGCTCCAGCGCAACCGGGTGCCGACGTGGCTCGCGGTCATGCTCACCGTCCTCGCCGCCGCCGGGGTCGTCAGCGTCCTCGGGGTGGTGGTGGGGCAGTCGGTGGGCGAATTCGCCCAGGTCGTCGCCGACTCGCAGTACCAGCAGCGGTTCGAGGAGCTGGCCGGTCAGCTCCGCGCGTGGGCCGAAGAGGCCAACCTCCCGTTCGCGGACCGGACGCCGTTCGAACTCGTCAACCCCGAGGCGGTCGTGAACCTGCTCGGGGGCACCCTGGGGGCCCTGGCCGGGGTGCTGCAGGACGCGTTCCTCGTCCTCCTCGCGGTCATCTTCATCCTCGTCGAGGCGGCCGGGTTCCGCTCGAAGCTGCGCGTGGCGTTCGGCGACCGGGGGGCCAACCTCGAACGGCTCGAACAGATGGCGCAACAGGTCCAGAAATACCTGGCCGTCAAGACCGCGGTCAGCCTGGGCACCGGATTCTTCGCGTTCCTCTGGGTGTGGACCCTCGGCATCGACTTCCCGCTGATGTGGGGGCTGGTCACGTTCCTCTTCAACTACATCCCGAACATCGGGTCCATCGTCGCCGCCGTCGGCCCCTCCGTGCTGGCCCTCGTGCAGGCCGACCTGGGCCTGGCCCTGGCCGTCGCCGCCGGCTATGTCGTGCTCAACATCGCCTTCGGCAACATCCTCGAGCCGACCCTGCTGGGCCGCAAGCTCGGCATGTCGGTCCTCGTGGTGTTCGCGTCGCTGGTGTTCTGGGGGTGGGTGTGGGGGCCGATGGGCCTGCTGCTCGCGGTGCCCATCACCATGACCTTCAAGATCGCGTTCGAGAACACCGACGACCTGCGGTGGATCGCCGTGCTGCTCGACGCGAACCCCGGGGCGCGGGCCGCGGCCGGGACGCCGGGGTCCGAGCCGGCCGCCGCGGGCGGGACGCCGGCGCCCGAGTCGTCCGGCGTGGTCGGGACGTCGGCCGGCGCGGTCGTGACGTCCGTCGCGGTCGGGACGCCGCCGATGCCCGAGCCGTCCGCCGCAGTCACCACGCCGGTGCCCGAGCCGCCCGCAGTGACCTCAGAACCGTCTGATGCTCGATGTGTGCCGCCGGCGCCGACGCGTACTCCGGTCGGGTGAAGCCGAGCTCCTTGGCGCTCGGCCAGCGGCGCCCGCTACGCCTTGACATTCCGCCGCGCCGGCCGTCACGATGGTCGGATGGACGAGATGCCCCGGCGACGGCGCGGTCGGTCTTCCATAAGCGCGGGGTCGGCCGGACAGGCCTTTCGGCCAGATCGTGCGCCGGTGCGGCGCGGCTTGGCGACCGCGTCGCGCGACCCTCGGCCATCGCGATTCCAGATTGCTCCCAACCGTAGCGGGTTTGCCCCCGGCGTGGATCCGACGAAGCTCAATCAGCTCAGCGACGAGCTGGAGGTGGAGGACTTCCGCGTTGAGAGCGGGCGGCGTTCCGGCGGTGCCGACGCTGATCGGGTGATCGATTCAGAGGTGATTCCATGATCCGTAACGTGACGGGCAACGCGTTTGCATGTGGTTTTGCGTGGGTCCTGTTCTGTTTTTTGGGGGCCGGCGCGGCGCCCGCCGTGGGCCAGGCCGCCGGCCCGATCGTGGCCGTCGAGGGCGGGCAGCTCGCCGGAGCGCCCTCGCCGCTCGGCGAAGAGGTCATGGTCTACCGGGGCGTGCCGTTCGCGGCCCCGCCGGTGGGCGACCTGCGGTGGCGTCCGCCCGAGCCGGCGCCGGCGTGGGAGGGCGTGCGCGACGCGGCCGAGGCGGCCCCGGCGTGCATGCAGAACCCGCTTCCCGCCGCGGTTGAGACGTTCTACGACGCGGGCGTCGACCGCATGGACGAGGACTGCCTGTACCTGAACGTCTGGACTGCCGCGGGGCCGGACGACCGCGCCCCCGTGCTGGTCTGGATCCACGGCGGCGGGCTCGCCATCGGCAACGGCGCCGACATCACCTACGACGGGACGCGGCTGGCGCAGCGCGGCGTCGTGCTCGTGACCATCAACTACCGTCTCGGGGCGTTCGGCTATCTCGCCCACCCGCTGCTGAGCGCCGAGTCCGAGCACGGGGCGTCGGGCAACTACGGCCTCCTTGACCAGATCGCCGCCCTCGGCTGGGTCGGGCGGAACATCGCCGCGTTCGGGGGCGACCCGTCGCGCGTGACCATCTTCGGCGAGTCGGCCGGCTCGTGGAGCGTCAACCAGTTGATGGCGACGCCGCTCGCGCGCAGCCTCTTCCACGCCGCCATCGGCGAGAGCGGCGGCGGCTTCGGCCCGCGGGGCGGGGCCGCGCCCAAGGCGGAGATCGAGTCGGCCGGCGAGCGCTTCGTCGAGGCCCTGCTCGGCGACGGCGCGGCGCCGTCGCTCGAGGCGATGCGGGCGGCGGGCGCGGACGCGGTGCAGGCGGTGGCGCCCGACCTCGTCCGGTCGACCGCGAACGTCGATGGCTGGGTCTTTCCCGACACCGTCTACGACATCTTCGCCGCCGGACGGCAGGCCGACGTGCCGGTCATCGTCGGCTCGAACGCCGACGAGATGACCATGCTCGGCGGCGCCGCGGGGGCGGAGACCCTCGAGCAGTACCGCGAGACGATACGCAACGAGTACGGCGAGCACGCCGACGCGCTGCTCGAGACCTTCCCGGCCGAGACCGACGAGGAGGCCCGGCAGGCCCGGATGGCCAGCGGCACCGACGCCACCTTCGGCTGGGAGATGCGGACCTGGGCCCGCATGATGGAGACGGTCGCGTCGCCGGCCTACCTGTACTTCTTCAGCCGCGTCCCCCCGGCCCCCGACGCCGACCGCTACGGCGCGTACCACACGGCCGAGATCCCCTACGTATTCGACAATTTCGGGGTCAGCCCCCACCCCTACGCCAACCGCGACTACACCGACACCGACCGCCGGCTCTCCGACATCCTCGCCTCGTACTGGGTCAACATGGCCGCCACCGGCGACCCGAACGGCGAAGGGCTGCCGGAATGGCCCGCCTACGACCCCGAGGCCGACGCCGCCCTCCACATCGGCGACACCATCACCGTCGAGCGGGGCATCCGCAAGGAGCGGCTGGACTTCTTCGACCGCTACTACGCGGCGCAGCGGGAAGGGGGCGAGTGAGGTCGTTCGCGGACGGACGAGCGGGGGTTTGCCGGCAGGAGTGACGGAGACGCGCGGGCCGCGCGGGAGGTCAGCGGCCCAGCTCGTCCTGAACGATGGACGGCCGCTTGTCGATCAGCGCGAGCAGCACGCGCGCCGGCCCCTCCGGGCGGCGGCGGCCCTGCTCCCAGTTCTTGAGCGTGCCCAACGGAATGCCGATGCTCCGGGCAAAGGCCGGTTGCGAGAGCCCGGTCTTGCTTCGGATGGCGGCGACGTCGGGCCAGGGCACGTCGATCTCGTGCACGGCGAATCCTGTGCGGTCGCCTTTGAGGTACGCGCGCGCGTCGTCGAGCCCGGCCATGATCTTGTCGAATGCCTTGGTCACGGCTTTCTCCTGTAGTCCGCTGCAAGCTCCTTGGCCGCGGCGATCATCGCCGTCCGTTCACGGGCGGTGAGATTCG
>CAXXTG010000231.1:0-8983 GCA_963666855.2 Vicinamibacterales bacterium
CGACGTTTCTCTGCAGCTTCATTGATACCTCCCGTGTCGTGGATCACCGCAACAGCACGGTCGATCCGAAGTAGACCGCCCGCGGCATCGCGCTCGTCACGGGGCGCCGCTCGGTGAAGTCGGGCGACCACGCGTAGTCCAGCACATTGTGGCGGCCCAGCAGGTTGGTGACGCCGGCGAACACGATCAGGCCCTCCAGACCGAACGGGCCCAGCACGCTCAGATTGACGTCCAGCCGCTCGTAGCGCGGCGTGCGGGCCGAGTTGACGGCTCCCCAGACCGGCACGTGCCCCCCGTCGACGAGCCGCGCCCCGTCGACCGGCGTGAACGGCCGCCCGGAGGCCCTGCGCCAGCTCGCCGCGACGCCGACCGTGTCGGTCAGGTCGAGCTCCACCGTCGCGCGAAACCCGTGGGGAATCTCGAAGTAGGGCGTCCAGGTCCCCTCTGCCAGCTCGATGCCCGGGGGCGTCTCGACCGAGGTCCAGCGACGCCGGGCCCGCAGCCAGCCGTAGACGACTTCCGCGCCGCCCCCCGGCCAGCGCACCCGCGCGGACAGGTCGACGCCGTACGCCGTGCCGTGGCCGCCGGACGAGAAGCCGCCGGTGTCCTCCAGCGGCAGGTTGCGATAGCGCTTGTGGTACGCCTCGGCCGTGAGCTGCAGCGCGTCGTCCGCCAGACCGGACTCGTAGCCGGCCACCCAGTGCTCGGCCCGCATCGGCAGCAGGTGCACCGGGCCGCGGGCCAGCTCGTAGTAGCTCGGCGGCGCGGCCTGACGATAGAGCCCCCACGCGAGGCGCAGACGCCGCCGGGCGCCGGCCCGGACGAGCAGGCTCAGCCGGGGGTCGACAGTCGTCGCGCGGGCGAGGTGGAACCGGTCGACGCGGACGCCCAGGCTCGGCACCAGCACCCCCGGCCGGCCCTCGAACTCCGCGTAGCCGCCGGCGTGCCGGTCGGCGAGGGTGACGTCGAACACCGACGAGCCGGCGACGCCGCCCAGGTCTCCGCGGGTCGCGGGCACACGTCCCGCCCAGGCGTTGCGCGATCGGCCGCCGTCGCTGCCGACGCGGACGGTGCCGGCCGGCGTGATGCGCGAGATGTCGGCGCGCCACGAGTGGCGCCGGTCGCGCGTCTCGATGTCGAGGACGCCGACCGACGCATCGCTCCCGTACTCGGTCACCCCGAACGTGGCGACCGCGAGCCACCCGCCCGGCGAGACCTTCTCCCACCGCGCGTAGGCCAGCGCGTTGGCGTTCGCCGACTCCACGAAGCCGACGAACGCCCGGTCCTCGATCTCGATCCCCACGCGCTCGCGCAACGACATCGCGAACACCTTGAACGAGCCGAGGGCTGGCGAGTCGTAGTGGCCGCTGACGTTCAGGTCCCGCGAATCGGGGTAGCGAGTGAACGCCCTCGGCGACCGGTTGAGGCGGAACATCGGACCTGTCTCCGACCAGTTGCCGGAGACCCGCAGGCCGCCCCGCGCATGCACCGGCAGCGCCCCGACGCCGGAGATCCCGCTCAGCAGCAGCGCCACCTGCCCGGCGGGCTCGGCCGGGCGGCCGTGCCCTCGCATCTCCAGCACGCCGCTCAGCGCGTTGCCGAAGCGGGCCGGGAACCCGCCTGAGCTGAACGAGATGTCGCTGGTGAGGAACGGGTCGACGGTGCCCCGGACGCCGCCCGTCACCCGCTCGTAGCGGTAGGGATGGTGCACGACCGCGTCGTCGAGCAGCGTGAGAACCTCGGTCGAGTCGCCGCCCCGCACGAACAACCCCGCCTCGTCGTTGATCTGGCTCACGCCGGCCAGGTTCTGCACGTAGAGCATGACGTCGGCCTGGGCGCCGGGCAGGGTCACGACATCGAGGGGACCGAACGCCTGCACCGACGGCGCTGCGTCGACGGGCGCGGCGGCGACGATGTCGACCAGCTCCTCGATGTCGGCGGGCCCGAGCACGAGCGCGACGTCGTCCAGGGTCCCGTCCAGCTCGATCGCCACCTCGGACGGCCGATAGCCGGTCGCGAACGCCACCAGCACCTGCGCGCCGGTGCCGCGCGTGCGCAGTTCGAAGCGGCCCTCGGCACCCGTCGTCTCCAGGGTCTGGCTGCCCCGCAGGTAGACCTGGGCCCCGGCCAGGGGGGCGGCCGTCCGGGTCGCGCACGACACCGCGGATCACGTTCTCGGAGGCAGTCCGGCTCAACATCTCGGGAGCGGTCTGACCGGCGGCGGCCGCGGCCGGCAGACCGGCCAGCAGCAAAGCGACCCTCACCATCGTGACCGGTTTCCCTGTCATCTTGACCACCCTCCCTTCGTGTCGAGCGCAAACTCTCATACTAATTGTTCTCTTAAATATAGAGAACTCTTACGAAACCTGTCAACCCCTCCCACAGGAAGCGGGAGGGCGAGCGACGCCTCGGCGATCACGTCGGAGTCATCGCAGGGGCTGACCATCTCCCCCTGCGCCCGGTACAGTCAGCCGGAAGTGTCGACCAGAGGCGGGCAGGGCTGCACGACGACGCTCACCGAGCCGGCCCGGTCACCGCGGCGCTCGGGGCAGCGCCGCGGCTTCACGCGGGAGCCGCGGGCAACCTTGCCGGCTCCGGCCACGGAAACGATCCTCCCGGCGGGCAGGGAGCGGAGGTGGGAGCGGCGGAGCGCGTAGCCGGGGCGCCGAGGCAGGAATCGGCCGCGCTCGGCCCCGTCACCAGCCGCACGAGCGGCCGGCGTTCTGCTCGTCGAGCCAGGCCTGGAGGGGTGCGAAGTAGTCGAGGATGGCGGTGGCGTCCATCCCGCGCTCGCCGGTGCCCAGCTCGAGCGCGTCGGGCCAGGGGCGGCTCGCGCCCAGCTCGAGCATCGCCCGCAGCCGCTCCCCCGCCGCCCGGCTGCCGTAGATCGAGCAGCGGTGCAGGGGCCCTTCGTGGCCGGCCGCCGCGCACAGGGCCCGGTGGAACTGGAACTGCAGGATGTGGGCGAGGAAGTAGCGCGTATAGGGCACGTTGGCGGGGACGTGGTACTTGGCGCCGGGGTCGAAGTCAGCCTCGCTGCGCGGCACCGGGGGGCTGACGCCCTGGTACGCCGTCCTGAGATTCCACCAGCCCTCGTTGTACGACTCGGGCGGAATCTCGCCGGAAAAGACCCGCCAGCGCCACTGGTCGACGAGGAGGCCGAAGGGCAGGAACGCGACCTTGTCGAGGGCGAGCCGCAGCAGCAGCCCGATATCCCGGTCGGCGGGGGGCGCCCGGTCGAGCAGCCCGGCCTCGACCAGGTACTCGGGGGTCATGGAGAGGGCGATGGTGTCGCCGATGCCCTCGTGGAAGCCGTCGTGGGCTCCGTCCCGATCGAGCGGCGACCGGCCGCGGTAGGCGCGCTGGTAGTAGTTGTGGCCGAGTTCGTGGTGGACGGTGACGAAGTCCCCGCCGTTCACGTCGAGGCACATCTTGATGCGCACGTCCGAGTCGTAGTCGAGGTTCCAGGCGCTGGCGTGGCAGACCACGTCGCGGTCCCGGGGCTGGACGAACAGCGACCGCTCCCAGAACGTGTCGGGCAGGGGGGGGAACCCGAGCGAGCTGAAGAAGCGCTCGCCGTAGCGCACCATCTCGATCGCGCCGACGTCCGCGTCCTCGAGCAGGTCCGTCAGGTCGTAGCCGGGGTCGGCCCGGCGGGGGGCCGCGAGGTCGAAGACGTTGGCCCACGTCTGGCTCCACATGTTGCCGAGGAGGTGGGCGGGAATCGGGCCGTCGGGGGGGACGATGGCCGATCCGTACTCGTCGGCGAGGGAGGCGCGGACGTGGCAGTGCAGCGACTCGTAGAGGGGGCTGACCTGGCCCCACAGCCGCTCGACCTCGGCCGTGAACGCGTCGGGGGGCATGTCGTACCCGGCCCGCCACAGCTCGCCGAGGTCGGCGAAGCCCAGGTCGCGGGCCCCGGCGTTCGCCAACTCCACGAAACGGGCGTAGTCGTCCCGCATCGGCGGCGCCACCGTCCGCCAGCCGAGCCACAGGTCGAGCAGCTCGTCGGTGTCGCGGACCTCGGCGATCCGCCGCTCCAGCTCGGGCAGCGACAGGCAGTCACCGCCCTCGGGGCAGTACTCGCCCCGGCCGTACGCGGCCTCCATCCCCGTGGTGATGGCCGCGAGCTCGGCCTGCCGGGCGGGGTCGGCGGGCGCCGCCACCCCCAGGGACGTCTTGAGCCGCAGCAGCTTGCGGCGCAGGTCCCCGGGCAGCTCGGCACCGTCGAACCGCGCCGCGTCGGCGGCGAGCTCCATGGTGAGGCCGATGACCGCGGCCTGGGCCTCGGCCGCCTGCGCGGTGGTGTCTCCGGTGAGGTAGGTGCTCTGAATCCACGCCGCCCGGCCCGCCGATATCCAAGCGTCGAGCAGCCGGGCCTCCGCCCCGTCGAGGAACGCCCGGGCCTCGTCGGCGGCGGGCGGGGGGGGCTCGGCGCAGGCGGCCAGGACCGCGGGCGCGGCCGCGAGGAGGCCGAGCAGGCCCGCGCGCCGAATCGTCCGCGCCATGGGCGATATCCCCTTCATGCGATTCTCCGGGCCCGCCGTGCTACGGCGCGGCCTCCTGCACCGTCGGCGCGTCCGCCCGGTCGGCCCGCCACCGGTCGACGAGGCCGCCCCGCACGAGAATCGTGTCCGCCCGGTCGGAGCCGGTCGAGACGATCGAGATCGGCACCCCGCTCAGGGCCTCGATGCGCGCCAGGTACGCCCGCGCCTCCGGCGGCAGATCCTCGTACCGGCGCGCCCCGGCGGTCGGCCGCGACCACCCGGGCAGCCGTTCGTACACGGGCTCGCACCCGGCCAGGACCGCGCGGCCCGCGGGGAACTCCTCGATCAGCCGCCCCCCGCAGCGGTAGGCGGTGCAGACGGGGATCTCGTCGAGGCCGTCCAGGACGTCGAGTTTCGTCACCGCGAGCGCGTCCAGGCCGTTCACCCGCGCGGCGTAGCGCACGACGACCGCGTCGTACCAGCCGCACCGGCGCGGGCGTCCGGTCGAGGCGCCGTACTCGCGGCCGCTCTCGCGCAGCAGGTCGCCCTCGGCCCCGTGCAGCTCGGTGGGCAGCGGCCCCTCGCCGACCCGGGTCGTGTACGCCTTCACGATGCCGAGGACGGAGCCGATGGCGCGGGGGCCGACGCCGAGGCCGGTGCAGATGCCGCCGACCGTCGCGTTCGACGACGTGACGAACGGATAGGTCCCGTGGTCGACGTCGAGCAGCGTGCCCTGGGCGCCCTCGAACAGCACGCACGCGCCCGCGTCGAACGCCCGCGCGAGGAACACCGAGGCGTCGCCGACCCACGCCGCGAGGCGGCGCGCCGCCGCGCACACCTCCGCGTGCAGGGCCCGCCAGTCGGCCGCCTCGCCGCCCCGCACCGCCTCGTTGCGGGCGGACACGTTGGCCCGGACCGCGGCCGCGAGGGGGCCGTCCTCGGACGTGTCCGCGAGGTCGGCGACCCGGATGCCCCGGCGGCCGACCTTGTCCTCGTACGACGGCCCGATGCCGCGCGACGTCGTGCCGATGCGCTGGTCGCCCCGCCGCGCCTCCGACAGCGCCTCGAGGTCGCGGTGATACGGCAGGATGACGTGGGCCCGGTCGCTGATGAGCAGGCGGTCGCCGACGTCGACGCCCTGGGCGGCGAGGGTCTCGATCTCCGAGAACAGGGCCACGGGATCGACCACCACCCCGTTGCCGATGACGCAGCGCACCCCCGGGTGCAGGATGCCGGACGGCAGCAGGTGCAGGATGAACTCGGCCCCGCCCACCCGCACGGTGTGTCCGGCGTTGTGGCCCCCCTGGTAGCGCGCCACGACGGACGCGCCGGGCGTGAGGAGGTCGACGATCTTGCCCTTGCCCTCGTCGCCCCACTGCGCACCGATGACCGCGATGTTCACGCTTTTTCCCCGTTCACTGAAAGCCGGCCGCGCGGCCATTCCCGCCGGCCGCGTTCCCGGCCGCGCGCCGGGGGTCCGCCCGGCCGCGCCCGAGTCGGCGGCGCCAAGCGATCGATGGTAGCAGAAAGGGACGCGCTTGACCGCCGGGAGACGCCGGGGAAGTCCCGCCGGACTTCGGTCCAACGCCGAGCGGAGCGCGGCACGCGACGACGGGCGGGCTACGCGCCCGGCGGCGCGTCGAGGGCCGCGAGGGCCCGTTCGGCGGCGCGCTGCTCCGATTCCTTCTTGCTGCGGCCCTCGCCGCGGGCCAGCGCCTCCTCCCCCACCCGGATCTCGGTCTCGAAGACGCGGCGGTGGGGCGGGCCGCTCGTGCCCACCAGCTCGTACCGCGGCAGGCCCCGGTCGCGGGACTGCAGCAGCTCCTGCAGCGCCGACTTGTGGTCGCGGGTCATGCCGGGCGAGACCCCCTCCGCGCGGACGACGTCGAGGCGGGCGCGGAACCACCGTTCGACGAACCCGTCCGCCGCCTCGATCCCCCCGTCGAGGTAGACCGCGGCCACCACCGCCTCGAACGTGTCGGCGATGAGCGACCGCTTGGTCCGGCCGCCGGTCCTCTCCTCGCCGCGCCCGAGCAGGAGGTGGTCGCCGAGGCCCAGGCCCTCGCCCACCTCGGCCAGCGCGGCGGTGGAGACGAGGGCGGCCCGCGCCTTCGACTTCTGCCCCTCGTTCCACTCCGGGCACTCCCGGAACAGCCGATCCGAGATGACGAACCCGAGCACCGCGTCGCCGAGGAACTCGAGCGACTCGTTGTCGCGCACCCCCCCGCTGGCGTCCTCGTGGGCGCGCGAGCGGTGGGTCAGGGCGTGCTCCAGCAGCCCGGGGTCCTTGAAGCGGTACCCGAGGGCCTCCTCGACGGCGCGGAACTCGTCGCGGATGCGCGTCACCCGGTCGGAGACCTGCTGACCGAACTCGGCGATGAGACGCCGGGCGCGCCGGGCCTGGTCGGCGCGCACGGTCAAGCTCACCTCGCCCAGGCCGCTGACGGTGAGGGGGAAGATGGCGTGGGGGGCCCCCGACGACATGACGGCGGGGATGCCCCGCGTCTCGAGGAGCCCGCTCACCACGTTGGCCTCGATCGTGGACTGGGTCCGGAACACGACCTGCGGTTCGGCCTCGGTCACGGGCGGCCCGCGGGCGGCGGGAGAGGCGGGTCGCCGACGCGGAGCAGGACGATGGTCATGTCGTCGTGCTGCTCCGCGGCGCCGGCGAACCCCTCGACGTCGCCGAGAATGCGCTGCTTGAGTTCGTTGAACGGCAGGTCGACCTGCTCGGCGAGGATCCGGCACAGGCGCTCCTCGCCGAACAGGTCCGAGTCGACGTTCATCGCCTCGGTCACGCCGTCGGTGAACAACGCCACCAGGTCGCCGGTCTCGACGGGGAACGACGACTCCTCGAGCAGCTCGGCGAACTTCGCCCCGTCGTCGTCGAACTGCAGGCCCGCCACCAGCCCGTCCGGGGCGAGCACCCGGGCCGCCGGCGTCCCCGCCGCGGACCGGGGCACGTGGACGAGGGGCGTGTGGCCGGCCCGCGCGTAGGTCAACCGCCGGGCCGCGAGGTCGACGACGGCGTAGGTCATGGTGACGAAGGTGCGGGCGTCGAGGCTGGCGGCCAGGATGCGGTTCACCTCGATGAGCAGCTCGCGGGGGCTCTGGTGGAAGCGGCTCAGCGACAGCACCACGCCCTTGAGCTCGGCCATGTAGAAGGCCGCGGACGTCCCCTTCCCCGAGACGTCGGCCACCAGCACCCCCAGCCGGTGCCCGTCCAGCTTGATGAAGTCGTAGTAGTCGCCGCCCACCTCCCGCGCGGGCCGGCAGGCCGCGGTCACCCCGAGACCGGGCACCGAGGCCGGCCCCTCGGGCAGCAGCGACATCTGGATGTCGCGCGCGATCCGCAGCTCCTCCTCGAGACGGCGCTTCTCCTCGGCCTGGGTCAGGAGGTCGGCGATGCTGCCCGTCATCGCGTTGAACGACTCGGCCAGCTCGCCGAGCTGGTCCTCGGTGTCGACCCTGATGCGGTGCGCGAGGTCGCCCTGCCGGACCCGCTCGGTGCCGGTGAACAGCTCGTGCACCGCGCCGGTGATCGACCCGGCGAGCGCGAAACCCATGACCATCGCCGCCGCCTCGATGGTCAGGAAGATCACCCCGAGCAACAGCAGCCCCCACACGAAGACGCCGAGGGCGTACTCGCCCCCCTCGACGACCTCGCGGTAGAACACCACGGGATGCACGGTGAAGCCCACTTCGCCGCGCCCCCGCCGGCCCGTGGACCAGTCGAGGAGATCGACGCGGGCCTCCGCGGGCAGGTCGAGGGTCGGGGCGACGTCCGCGGGCGGCGCGCCGAACGGGAACCGGATCGCTTCGGCCGCGGCGGCGGCGGGGCCCGCGTCCGCACCGGCGGGGCCGGGCCCGGCCCCGCCGACGGTCGGGGCGACGCTGAAATCGGTGAGCGTGACGCCGCGGGAGGTCTGCAGGCGCCGGGTGACCTCCCCCGCGATGGGAAGATCGGCGATTACCGCATAGACCGGGCCGTCCTCGTCGAACCGCTCCACGCCGCGCGCCACCACCGTCCAGCCCGCCCCGCCGCGGGTCACCACGAGCCCGCCGGCATCGGGGAAGGCGTCGTCGCGGGCGTCGCCCGGCCCGCCGGCATCGGGGGGGGCGCCGAGCCACGCGGGGAACCGCAGATCGCGCGAGTCGTGGCGCCACGGCCCGGCGCCGGCGGCGCGGTCGCGGCCCGCCTGGTGCCACAACACGGCGATGGAGGCGTCGGGATAGCGCTCCTCGACGGCCTGCACCCGGCCCGCCAGCACCGCCCGCACGTCCTCCGGCTCGACGAGGCCGCCCAGGTCGACGGCGGTCATGGCCGCGAGGTCGGTCGCGTCTTCCATCACCTCCGAGAAGCTGAGCTGCACGAGCGAAGAGCTGACGGTCGTCAGCAGCAGCACGCCCGATACCAGGAAGAACACGACCGAGAGCAGGATCGGCACGAAGCCGATCAGGACGTAGGACAGCACGAGCTTCCGCCGGACCCGCCA
>CAXXTG010000232.1:0-7145 GCA_963666855.2 Vicinamibacterales bacterium
AGCGCGTCCCTGCCGTAGTCCTCCGCCAGTTCGGCGTGCGAGTGCATGTCGATGAAGCCCGGCGTGACCATCAGCCCGTCGACGTCCACGACCACGTCGGCGTCGACGCCGGCCGCCGCCGCGTCGCCGACGAAGCTGATGCGGTCGCCCGCCACGCCGACGTCCTGCCGGCGCGGCGGCCGCCCCGTGCCGTCGTGGACGAGGCCGCCGACCAGCAGGAGGTCCGCCGCCGGCTGCGCGCGAAGATCGCCGATCGACAGGGCGGCCACCGCCACGGCGGCCAGGAGCCACCGGTGCCGCCGGCGACTGTCACAATCGGTGCTGATGAGCATGACGCAATCTCAACCGACGCTACTCGATCCTGCACGGAATGACGCTCGTGACGCCGGACCCGAAAGCGCCCGCTACCCCGCCCCGTGCTCCGGCAGCGGGCGGGTCGCGCCATCGGACGGGTCCCCGGAAGGGCGGCCCGCGGGCCCGCCGTCACCGCCCGAGTTGCCGATGCCAGGCGTCGAACGCGACTTCGAAGGCACGGGCCAGGGTGCCGAACGCGCCCCACGTTTCGAGGCCGGCCGGCAGCCGGAAGCCCGCCGCCGCTTCCGCGGGCGGCCGTCCCGCCGCGAACGACCGCCGGCCCTCGGCCTCGATCGCGTCGAGCAACGCCCTGTAGTCGTCTAGGGCGTCGGCGTCGGGGAGCGGCCCGTGCCCGGGCACCATCGTCGCGGTCCGACCGCCGAGCACGGCGTCGACGGTCCGGTCGAGGTCGATGGGTGTCGCGTGGACGTAGTTGGGCACCATGCCGGTCCACAGGAGGTCGCCGCAGAACGTGACGTCGTCGACGGTGGCGATGATGTCGCTCGCGGTGTGGCCGGCGTACGGCGTGATCGCCACCTGCCGGCCGCCGAGGTCGATGATGGTGGGACCGTCGGCCGCGACGAGGGCGGCGCTCTCGAGCATGTCGCGCGCCTCGTTTCGGTCCTCGGACAGGACGGTGTCGCGCGTCGACGCGGTCGCCCACACCGTCGGGCGCGCGCCGGGCGCGCCGAAGCCGCTCAGCCCGCCGTGATGGTCGCCGTGGCGGTGGCTGATGACGACGTCGGTCGCCGGCCGCCCCGCCAGGACCCGCGCCTGCTCGGCCACCCACGCCGCGCCGTCGGCCGAGCCGAAGGCCTCGAACACGAGCACCCGCTCGCGGCCGGCGACGATGCCGCCGTTGCAGAGGGTGGCGAACGAGGCGCGGTCGTCCGGATTCGGCGTGGACACCACGGCCCAGACGCCGTCGCCGACCGCGTCGATTCCAGCCCACGCCTCGCGGGCGACCGGCGACCCCTGCGCCCCCGCGGGCCGGCGACGGCCCGCCGCGAGCCAGGCCGCGGCGCCGAGAAAGCTGCGAAGAACATCGCGTCGTGTCATCTGTCCGTTCCTCCAGGAGACAAGCGACCTGCGGTACACGCGACCGGGGCCGCGGCTACTCGGCCCGCGCGTCGCCGACGGCGAAGCCGCGGCGGCGACGGCAGTAGCGCGGGCCGCCGCGCAGGTCCCGGGTCAGCGAGTCCATCGCGCCCTCGATCGGCGGCGCACCGGCGCGCCCGTCGCCATCGTATCAGGCCGTTCGCGAGTCTGATCCGAGCTCTCGATCCGGCTTGGCCGTCGGCCGGTGGTCGGGCGCCTCGCGGGAGAGCCGTCGGAGCCCTGTCCAGAGGCCGACGCGATTATCCTTGACCGCGAAGCCCGAATGGGAAAAGGTGGTCGCCGGGGAGTCTGCGGCACGGGCGTCCCCCGGGGTCCCTCTGCGCGGAAGTCCCGGGGAGGAAAGGAGTCGAAGGAGCGAGGCACCGGCACGCGTAGACCGACGGTTCGTCTCACCGCTGCATGCAAGGGAGAAGAAAATGGCAACCAGAGTCATCGTCGGCTTGACCGTCCTCGTCGCCATCGTGCTGGCCGTGGCGCCCGACGCGAACGCAGGCAACGCCCTGACGATCGTGCTGGTCCTTCTCGGCCTGGCCTATCCCGCGGTGGCGATAAACGCCGAGGACGCGACGGGGTTCCTGGTCTTCGTCCTGGCCGTCGGCGCCGCCGCCGGGGCGGACGTGCTCAGCAACATCCCCGCCATCGGCACCTATCTGGACGGCATCGTCGACGGCATGTCGACGTCCTTGTACGCGGCCATAGCCAGCGTCCTGGCGGTCAGGGCGACGAACCGGATCAAGGGCTGAAGCACGGCCCGAGGCGGGCCTCCCCGGCCGCGGCCGCGTACGGTAGCGGCTCGCCCTCGGACCGAGGTTTGGATCGTCCCCGACCGGCCACGAGACGACCCGCGGGTTGAGAGTCAGTACTTCGGCAGGGTGGGATCTATCCGGTCGATCCAGGCGAGGATGCCGCCCTCCAGGTTGCGCGCCCCCGCGTAGCCGGCCTCGTGCAGCAGGCGCACCGCCTTGCCGCTGCGCACGCCCGACTTGCAGTGCACGATGATGTCGTCGCGCCCCTCGATCTCCGACAGCCGGGACGGGAGGTCGCCGAGGGGGATGAGCACCGAGCCCGGGATGCGGCAGATCTCGAACTCGCGCGTCTCCCGCACGTCGAGCAGGAGGAACGCGTCGTCGCGGTCGATGCGCGACTTCAGCTCCTCGACGGTCGCGGCGCCCGCCGCCACCGGGTCCGCCGCGGCCGGCGCGGGCTCGGCCTCGACCGCGGGCACGCCGCAGAACTGCTCGTAGTCGATCAGCTCGGTCACCGTCGGGTGCTCGCCGCAGACGGGGCAGTCGGGGTCCTTCCGCACCGTCAGTTCGCGGAACCGCATCTTCAGGGCGTCGAACAGGAGGAACCGCCCCACGAGCGGCTCGCCCGCCCCCAGGACGAGCTTGACCGCCTCGGTCGCCTGCAGCGTCCCGACGACGCCGGGCAGGATGCCCAGCACCCCGCCCTCGGCGCAGCTCGGCACGAGCCCCGGCGGGGGCGGCTCGGGGAACATGCACCGGTAGCACGGGCCGCCGGGCGCCGCGAAGACCGAGGCCTGCCCCTCGAACCGGAAGATGCTGCCGTACACGTTCGGCTTGCCGGAGAGCACGCAGGCGTCGTTGACGAGGTAGCGCGTGGGGAAGTTGTCGGTGCCGTCGACCACGAAGTCGTAGTCGGCGAAGAGGGCGAGGGCGTTCCCGGACGACAGGGCCAGCTCGTGGGTGACGACCTCGACCTCGGGGTTGAGGGCGTTCAGCCGCGCCTTGGCCGAGGCGAGCTTGGAGCGGCCCACGTCGGGGGTGCCGTGGATGATCTGCCGCTGCAGGTTGCTGAAGTCGACCTCGTCGAAGTCGACGATGCCGAGGGTGCCGACGCCGGCCGCCGCGAGGTAGAGGGCGACCGGCGAGCCGAGGCCGCCGGCCCCGACGCACAGCGCCCGCGCCGCCTTCAGCTTCTGCTGCCCCTCCACGCCGACCTCCGGCATGATGAGGTGCCGGCTGTAGCGCGCCACCTCGTCGTTGGTCAGCGCCGGCAGCGCCGCCGCCACGGTCACGACGCCCTCCCGCCGGCCACCGACGGAATGATGCTGACGGTGTCGTCCGCCGTCACCGGGGTCTTCTCCTTGTCGAGGTAGCGGATGTCGTCGTCGTTCACGTAGATGTTGACGAAGCTCCGCAGCGACCCGTCCTCGGCGTACAGGTGCTTGCGCAGGCCGGCGTGCTTCGCGGTCATGTTCGGCGAGCAGCTCGCCGACGGTCTGCCCGTCCGCCTCGACGACGTCCTGCTTGTCGGTGAAGGCGCGCAACGGTGTGGGTATCAGGATCCTGGTGGCCATGGTGTCTCGTCGTGCTCGCTCAATCGTCTCTGTCCGCCGGCCGATCCTCGACCGCGACCGGCTCCTCGTCGAACCGCGACCGGTCGTCGCGGAGCCGCCACGACGTCAGGGCGCCGGGCTCGCGGTTCGCCACCGCCACGATGACGTAGGCGAACGCGGGCCAGGCGTGGTCGAGGTCGACCTGCGACGGCCGCGCCGGCCCGTCGGGGTGCGAGTGGTAGAACCCCAGCAGCTCGCCCCCGCGCTCGGCCGCCCGCCGCTCGGCCGCCCGGTAGTCGACCGGCCGCACGAGGAAGCGCCGGCGCGGCCCCTCGGCGGTCGCGTTCGGCAGGGCGAGCGCCTCGGTGACCAGCCCGCCGCGCCCGATGAGGGCGCCGCAGCACTCGTGCGGATACGCGTCCCGCCCGTGCCGGCGAATGCCCGCGTCGGCCGCCGCCCGAAGGGTCAGCATGGCGGACCTCGGAGTCTGCGCCCTTCGACGGCGGAGACTCCTACGCGGAATCGGTGGCGTAGCCCTTCTCGCGCCACGCGAGGGTGCCGCCGTTGACGCTCCGCACGTTGCGGTAGCCGAGCGACTTCAGGAACAGCAGGCCCGACAGCGAGGCGTTGCCGCGCTGGCACACGCTCAGCACCGGCGCGTCGAGGTCCCGCGGCAGCACCGCGAGGTAGTCGGCGTTCTCGCCGAGTTCGGCCAGCGGAATGTTGATCGCGCCCGGAATGTGCGCCTCGTCGTACTGGCCCGCCGGCCGCACGTCGAGGACGAACGGCTTCTCGCGCCGCCACTGCTCGTGGGCGTCGTCGACGTCGATGGTCAGCTCCGAATTGCCCCGCACGTTCTCGCGCATGCGCTCGAGCAGGGGGCTGCGCCCCGCCCCGTTGCCCGCCTGCGCCTGCGGCACGAGGGCCGGCAGGTGCTTGACGACCGACGAGGCGTACTTGAAGGCGCTGTCGGGAAAGATGACGACGACGACGTTGCCGGGCTCGTCCGGCACCACCGCGAACGCCCCGGCCAGGGCCATGGCGGAGCTGGGGCCGGCGGTGATGCTCTCCTCCCGGTTCAGCCGCAGGCACAGGTCGAACGCCGCCTGGTTCGCGACCTCGACCTGGTGGTCGTACTCGTCGGGGCGGTAAAGCTGCGTCTGCTGCAACTGCCGCAGGCTGCGCACCCCCGGAATGTCGTGCCCCTCGTTCGGATAGACCCCCACGACCCGCACGCCCGGGCCCTGCTCCTTCAGGAACCGGCCGGTGCCGGTGATGGTGCCGCACGTGCCCAGCCCCGCCACGAAATGGGTGACCCCGCCCCCGGTCTGACGCCAGATCTCCGGACCCGTGGTCTTGTAGTGGGCCTCGGGGTTGGCCTCGTTCACGTACTGGTTCAGCATGTGGAAGTCGGGCCGCCCGCCGATCTCGGCCGCCTTGGCGATCGCCCCTTCCGGGGCCCCGGGCGCCGGGCACAGGGTGTCCTGCAGCTCCATGACGTCGGCGCCGAAGAACCGCAGCATCGTGCGCTTCTCCAGCGGGATCTCGCTCGACAGCGGCGTCGTCAGCGTGTAACCCTTGGCGTTCGCGATCATCGCCAGGGCCATGCCGGTGTTCCCCGACGTCGGCTCGACCAGCTTCTGGCCGGCGTGCACGGTGCCCCGCCCCTCCCCGTCCTCGACGAGGTTGGCGGCGACCCGGTCCTTGACGGCGCCGAACGGGTTGTACCACTCGAGTTTGGCGTAGACCTGCGCGTGCTCGAACGGAGTCACCCGGTTCAGCCGCACGAGCGGCGTCGGATTGTCGGCGTCGCACTGGAGGCCGAGAATCGAGTCGTAGACGCGAAGCGCGTGATCGTTCATGACTGTGGCCCGTGCGCGTCCGTACCCGCGTCAGCCCCGCGCCGGCCGGCCGACGCGCGGCATCCGGCGAACCGCAACCTTTACATGTTAATTCGGCCCCGGCCGGGGCTTCAAGGGGAGGCGCCCCGCGGTAGACTCTCAGTCCGTCGGGCGCGGCATCGCCCCCCCCGTTTCCTCCTCGGCCCCGAGATACTGTGGCCCCTGATGCGCATCGACCCCTTCGACCTCGAACGCTGGCAGTCCGTCCACGAGCACCACACCGGGATCAACCTGACCGAGAGCGGCGCGCACCCCCTGCGGGTGCGGGAGCTGGCGGGCGGCCGCGATCTCGACGCGCTGCTCGCCCAGAGCCTGGAGTACACCCAGACCAACGGCACGGCCCCCCTGCGGGAACGGGTCGCGGCGCTCTACGACGGGGCGTCGGCCGACAACGTCCTCGTCACCAACGGCAGCGCCGAGGCGAACCTGCTCGCCTGCTGGCACCTGATCGAGCCGGGCGACGAGGCGGTGGTCGTGCATCCCGTCTACATGCAGCTCCCGGGGTTGATCCGGTCGTTCGGGGCGGCGGTGCGCGAGGTGTGGCTCGAGCCGGGGCCGGCGGGGTGGCGTCTCGACCTCGACGCGGTGCGCGGGGCGGTCGGCCCCCGCACGCGGTTCATCGCCGTCTGCAACCCGAACAACCCGACCGGGGCGCGCCTCGACGAAGCGGCGGTCGCCGGGCTGTGCGCGATCGCCGCCGACCGGGGGTGCTGGCTGCTCGCCGACGAGGTCTACCGCGGGGCCGAACTCGACGGCCGCGGCACGCCGACCGCGTGGGGCCGCGGCGAACGCGTTCTGGTGACCGGCGGGCTCTCGAAGGCGTACGGCCTGCCGGGGCTGCGCATCGGCTGGCTGGCCGGCGCCGCCGGCACGATCGCCGCGCTGTGGGCGCGCCGCGACTACACGTCGATCGCGCCCGGCGCGGTCAACGACCTGCTGGCCCGGCTGGCCCTCGAGCCGCGGCGCCGCGACGAGCTGCTCGCCCGCACCCGGCGCATTCTCCGCTCGAACCGGGCGGTCGTGGCCGAGTGGGTCGCGCGCCAGCCGGCGGTGCGCTGGATTCCCCCGGCGGCCGGGGGCGTGACCCTGATACGCTATTCGGGCGACCGGCCCTCGGTCGAGTTGGCGGAGCGGCTGCGGGCGGACCACGACGTGCTGGTCGTGCCCGGCGCCCACTTCGGCCTGGAGCACCACCTGAGAATCGGCATCGGGGGCGAGCCGGCGCCGTTGCGGGCCGGGCTCGCGAAGCTCGGACCGGTGCTGGAAGCCGATCGCTGACCCTCGGCAACCGCACGGCGGACCGCGGGGAACCACCCGGCGGGACCCGCCGCGGACGCGGCGGATCCGCGTACGGAAGACTGGACGACCGATGAACGACAACGCTGCCGACACCGACCTGAAGAACGAAGGCCCGCTCGCCGGATTCACCGTCCTCGACCTCACGCGGGTGCTCTCCGGCCCCTACTGCACGA
>CAXXTG010000233.1:0-52354 GCA_963666855.2 Vicinamibacterales bacterium
GAAACGCGCGCGTGACGAGGATGCGTCGGCACGCGGATTCGCCGCGCCTGTTGCTCGGTCAGCGGGAGGAAGTCCAGATGAGCTCCATGACGAGGACGAGGTTGTTCGTGGCCGGAGCCCTTGTGGTCGGGTTCGGTCTCGGGTGGGCGGTCAAGGGCGGTCACGGTGTGGTGGAGGCGCAGGCGTCGGACGCGCCGTTCCTGATGCAGCGGATCTACACGGGCACCGATGGACGGTCGCATGTCGAGCACATCCCGCTGACCGCGGAGTCGGTGATGGAGGAGGTCACCGGCATGCGGGTGCGTGTGTCACCGCCGGGGAGCTTCATCGACTACCATGTGGCTCCCGGGCGCCGATACATCATCAATCTGACCGGTGGCGGACAGCTCGGGGTGGCGGAAGGCCTGGTCGATTTGCCCGCGGGGTCGGTCGAATACATCGACGATCTGACAGGCCAGGGGCACACGACGGCGAACGTCGGCAACGCGCCTCGCGTCTCGATCCACCTCGAGTTCGCGGACCAGAACCAGCACATCGGACCCCTCGGCACCGGGCAGTAGCCCGGCACGCAATGCAGAACCACACCTATCCGTTCGGCTGCCACTTCGCGATGCTGGAGGTCGATCGGGAGACCGGCGAGCCGCGGCTGCTGAAGATGGTGGCGGTCGACGACGCCGGGCGCGTGATCAATCCGCTCATCGTGGAGGGGCAAATCCATGGCGGGCTGGCGCAGGGCATCGGGCAGGCGATGATCGAGGAGGTCGCCTATGCCGCCGACGGGCAGCCGCTGACCATTCAGGACCACGAGACAGCCAGCAGTTCCGACCGCTGATCGAACCAGCGACACTCGGACCGTGCGGTCGGCCGCCGGGATTCAGAGCTGCCGGCCGTCATTCGCCGCCGCCGAGTGCATGATCCAGCTTGTCGAGGACGCGGAGCCCTTCGTCGATGGATCCGCGCGCAGAGAGCGCTCTGAATCGCGTCTCCGCGTCATGCTGGTGACGCGGAGACGACGGACCGGCGGAGCATGGGCGCTGGCAGGACGGGTCGCGACGGTCCGCCCGGACGGTGACAGAAAACGGTCTGGAATGGATGCGGCTCGCCAGCCACGCTTCCGATCGCCTCCGACCCGGAGGCGGACGCACACGACTTCCGCACGCCCGACGCGGTGGATGTCTTTTCGGTACTGGCGATTCGATGGCGCGAGCCCGGGTTTCCGCAGACGGATAGCCACCCGGTGACGTGCGTCAGTCTGGGACGACGCGCAGGCGTATTGGCGTGGTTGAGCCGGACGACGGGATCGCGGTATCGGTTGCGGTCATCGCCAAAGCCATCCACGGCGACATCCGGGTCACGCTCGGCGGCACCCCTCGGGACGAATGGCACCAGTGGGGCCGGACGCCGGCCACCCTGGACGACTGGCGGCCGACCGGTGGCGGGGACGCGGGTCACCACGGGCCGCCGAGCTTGAGCCCGCCCTCGTAGCGCATGTCGGGGTGGTCGACGGCGATCTCCCACGACGTAACGGGGATGGAGTCGTGCCCCCGCACGCGGGAGATGATGTGGTCGAAGTCCTCCAGTTGCTTCAGCGCGGCCTGATGTCGTTCGGTGGCGTCTTTCAGACGCCGGAGCGCGAGTGTGGTGGCCGCGACGATGGCGACAAGCATGGCGATGCAGGGCGTCGGGCGGACGAACACCGAGGTACCTTCTTCAAGGCGTTGTCCAGCAGGAAAGCAAGAGCAACGCGGCGAACACCCTATATGCTGGACTCCCGCAGCGCGAGATGCACCATTCAAATGAAGGGGAGCGGATACCGTGTGACCGAAAATCAGCCGACGGAAATCACCGTGAGGCGCCCCGCGCCCCGACAAAGGAGAACAGCACGGGGGAGCCGAATCCCTTTGAGTTTTCTTGTCGAGCCCCTCCATATGAAGGGTGTCGATCCGCGCACGACGAATTACAGTACGGAGCGATGAGCCAACGGGACCTGTACGACCGCATCCTGAGGTCGTTGCACGAGGTGTCGTTCGACGCGGCCGGTTGGCCCGAAGCCGCCGGCCTCATCGATGCCGCTTGCGGCGTGAAGGGCAATGCCCTCGTGTTCGGCGGGGGACGTTCACCGCAGGAAACGGAGATTCACTTCGCCCGGTTCTGCTTCCGCGGGGAGCGCCGCGAGGATTTCGAGCGGCTGTACTTCAGCGACTACATGCCCCGGGACGAGCGCAACCCGCGCATCAGGCAACTGCCCGACAGTCAGCTCGTGCACAACACCGAGCTGTACACCGAGGCGGAGAGGAAGACATCGGCGACCTACAACGAGGTGCAGCGACTCACCGAGAGCCAGGACAGCCTGTACGCGCGTCTCGTCGGGCCAAGCGGAGCGAACATGGTGTGGGGGCTCGGCGACCCCGTGGACGCTGCCGGCTGGAGCACCGATCGGACCCGGATGATCGAGCGGCTTCTGCCCCACGTGCGGCAGTTCCTGCTCGTCCGGCATGCGCTGGTCGAGGCCGAGGCGCTCGGGCAGTCGCTCGCAGGGCTGCTGGACGCGGCCGGCACCGGCGTCATCCACGTGGACCGGAGCGGGCGGATCGTCGAGGCCAACGACCTCGTCGTCGAGTTGTTGCGGCAACGCGACGGGTTGACCGACCCGGACGGTGTCCTGCATGCCGTCGAGCCGGCGGACGACGCCAGACTGCAACAGTTGTTGGAGCGCGCCTCGCCGCTGTTCGGCGGGCAGGGTGCGGCCGGCTCGATGACGGTCGGACGGCGCGTGCTGCCGCGGCTGGTGTTGCGCGTCAGCCCGGTGGGCGGTCGGCTGACGGACTTCGGCATGCGGCCTGTCACCGCGCTGGTGTTGGTCGTCGACCCGGCGCGCAAGCCGGGCATCGATGCCGACCTCGTGGCTTCGGCGCTGGGGATGACGCCCACCGAAGGCTCCATTGCGGTGATGTTGGCCACCGGACGCACCCTCAGCGAGATCGCCGCGGCCACGGGCCGCAAGAAGACCACGATCCGTTGGCACCTGAGGCAGATCTTCGCCAAGCATGGCGTTTCCCGGCAGGCCGACATCGTGCGACTGGTGTGGTCGGTGTCGAACGTTGCAGTATCGCGGCGCTGAACCAAGGATCCGAAGGGAGAGACGGCGGCGTTGGAGGCCATCGTTCCGTCTCGTTTGCGAAGCGCTCAATTGCCCCAGTCGTAACCGATCCGCACGTAGTAGTAGGCGCCGCTGTAGCCCCAGGGCATGTACTCGCTGTACTGCTCGCCGACGGCATTCGCGATGACGGACACCTGCGAGTAGGTGTCGAAGACGTTCTGTCCGCCGACGGCCAGCGTCGTGCCCTGTCCGAGCGGGACGCTCAGCTCCAGGTCGACGATCGGCCGGCCGTCGAAGAAGCCCTGCTCCAGACCGCCCGCGGGGTCGAAGACCGTCCCGCGCCCGCTGTCGTAGTCGTACCAGCCGCTGTAGTAGCTGAGGCGGCCGAGCAGGCTCGCCCGCGGTCCGAGGCGCTGCGTGACCCCCACGTTCCAGCGGGTCCGCGGGAGGGCGTAGGCGTACTCGGCCAGCCGCCGGCCGTCGAGCAGGCCCTTGGCGTTGTCGGTCACCCGCGGTGTCGGTGTGGTTGAAGACGCCGCTGATGACGGTGTTCCCGCGCAGGGCCAGCGGCGTGTAGGTCGAGACGACGTCGATGCCCTGCGACGTCGTGGCGAACGCGTTGGTGAAGAACCGGAAGTTCCGCACCGCTCTCCGCGGCCTCGAAGCCCCCGGCCACGAGGCCGGCGATCTCCGCCGTCGGTCAGCGAAGAAGTTGCTCGTGATCCCGATCCGGTCGGATACGTCGATGCGAAAGTAGTCGGCCGTGAGCGTGAACGGGCCGGTGTCGAAGACCACGCCGGCGGTGTAGTTGACCGACTCCTCCGGACGCCAGCGGCTGCCCCGCCGCGGAGCTGCGCCGCCGCCGAGATCGACGGAATGACGGCGTTGTTGATCAGATCGCCGACCGTCGGGTCGAACCAGCTCTGAGATGTTGAAGCCGTTCTGCTGGCCGGGGGTCGGGGCCCGGAACCCGGTGCTCACGCTGCCCCGCACGAAGCGGAAACGGACCGGACAGCTTGCCGTTGGTCGTCGTCCCGAAGTCCTCGAAATTCTCGACGCGGACCGCCGCGCCCAGCGTCCACACGTCGCTTGGATCGGTCACCTCGACGTCGGCGTAGGCCGCGACGTTGCGGCGGCTCCACGTGCCCGCGTGCCGCCGGTCCGTAGGCGAAGAAGCGCGTTGGCGCCGGGCATGAAGAGCTGCCGCCGCGTACGGGACCGATCAGTCCACCCTTCGCGGTCCCCCTGCACGCAGGTCCGGAACTGCTCCTCGCGCCATTCGGCGCCGGCGGCGATGTTGACCATCTCGGTGACGGCGTACGACACGTCGAAGTGGAGGTTGGTCGTCCCGCTGGCGGTTGGTGCCGACATCGAACGAGGTCGGGCGAGGCATCGGGCCGAGCGACGCGTTGACGGTGTTGCGTAGATGAACAGGTCGGTCCAGTGCATGCCGAGCGAGCCGCTCACGTCCCAGTTGAAGCCGCCGGAAGTCAGGCCGCGGACGCCGCCGACGAGCGACGCGTCCGTCGCCGTCCCGCCCATCTGCGGCGTGAAGCCGCCGGGGAAGACCTCCTGGAACGAGAAGCAGTTCGGGTCGTCCGAACACCTGCTGCAGCGCGACCGGGTCGGGCACGTGGTCGGTCACGGCCACCGCCGGGCAGTTGGCCGAGCCGCGGCCGGCCGCCGCCAGCGCGTCGCCGACGAGCAGCGTGCGGCCGCTGTCGATGCTGAAGACGCCGAGCCGGGTGTTCGGGTTCCGGAAGAAGAAGCTCTGGGTCACCGTCTTGCTGGCGTAGTTCGTGTGGGCGTAGAGCTCAACGCCGGTCGGCAGCGCGTAGCCGAAGTTGCCGAACACCTTCAGATCGTCGTCGATGTCCGGGTCGCCCCAGCGTTGCGGGTGCTCGGAGCGGACGTGCATGTTGCCGGCCGCGATGAGCGCCAGCGCGTCGTTGCGCGGGGCGGTCCTGTCCGTCGGATTCGCGCTGCCGTACTCCAGGCTGAGGTTGGCGAACCCGGCCGCGCCGAGCGGCAGGCCGACGTTGCCGGCCACCTGGAAGCCTTCCCCGTCGCCCGCGCCGTACATCCCGCTGTTGAGCTCGACGGCGCCGCCCGACGCGGCGTCCTTGAGCTGGAAGTTCATCACCCCGGCGATCGCGTCCGAGCCGTACTGGGCCGCCGCGCCGTCGCGCAGCACCTCGACCTGGCGCAGGGCGATCGACGGAATGACGGAGATGTCCGGACCCTGCGAGCCGTAGGCCACGCCGTTGCCGCCGTGCCACTCGAGGACCGAGGAGCGGTGGCGGCGCTTGCCGTTGACGAGGACCAGCGTGTGGTCGGGCGCCAGGTTGCGGAGCATGGCGGGGCGCACCACCGTCGAGGCGCCCTGGATCGGCTGGGTATTGGTATTGAACGAGGGGACGACCGTGCGGAGCTGCTCCTTCAGGTCGCCCGCCCCCTGCCGGACCAGGTCCGTGGCCGACAGCACGTCCACCGGGACCGCCGACGCGGTGGCGCTGCGCGGCCGCGCGCGCGTGCCGACCACCACCGTCTCCTCCGTGAACCCGGCGAGCAGGCCCTCCATCTCCGCGCGCGACAGGCCCAGCGCCTCGACCTCGGCCGGCGTCATCCCGAGCGCGCGGCCGAGCTCCTCGACCAGTGCGTCCACTTGCGGCTCGGCCTGCACCTGCGAGTCGGGGTCCTGCGGCGCCGCGAGGGCAGCGGCCGGCAGCGCAACCCGGACCGCCACGAGGACCGCCAGCACCAGGACGATGCGCCATGCCGCGCCTGGACGCACGGCCGGCCGCGGAGCGGGGTCAGTAGCAGGCAAGACTGCGGGATGGCCGCCCCCCGGGCCGACCGGGGGGCGCTCCGTCTAGCTCACGCCGACCGGCTCGCCCTGCCGGGCCTTCTTGAGACCCTCGCCGGCGAAGATCTCGTGGCGGCCGTGCTCGTCGTACCACTTGGTGAGGGTGGCGGTCATGTGCATCTTCTCGATGATGTTCCGCCAGCCGACGCCGGTGTTGTAGGCGCAGAACGAGATCTCCCCCTCCTGGGTGGCGTAGGGGATGATGCACCGCTCGGTGCGGCGGAAGTCGTAGTTGAAGAGGTCCTGGAACCACATGCCGGCGATGAACAGGAAGTTCCAGCGGTCGGACCGCCGCTTGGCGATGTCGGCCCGCGAGCGGTCGCCGGTCACCTTGCCGTAGTCCTTCTTGGACGCGCCGAACGTCTTGTCGAACTTCTGCAGCAGGTCCCACAGCTTGAAGTGGGTGGGCGCCTTGAAGGGGTCGTAGTTCCGCATCAGGGCGAGGGCCATGCCGAGGACCGAGGTCCGGCGGCCGCGCCCGCCATCGTTGACCCGGCCGAGGTCCTTGGCCAGCCGCTCCGCCTTCAGGAACGCGGTGACCGGCACCGACTCCTTGGTCTCCTTGTCGATCATCACCGCCATGCCGACGCCGCAGTTGGGATGGCAGCCGCAGTTGAGCTGGCCCCAGTCGGCCTGCGGGCCGTGGACGTAGTCGGCCGAGTCGGTGAACGTGCCCATGAACGAGATGGGGAACCAGTCGCGGACGGGCTCGCCGATGCCGGTCTGGTCCTTCACGTCGTGGGCGAGGTGCGACAGGGTGTAGCGCTGGGCGTGCCGCCGCTCGTCGGTGATCTCCTCGTCCCGCCCCGTGAACGACACCGGCTGGAACGACAGGAAGTTGATCTTCTTCGGGTTGTCGAGGGCGAACTGGACGACCCGGCCGACCTGCTCGTTGTTGATGCCGTTGAGGATGGTGATGACGGGGACGATGTCGACGCCGGCGTTGTGCAGGTTCTCGATGGCCCGCAGCTTCACGTCGAAGAGGTTGCCGACGAGCCGGTGCGAGTTGGCGGCGTTGCCGATGCCGTCGAACTGCAGGTAGGCGTAGCGCAGGCCGGCGTCGGCCGCGGCCTGGGCGAAGTCGGCGCTCTTCGCGAACTCGATGCCGTTGGTGGCCGCCTGCACGCTGTTGTAGCCGACCTTGCGGGCGTAGCGCACCGCGTCGAGGAAGTACGGCGAGATGGTGGGCTCGCCGCCCGAGAACTGCACCGACATCTGCCGCTTCGGCTTGATGGAGATGGCGTTGTCGAGCAGGGTCTTGATGTCGTCCCACCCCAGCTCGTGCACGAACCCGACCTGGTTCGCGTCCATGAAGCACGGGTCGCACATCATGTTGCAGCGGTTCGTGAGGTCGATGGTGAGGACCGAGCCGCGGCCGTACTTGATGGTGCTGCTGCCGTGGTTGTGCAGCTTCTCATCGTTGTGGGCCCGCATGTCGCTGCCCGGGAACGACTCCTCGAGGTGCTTGAAGAACTCGGTGTCGATGGCCATCACGTCTTCGAAGCGGCCATGGATCGGGCAGTCCTTCACCATCATGATCTTGCCGTCGCGCTCGATGATGGTCGCCTTGATCTCGCCGACCTTCTCGTTCAGCAGGACGCGGTAGTCCTTCTTGCCGTCGAGAATCTCCTGCCGCGCCTCGCGGACGCACTTCGGGCAGAGCGAGTCGGTCTCGCGGGGCCACCCCAGGGGCGGCTTCACCTTCTCGTGCGACTTCAGCAGCGGCTTGTCGGCCCAGGCCGGCGTGAACGACGGCCGCTGGTTGAACCGGTTGAGGAAATCGAACACCCGGAAGCCGGCGTCGGCGGCCAGCGTCAAACCCTTCTCGGCGTACTTGATCGGCTTGTGCATCTTCAGCTCCTGCGGACGGGCGGCGATGCCGTGCTCGGCGCCCCGACCGTCCGCCCGCATGCCCCCGGCGGCCCGGCGCCGCGGGGCGGGCATGCATCGACGTGTAACCGTACCCTAGCCTGAACCGGCGGCGGAGCCCCGCAACTTGCCGCGGGATGGCGCATCGGCGGGTTGAACGGGCATGTGGCGCGCTGATTGGCGCGCCCCCGCCCGGCCCCCGCGCCGTCCCGCCGCCGGGGGCGGTCGGGCCGCGCCCCGACGGAACGTGGGGTCGAGCCGTCCCCGCCGCCTACCGTGACGGTGACGCCCCCGGCGCGCCGGCGGACGGGGGCGGGTGAAACATCGTCGCCGTCCCCGCCGCCTACCGTGACGGTGATGCCCCCAGCCGGTCAGGCCGCGCCCCGGCGGAACGTGAGGTTGAACCGCCCCGCGAAGCCGTACCCGGCGGGGCCGGTGCCCGGGAGGATCGACGTCACGCCGTGGTACCGCAGCCGGCTGCGGCCGCCGAACACGAAGCCGTCTCCCGACGCCAGCCGCACCGCGGCCGTCGGGGCCTTGCGCGTGAACCCGCCCATGACGAACTTCGCGGTGTCGCCGACGGACAGCGACACGATCGGCACCCCCGCGTCGAGCGTCTCGGGGCGCTCGTCCTTGTCCTGATGCAGCCCCATCCGCCCCCCCGCCTCGTAGTAGTTGAGGATGCAGACGTCGGGGGCGAGGCGCATGCCGGCGGCGGCCGCCACCCGCGACGCCAGCGCCGCCAGGTCGGCGGGCAGGGGCGGGGCGGGCCGGCCGTCGTGGTCGCTGCGCACGCCCTCGTAGCGGTAGGTGCGGGCGTTCCAGTGCCGGCCCAGGCAGACCATCCGCACCCGCATCAGGCCCCCGCCCCGCACGCGCGGGACGTACCAGCCGGCCGGTCCGCGGCCGATGGCCAGGCACCGCGCGGCGAGCCGGCGCTGCTCGTCGGGCGTCAGCACCGCGGGCAGGTGGAGCGCGTCGGGGTAGATCTCGATACAACCGGACGGCATCAGTGATATTTTAGGGGTTCGGCGCACGCCCCGACCGACGGTTCCGCCGCGCGCGGCCGCCGACCGCTGATCCTCGAATCCCGATCACCCGCATGGAAACGCGACACTCGGCCGACATCGCCGTGATCGGCGCCGGCGTGTTCGGCGCCTGGACCGCCCTGCAGCTCCGCAGCACCGGCCGCTCCGTGGTGCTGGTCGACGCCTTCGGGGCGGGCAACACGCGGTCGAGCTCGAGCGGGGAGTCGCGCCTCATCCGCTTCGGCTACGGCAGGCACGCGCTCTACTCGCGCTGGGCCGAGTACTCGGCCCACGCGTGGCAGGAACTCCTGCGCGACTGGCGCGAGGACCTGTTCGTGCGCACCGGCGTGCTGTGGATGGCCCGCGCGAACGACACCGCCCTCGACGACACGGCCGGGAACCTGGCGAAGCTGCACGTCCCGTTCGAGAGCCTCGACCGCGCCGAGATGGAGCGCCGATATCCGCAGTTCGCGCTGGGCCCCGTCACCCGCGGCCTGCTCGAGCCGACCGCCGGGGTCATCCTCGCGCGCCGGGCGGTGCAGGGCGTCGTCCGCCAAGCCGTCAAGCGGAGCGTCGACTACCTGATCGCGCGGGTCCTGCCCCCGCCCGCGAACACCGGGCGCCTCGAGTCGCTGCAGACGAGCACCGGCGACCACATCGCGGCCGACAGCTTCGTCTTCGCGTGCGGCCCCTGGCTCCCCCAACTGTTCCCCGGCCTCCTCGGCGAGCGGATCCACCCCACCCGCCAGGAGGTCTTCTTCTTCGGACCGGACCCCGGCGACCGGCGGTTCGCGGCCCCGTCCATGCCGGCGTGGATCGACCCCGCGGGCGGGGTCTACGGACTCCCCGACATCGAGGGCCGGGGGTTCAAGATCGGCCTCGACCACCACGGCGCGGACTTCGACCCGACCACCCGCGACGATCGGACCTTCTCGGAGGGGGGCCTCCAGATCGCCCGCATGATCCTGGCCCGGCGCATCCCCGCCCTGCGCGACGCCCCCCTGCTCGACGCGCGGGTCTGCGCCTACTCGAACAGTTGGAACGGCGACTTCCTGATCGACCGACACCCGGACATCGCCAACGTCTGGCTCGTCGGCGCCGGGTCCGGTCACGGCTTCAAGCACGGCCCCGCCGTGGGCCGGTACGTGACCTCGCAGATCGAAGGACTCGACGAGCCCGAGCCGCGCCTCACCCTCGCCGCCCACCGGCAAGAGCGGGCGCGTCAGATCTTCTGACGACCGCAAGCGGACCCGGAACCCGCGCCGACGGGCCGCGCCGGCCGTCTCGGGGCGCGCGCGACGGGCGGCCGCGATTCCACGCGGTGCGGCGGAACGGCGCGGGCGCCGGGGGGGTCGCGGATCCGCAGGGCCGCGATTGAAGGACTACGAGGCGGCGCGCGGCCGCACCGCCCCGCCGCCGGCGTCCGCCGCGGACAGCCGGGGACGGAGCCGGAACCACAGGCGCACGCCGAGCAGCAGGGCCAGCACCGCCGCGTAGACGAGCGGCGGCCGGACGTCGATCCTGACCAGCCACAGGTAGTGCACGACCCCGGCGACGGCGGCGGCGTAGGCCAGCCGGTGCAGCCGCCGCCACCGCTCCCCCCCCAGGCGCCGGATCATCGCGTTCGTCGAGGTGAGCGCGAGGGGCACGAGCATGAGGAACCCCGCGAACCCCGCCGTCACGTAGCGGCGCTCCACGATGTCGTCGAGGATCAGGTCGAACGCGAAGAAGAAGTCGAGCACCAGGTAGGTGCCGAAGTGCAGCAGCGCGTAGAAGAACGCGAACAGCCCGAACATGCGGCGGAAGCCGGCCGCCCACGACCACCCGAAGAGCCGCCGCGCGGGCGTCACGGCGAGCGCGATCAGCAGGAACCGCAGGGTCCAGTCGCCGGTGCGGTGGGTGATGAACTCGATGGGGTTGGCGGACAGGTCGCCGGTGAACGCGCGCCAGACGAGCATCCCCAGGGGGATCAGGCACGCGGCGAACACCCACGGCTTGACGCGGCGTACCGACATCCCGCTCCAGCCCGCCAATCGTCGCCCGCGGCTCCGCCCGGCGCCCAACCAACCCTCCCGGAGTCCGCACCGGTTCGGGGGCGCAGGTTCCTAGTAGTAACGCCGCAGGTCCATCCCGTCGTAGAGGCCCGCCACCTGGTCGGCGTAGCCGTTGAACATCTGGGTCCGGATGCGGAAGAAGCTGCCGATCCGGCGCTCGCTCGCCTGGCTCCACCGCGGGTGGTTCACCTCGGGGTTCACATTCGAGTAGAAGCCGTACTCGTTGGGGATCGCCACGTTCCAGGAGTTCCGCGGCTGGTCCTCGACGAACTGGATCCGGACGATCGACTTGATGCTCTTGAAGCCGTACTTCCAGGGCACGACCAGCCGCAGCGGCGCGCCCTGCTGGTTCAGCAGGGTCTTCCCGTAGACCCCGACCGCGAGGATCGTCAGGGGGTGCATCGCCTCGTCCATCCGCAGCCCCTCGACGTAGGGCCAGTCGAGCGAGCGCCCGCGCTGGCCGCGCATCTCCGACGGACGGTAGAGGGTCTCGAACCGGACGTACTTGGCCCTCGAGGTCGGCTCGAACCGCTTGATGAGGTCGCCGAGGGGGAACCCCACCCACGGGACCACCATCGACCACGCCTCGACGCAGCGCAGCCGGTAGATGCGCTCCTCGAGCGCGTGCGGACCCACGAGCGTCTCGAGGGGCACGTCGCCGTCGGGCTTGTTCATCTCCCCCTCGACCCGGACCGACCAGGGGTCGATGGTCATGGCGTGCGCGTAGCGGGCCGGGTCGCCCTTGTCGAGCCCGAACTCGTAGAAGTTGTTGTAGGTCGTGATGTCCTCGAACGAGTTCAGGGGCTCGTCGGTGCTGTACGGGGACTTCAGCAGGTCGGGGATGGGCTCCTGCGCGCGAGGCCGCGCCGCCCCGCGGCCGAGCCCGCTCCCGGCCGCCGCCGCCCCGGCCGCCGCCGCGGTCGCGGTGCGGATGAACTCGCGGCGGTTGCGGTACGCGTGCTCGGAGGTAATCTCGGACGATCGGACGTCCGGCGCCTGCTTGATCAACATGTCGTGCTCCAGTCGGGTGACGACGCGTCACCGCGCCTCGGTAACCTGCCGCCCGCGGCCGGGGCCGCGCGCGCAGACCCGCGGTCTGCGTACGAGGCGGACGCCGCCACGGGCATCGAGTCATGTTCGCCCGTGCGCGGCGGGCTTGTCAACGCCCGTCTTCGCCGGGGTCGCGCCACGCGGGGTACAACCCGGCCAGGCGGTCGGGGGAGCGGCCGGCGAGATACAGGGCCAGAATGCGGAGGTTGGCGGCGGTGCGCCGCCACCAGCCGTCCCGCTCCCAGCGCCGCGCCGACACCGCGACCCCGACCCGCGAAAGCCGGAACCGCCCCCGGGCGCGGATCCGCCTCACGAGGTCGGCGTCCTCCATCACCGGCATCGGCCGGTAGCCCCCGAGCCGGCGGAACAGGTCGCGCCGCACGAAGATGCCCTGATCGCCGTACGCGACCCCCAGCCGTCGGACCCGCCAGCGGACCCCCGCCTCGATCACCCGCGCCTGCCAGCGGCGCGAGTCGATGCGCAGCCTGAAGCAGCCCCCGACCGCCCCGGCCGCCGCCGCCCGCGCGATCTCGTCGGCCCAGCCCGGGTCCGGCCGCGCGTCCGCGTGCAGGAACAGCAGCCAAGCCCCCGCCGCCCCCGCCGCGCCGGCGTTCAGTTGCCGTCCCCGCCCCGGCGGGCTCTCGACCCAGACGACCTCCGGATGCGCCTCGCGGACCGCCCCCACCGCGGCGTCCCCGGCGTCGCCGTTGGCCACGATGACCTCGCACCCGGGCCGGGCCGGCAACCTCCGCAGCAGCCCCGCGAGCTGCGCCGCGTCGTGCAGCACGGGGACGATCACCGATATCGACGGCGGGACGGACGGGGGATCGACCGCGGCCATGACCTCCGTGCGGGAAGGCGGAACCCGTCTAACCTACCATCTTCATCGAAGGCGGGGCGGGCGCCGGGGGATCGCCCCGGCCATGACCGCCGTACGGGAATGCGGCCCGGCCAACCCTGCCCGGCCGGAACCCCGGCGCCTCTATAATTCCGTGTCATGGCCCACCCGTGCCGCGAGCCCGCTCCGCCGCTGCTGCGGCGCGGAATCGAGCAGTTCAACGCCGGCGAGTTCTTCGACCAGCACGAGACGCTGGAGGACCTGTGGCGGGCGGAGACCCGGCCGGTCCGCCGCCTCTACCAGGGCATCCTGCAGGTCGGGGTCGCCCTGTACCAGCTTCAGCGCGGCAACCACCACGGGGCGACGGTCATGCTGGCGCGGGGTACGGACCGCCTGCGTCCGTTCGCGCCGGTCTGCCAGGGCGTCGACGTGGCCGACCTCATCGCCGGCGCGGCGCGCGTGCGCGAGGAGGTGGACCGTCTCGGCCGGGACCGGCTCGCCGCCTTCGACTGGTCGCTCGCCCCGACCGTCAAGTGGGCCGGCCCGGACTCCGGCTCCGGAGGCCCGTCGTAGGACCGCCCGCCGCCCCGAGTCCGGCCCATCGCCGTCCGCGCGGCCCCGCCGGGGCGCCCAATTCCTCCAACCATCTCTCCTCCGCGAACGAGTGGGGACGCCGCCCCCGCCGCTGCTATACTTCCGCGCCGATGAGCACCGCCGACCTCCGGTTCACGGAGGACACCGTCGCCTTCCTCGATGCCCTGAAGCGGAACAACGACCGGGAGTGGTTCAAGGCGCACAAGGCCGACTACGAGGCCCACGTCCGCGCCCCGATGCTGGCCATCATCGAGCGGCTCTCGCAGGATTTCCCGCGCATCGCCCCGGACCTCGCGGCCCTGCCCCGGTCGATGTACCGCATCTACCGCGACACGCGGTTCTCTCCCGACAAGACGCCGTACAAGACCCACGCAGCGGCCGCGTTCACGCACCGGACCCTGCCGAAGAACGAGAGCGCGGCCCTGTACTTCCACTTCGCGCCCGGCCAGTTGTGGATCGGCGCCGGCCTGTACGCCCCCGCCACGCCCCGGTTGAACGGCATCCGCCGGCACATCGCGGCCGACCCCGGCCGCTTCCGCCGCCTCGCGGAGTCGCCGGGGCTCCGGCGCCTGGGAGGCGTGCACGGCCAGAGGCTGCAGCGGATGCCCCGCGGCTTCCCCGCGGACCACGAGCTGGCCGAGTACCTGAAGCTGAAGCAGCTCCTGGCCGGCGGCGAGGAGCGCGATCCGGACATCGCCCTCGGCCCCCGGTTCTACCGCACGCTGCTGCGGCGGTTCGAGACGCTGGCACCGTTCGTCGACTTCCTCAACGCCCCGCTCGTCGCGGCGCGGCCGATCGAGCCGCGGCCGCGGCGGGAACGCCGCTGACGCGGAGCTCCCGCGGCGGAGGCCCGCCTCCGGGCGGCGCGGACGGTAGCGGTACGCCCACGCGTCGAGCAGTGCGAACGCCCCCGCGGCGGAGGCCCGCCGCCGGGCGGCGCGGACGGTGTTACTATGCCCGTGACAAGGCGGGACGCAGGTTGTTCTTCGAGATCCTCGACATCCTCGGCCGCGGCGCGAAGCTGCGGTGCCCGTGCTGCGGGCACGGGCGGCTCTTCCGGACGCGGTTCCGCATCCACGACCACTGCCAGGCGTGCGGCGAGCGCTTCGAACGCGAGCCCGGACAGTGGTTCGGGGTCATCTACATCAACCTCGGGCTGTCCGGCATCCCCCCCGCCGCCGGCTATCTGATCATCAACGCGTTCACGGCACTGACGGCGTCGCAGCAGCTCGGCCTGCTGCTCCCCGTCGCCGCCCTCGGCCCGGTCCTGTTCTTCCGTCTCGCCACGGGCCTGTGGACGAGCATCATCTTCCTGGGCGAAGGACTCTACATTCAGTGGCCGAACCGGTAGCCGACGCCCCCCGCGACGCACCCCGTCCCGACCCCGCCTCCGCGCCGCCGACCGGTTCAGCGCTGTTGCTGCGGCTGATCGCGGCGTTCACGTTCGCCCGGTTCCGGAACATGTGGCTGGCCGCGTTCACGTCGGCCATCGGAACCTGGGTGCAGCGCATCGCGCAGCAGTGGCTGATTCTGAGCCTGACCGGCTCCGCCTTCTTCCTCGGGCTCGACACGTTCCTCGCCGAGCTGCCGCTGCTGCTCTTCACGCTGATCGGCGGCGTCGTCGCCGACCGCTACGACCGCCGGCACCTCCTGATGGGCTCCCAGGGCCTGCAGATGGCCAGCGCCGTCGCCCTGACCGCGCTGGTCTTCTTCGACGTCGTGCAGGTGTGGCACATCCTCGCGCTGTCGTTCGTGGCCGGCCTCGCCCAGGCCTTCGGCGGACCCGCCTTCCAGTCGCTGGTCCCGTCCCTCGTGCCCCGGCGGCATCTGCCGAACGCCGTCGCCCTCAACTCGATACAGTTCAACCTGGCGCAGATGATCGGGCCCGCCATCGGCGGGGTGGTCATGGTGGGGCTGGGCATGGCCGCCTGCTTCGGCCTCAACAGCCTGTCGTTCCTGGTGGTCATCGTCGTGCTCGGGCTGATGCGGGTCCCGCCGCCGGCCCCGGCCACGCGCCAGCGGATCCTGACCGAGCTGGGGGGCGGCCTGCGCTACGTGCGGCGGAGCCGCGCCCTCCTCGGGCTGACCGCGCTGGCGTTCGCGACGACCTCGCTGGCCCTGCCCATCCGGGCCTTCCTGCCGGTGTTCGCCGAAGACGACGTCCTGCTGCTCAGCCGCATGATGACGACGTTCGGGGCCGGCGCGGTGGTCGGCGCCCTCGTCGTCGCCTGGCTGGGCCGGTTCGACCACATGGGCCGGGCGCTCCTGCTGACCCAGATCGTCTTCGGCGGCATCGTCGCCGCGTTCGCCCTGCTGCCGATCGGCGGCGCCAGCTTCGTGCTGCTGTTCCTCGGCGGCGCCGCCCTGCTGATGATCTTCTCGCTGACCAACTCGCTGGTGCAGCTCACCGTCCCCGACGAGCTGCGCGGCCGCGTCATCAGCATCTACCTGGTGGCGTTCCGCGGGGGGATGCCGCTCGGCAGCCTGGTGAGCGGGGCCCTCATCGCGCAGCACTCGGCACCCGCGGTCATCGCCGTCAACGGGTGCCTGCTGTCGGTGGTGGCGGCCCTGTTCCTGCTCGGCCACCGCCAAGTGCGCGAGCTGTAGACACTAGCGCCGCGGGATCCCCGCGCCGGCGGCGCGTGCGACGATACCGGCAAGTCGCGCCGCCGCAGGCGTTTCGCGCCGGTGGAGCGTGCGACGATAACCGGCAAATCGCGCCGCCGCAGGCGTTTCGCGTCGACGGCGCTTCCGACGCGACCGCTTGGTCGAACGGTCGGCCCTTGATTTCCCGCCCCGCTGCGCGAAAATGAAGGCGACCGGACAGCGAGGGCGACCATGGCCAAGACCTCTGCACAGCGCACGCCCGGATCCCGCCGGAAACCGCCCGCCCGAACGCGATGGCCGACCATCGTCCTCGCCATGGCCGCCGCCGGCGGCGTCGGGCTGCTGGCGAGCTGGTTGCTGGACCACGTCGGCGGGCTGAACGACCGCATCTCCGACCTGCAGGTCGCCGAGCGGCGCGCGGCCGAGGACGCCCGCGAGCAGTCGGACCGGGCCGACCGGGCGGAACGGTCCGCCCAGGAGGCGCGGGCGGCGCAGGAAGCGGCCGAGACGAACGCCGAGACGGCGCGCGAGCGGGCCGACGACGCAGACGAGCGGGCCGAGACCGCCATCGAGCGGGCCGCCGACGCCGAAGCCACGTCGATCCAGGCCCAGGCGGAGGCCCGCCGGGCGCGGGAGGAGGCCGAGGCCGCCCGCCGGGCCGCCGAGGCGGAGATGAACCGCCTGAACGACGCCCTGGGCCGGATCGCCGAGACCCGGCGCACGGCGCTCGGGCTGGTGATGAACCTCGACGAGGGCTCGCTGAAATTCGACTTCGACCGCGCGGAGCTGCGGCCGCAGAGCCGCGAGACCCTCGCCCTGATCGCCGGCATCCTGTTCACCTCGGAGGACTTCGCCATCACCATCACCGGGCACACCGACGCCCGCGGCAGCGACGAGTACAACCAGCGGCTGTCGGAGCGGCGCGCCCGGGCCGTCGCCGACTTCCTGATCGGGGCGGGCCTCGCGAGCGAACGGTTCACCGTGGAGGGCCTGGGCAAAGCCTACCCGGTCGACACCGGCGACAGCGACGAGGCCCACGCCAGGAACCGGCGGGTCGAGCTCGGCATCGTGAACACCCGCATCATCGATCCCCGGCAGATCGAGCCGTGACCGCCCTGCGCGAGCTCGCCGGCCTGTTCCTGCGCCTCGGGGCGACCGCGTTCGGCGGCCCCGCCGCCCACATCGCGATGATGCGGGAGGAGGTCGTCGACCGGCGGCGCTGGCTGACCGACGCGGACTTCCTCGACCTGCTCGCCGCGACCCACCTCATCCCCGGGCCGAACTCGACCGAGATGGCCATCCACCTCGGGTACCGGCGCGGCGGCGGGGCGGGGCTGCTCGTGGCCGGCGCCTGCTTCATCCTGCCCGCGACGTTCATCGTGGGGGCCCTCGCCTGGACCTACGTCCGCTTCGGCGACGCCCCGCAGCTCGGGTGGGTGATGTACGGGGTGGGGCCGGTCATCATCGCCATCGTCGGCCAGGCCCTGTGGAAGCTCGGGACGGCCGCGGTCAAGGGCCCCCTGACCCTGGCGCTCGGCGTCGCCGCGGCGGGCCTCGCCCTGCGGGGCTGGAACGAGCTGGGGATCCTCGCCCTGGGCGGCCTCGTCATGGCGGGGGCGCGGCTGGGCCGCCCCGGCATCGCCGCCCTCGCCGGGGCGCTCCTGTCCGGGACGGCGGCGCTGGCCGCCGGCGCCGGCCCCGCCGCCCCGGTGACCCTCACGCGCCTGGCCCTGTTCTTCCTGAAGGTGGGGTCGGTCCTGTTCGGCAGCGGCTACGTCCTGCTCGCCTTCCTCCGGGCGGACCTCGTCGACCGCTGGGGCTGGCTGAGCGACGCCCAGTTGATCGACGCCGTCACCATCGGCCAGGTCACGCCGGGGCCGGTCTTCACCACCGCCACGTTCATCGGCTACGTCCTGCACGGGTGGAGCGGCGCCCTGCTCGCCACCCTCGGCATCTTCGCGCCGGGGTTCCTCTTCGTGGCCTGCTCGCAGCCGCTCATCCCGCGCCTGCGCGCCTCCGCCGTCACCAGCGCCGTCCTCGACGGCGTCGTCGTCGCGTCGCTCGGGCTGATGGCGGCGGTCACGTGGAACCTCCTCCGCTCGACGATCGTCGACCCCGCCACGGTGGCGCTCGCGGCGGCCGCGGCGGTCCTGCTGTTCGCCACCCGCCTCAACTCCACCTGGCTGGTGCTGGCGGGCGGGATCGCCGGCGCCGTCCTGCGGGGCGCGGGCTGACCGCGCCCCGTGTTGGCCGCCCTGCTGCCCGCCACCCGGCTCGACTCCGCCCTCGGCCCTCACGCCGCCGCGGTCAGGATTTGTGTGGCGCGGGCCGGGACTCCGGCACTAGAATTGTGCGGGCTCGGCGGCGGGGCCGTCGCCGCAGGGTATCGCGGAACTGGAGAAATGGGCCGGACGGTCTGCGTCTACTGCCGGGAACGGGCCTCCGTCCCCGAATGGGCGCCGTTCTGCAGCGAGCGCTGCAAGCTGCTGGACCTCCGGAACTGGGTGGACGGCCGGTATCGCATCCCCGGAGAGGACGCCGCCGTGGCGGACGGGGGCGACGACCCGGAGCAGCAGCCCTGACGGCGGTGACGCCCGCCGCCGTCGGCGCCGGCCCTTATCGCCCGATCCGCCGCCCCGGCGACCCACGGCCGCCCTCGGCGCCGCGGCGGCACCCCGGGCGGCGGCGCGTTCCGGCGCCCGCCGAGAGGCCCGATCCGAATCGACCGACCGCAGCAACGACCCGAACAGACATGGCTGACACGCTGACGATTACCGACAACCGCACCGGCAAGCAGTACGAGATCCCGGTGGTCGACGACACCATCCGCGCCCTGGATCTGCGGCAGATCAAGGTCGACCCGGACGACTTCGGGATGATGGCCTACGACCCCGCGTTCCTGAACACCGCCTCGTGCCGGAGCGCGGTCACGTTCATCGACGGGGAGAAGGGCATCCTGCGGTACCGGGGCTATCCGATCGAGCAGATCGCGGAGCGGAGCACCTTCGTCGAGACCGCCTATCTGCTCGTGCACGGCGAACTGCCCACCGAGAGCCAGCTCGCGGACTGGCGGGGCGAGATGTCGCAGCACGTGATGCTGCACGAGAACATCAAGAAGTTCGTCGAGGGCTTCCGCTACGACGCCCACCCCATGGGCATCTTCCTGAGCACCGTCGGCGCCCTGTCGACGTTCTACCCCCTCGCCAAGAACATCGACGACCCCGAATCGCGGCGGCTGCAGACGATCCGGTTGATCGCGAAGGTGCCGAGCATCGCCGCCTACGCCTACCGGCACAGCGTGGGCAAGCCGTACGTCTATCCGGACAGCGAACTCAGCTACACCGGCAACTTCCTGAGCCAGCTCTTCAAGCGGACCGAAGCGGTCTACCGGCCCGACCCCGTGCTCGAGCGGGCCCTCGACGTGCTGTTCATCCTGCACGCCGACCACGAGCAGAACTGCAGCACGAGCGCGATGCGCGGCATCGGCAGCTCGCACGCCGATCCCTACGCGGCGATGGCCGGCGCCGCGGCGGCCCTCTACGGCCCCCTCCACGGCGGGGCCAACGAGGCGGTCCTGCGCATGCTGACGAAGATCGGCAGCGTCGACAACGTGCCCGCCTTCGTCGAGAGCGTCAAGAACGGCGAGGGCCGGCTGATGGGCTTCGGCCACCGGGTGTACAAGTCGTACGACCCCCGCGCCAAGGTCATCAAGGCCACCGCGAACCAGGTCTTCGAGGTGACCGGCCGCAACCCCCTCCTCGACGTCGCCCTCGAGCTCGAGCGGATCGCCCTCGAGGACGACTACTTCGTCGAGCGCAAGCTCTACCCCAACGTCGACTTCTACTCGGGGCTCATCTACCAGGCGATGGGCTTCGAGCCGGCGATGTTCACGGTGCTCTTCGCCATCGGCCGCACCGCCGGCTGGATCGCCCAGTGGGAGGAGCTGCTCTCGGACGAGACCCGGAAGATCGCCCGGCCCCGGCAGATCTACGTCGGCGAGGACCAGCGCGACTACGTCCCGATGGCGGACCGCTGAACCTGAGGACGAAACGGACGGACGGTACGCGCCAGTAGCTCAGGCGCCTCCTCCCGGCCGCCGCCGGCCCGCGACCGCGATGGAATAGCGTGTGCCGCCGACATCGCAACGCGTCCCATTCCGCCGCGGCCGTCGACTGCACTGCGCCCTCTGGCTCAAGCGCGCCGACAGAGACGCCGCCGCAACGGGCTCCGTCATCACGCCGCAGGCCGTGATGTCAGCCCCCACCGAATCTCTACCGCCGCCGCAACGCCCCGCAAAGTCATAGGTCAGCGATCGGCCGATCCGCCTCCACCAGAATTCCAACCAGCAACCATCAATGCGTCGGACGCCCCCGGTAGGCGACCACCAGCACCGTCACGTCGTCGTTCTGGGGCGCGCCGGCGGTGAACGTCTTGACGCTCGAGAGCAGGTGATCCAGTTGGGCCGCGGCCTCGCGGGCGGGGGCGCCGGCGATGCTCTCGAGGATGCGGGCGTCCTCGAACTCGTTCTCGTGCGGGTCGAGGGCCTCGGACACGCCGTCGGAGAACAACACCAGGAAGTCGCCCGGCTCCATCCTGACCGACTCCTCGGCGAACGGCAGGCCGTCGAAGAGCCCCATCGGCATGCCGCCGGTCTCGAGGCGGCGCACGCCGCCCCGCGCGTCGACGAGGAACGGCGGGTTGTGTCCGCCGTTGCAGAAGGTGAGGATGCCGTCGGGGCCGAGCTGGGCGTAGAACAGGGTGACGAAGCGGCCCTCGATGGCCCGCCGGACGAGGGCGGTGTTGAGCCGGGTCAGGGCGTCGGCCGGACCGGACGCGACGGCGGTCTGCGCGGCCAGGCTGCCCTGCGTCAGGGCCCCGAGGAGGGCGGCCGGCGGCCCCTTGCCGGAGACGTCGCCCAGCGCGAACCCGAACCGGCCCTCCGGCAGGTCGATGTACTCGAAGAAGTCGCCGCCGATCGAGAGGCACGGCAGCATCTCGGCCGCCGCGTCGAAGAACGGGCCGGTCCGGCTGCGGGTGGGCAGCAGGGCCCGCTGTATCTGCGCCGCCGTGGCCATCTCCTGGTCGAGCCGCGCCTTGTCCATCGCGGCCCGGTAGAGCCGCGCGTTGTCGATGGCCACCGCCGCCTCGGCGGCCAGGGCGTCGAGGGTGGCGCCGGTCTCCGGGGCCAGCAGGTCGCCCCTCGTGCGGCTGTCGAGATAGAGCACGCCGATGCGGCGGTCCGCGGCGGCCGCGTCCCCCGACTCGACGTAGCGCACGAGGCGGAGCGGCACGCACAGGACGTTGCGGATGCCGAGCGCCACGGTGCCGACGTGCTGGTCGGCGAGGTCGCCGTCGAGCAGATCGGTCTCGATGCGCGACCGGCCGGCGCGGAAGACCTCCTCCGGTATCTTGCGGCTGGTCTGGAACGTGTCCCCCGGCAGCGTGGCCTGGTCGCGCGAGCGGCCCAGCTTGAACTCGAGCCGGTCGTCGTCGCCCGCCAGCATGATGAAGCCGCGTTCGGCCCGGCCGACGGAGATAGCGGAGTCGAGGACCATCGCCAGCACGTCGTCGAGCACCTTGCCGGAGCTCAACGCCCTCAGCCCCTCCAGCAGCACCGCGACCTGGTGCAGCTCGCCGACGGCGGCGCGCTCCGCGGTCGCGGCGGCCGGGGCCTCATCGTCCGACAGGAAGACGAACTCGGCCCCCTCCCGTTGGCCGAGCCTGACCCGGTCGCCGTGCGCGAGCCGGTGCTCGGCGACCGCCTCGCCGTTCACGAAGACGCCGTGGCGCGACCCGCGGTCGCAGAGGCGGAAGCCGCCGTCGGCGGCGGTGATCTCGGCGTGGACGCGCGACACGTCGGCGTTCGTCAGATGCAGGTCGCTCCCGATCCGCCGTCCGATGGTGAAGGGGTCCTTGTCCACGGGGACCACCCGCCGGCCGTGCTGATCACTGACCTCGAGTCTCGGCTCAGCCATGGCACTCTCCGATTCCGAGAGCGTCGCCTGCGGCTCCGCTCGGCAACCAACCCTGCGGACAGCGATCGACGTGAGGTTGCCAACTACGCTCAGGCGCGCCCCGCGTACCGCGGCCTTGCGCGCTGACACACGGCTGGCAAGGTGATTCTCGTCACCGTCCTACAGGAAGTCCGCGCCGTTCTACGGCACCGCCTCCCGGTCCGGCGACGACCGCGCGGCGCCCGCCGTCGTCCCCGGTCCGCCCGAGGATGCGGGTTCCGGCGCCCGGAAACGCTCCGCCCATCCTTCGCCGAACCACAGCCAGCCGGACAGGCTCAAGACGACGAGCACGGCCAGCACGATCCACGGCCAGCGCCGCCGGCGGCCGACCCGCGCCGGCTCCCGGCGGCGGCGGGCGGTCGCGGCGCCGCATCGGAAGCAGATCAGCGCCCTCTCGGCTATCTCGGTGCCGCAGGTTATGCAGCGCATCTTGAATCGTCGCCTTCCGATCCGCCCGGCGCCAACCGGACCCCTCGCGGGACGCGCACCGCGGCGCGGCCCAGACCGCGCCCGCCCATCGCCGCCGCCGGCTCCGCCCGGCACCGAACCAACCCCGCCGGCGTCCGCACGGTTCTACCGCGCCGCCCCCCGGGGGTCCGGCCCCAGCCGCCGGATCTGCCGGGAGACGCGCGCCAACTCGATCAGGGTGCGTTCGAGCTCGTCGAGATAGGCCGCCGCCGGCAGGCGCGGCCGGGCCGCCTTCAGGGCGTGGACCGCCTCCTCGAGCGCGGCCCGACGCGCCAGCAGCGCCGCCGCCGCGGGATCGGCCGCCGCCGGGGACGCCGCCGCCGGACCCGCTCCGATGTGGAGCCGGGCCGCGACCGGCCCGTCCGGACCCGGCTGGCCGGCCTCCCGCCCGCGGCCGTCTCCATTGTCGTCGATCAGCGGGCGCTCCGTCGCCAGCCGCCCCCGTCGCCGATACCACTCCCGCACGCCGAGGCTGGCGAACTCGAAGGCCTCGAGCACCGAGACGCGGCCGTCCTTGTCCCCGTCGGCGGCGTCGTCGGTCAGCGAGCCGATGAAGAACTCCGGGAACACCGTGTCGTAGCGTTGCGCCGCGGACTCGGTCGCGGTGACGACGGTGCGACGCGGCCCCGACAACCGCCGGAGGAAGGGAAAGCTCGAGCTGCCGGTGTTGACGAAGACGAGCCGCCCCGGCAGCTCCCTCAGCCACCGGTCCCACTCGCGCGCCTCGAGGTCCGGGCCGACGAGGTTGAACTTCGCGTCCACGCCGTCGAACGAGCCGTGGCCGATGAGGACGACGTAGAGCACGGCGTCGTCGACCATGCGGCCGGCGAGGGCGTCCAACGCCCGCCGGACGCCGGCCCGCGACGCCCGCCCCACGCCGGCGCCGGGGGTCTCGGCCAGCACCGTCAGGTGGTCCTCGTCGAACCCCGGCAGGCCGCGCAGGGCGGTGACGAGGGCGGTGCGCCACTGCGCGTGCTTCTCGCGGAACGCGGCCCCGCCCGAGGCGCCGCTGATCACGAGGACGTACCGATCCGGAACCGACCCGGGGGCCGGGGCTGGCAACGCGTCCGAGGCGGGCTCCTGGATCGGCCCGGGCGGTCGGGCGGACTCGGGCGACCGGGGTGCCGCGGACGCGGCCCCAGGGGCCGACGAAGCCGCGGGCGCCGGCCCGCCGGGCGTCACCGTCGACGAAGTCGCGGGCGGCGGCGCGACGGCCAGCACGATCCCAACGAGAACGGCACCGTGCCGCCCGACGCCGTTCATCGCAGTCCCCACCGACGCCGCAGCCCCCATTCGGCGGAGAGCAGACCGGCGATCAGGAGGAACGCCCAGACGGTGTCCCAGGCATCGCGGAGGACGGGGGCGGGCGGGGGGCCGAGACCGGCGCGGACGGCGACCGGGAGCCCGCCGATCCCGGCGAGATCGAAGGCCCGGCCGCCGGCGGCCTCCGCGAACCCCCGCAGCACGCGGTCGTGACGCCGGGGCTCGCTCAGCTCCGGGTCCGCCCCGCCCACCAGCACCGCCGCGGCGGCCGGCTCGATCACGCCGCCGTCGTGCTCGACGACCGCCGTCACCCGATGCACGCCCGGCCCCCGCGGCGCGATCTCCACCGCGTAGCGTCCGGGGGCGCCCGGCCGGGGCGGCGCGGCATGCTCCCGTTCCCCGCCGTTCGGATCGCGTACCCGCACCCGCACGCGCGCGCCGGTCAGCGGCGCGAACCGTTCGTCGGCCGCCGCGACCTCGATGCGCAGCGCCTCGCCCGCGTAGCGCCCGCCGTCGACCCGCAACGCGGCGCGGTCGGGCGCGCCCCCCGCCAGCCAGCGCGCCGTCTGGCGCCAGAACCGCTCGTAGGTGCGGTCGGTCGAGGGGGCGAGCATCCGCCACCGCCACGACGCCTCGCCCGCGAAGACCATGGCGCGGCCGCGCCCGAAGCGCTGCACCGCGACGACCGGCCGGGCCGCCTCGCCGGCCGCGACCGCGAGCACCGCGGCGCCGGGGCGGGGCGGTCCCAGCGGCACGACGCGCCCCAGCGCGGGCATCGCCGCCCAGCCCGCCGCCGTCTCCTCGACCCGGGCGCCCAGACGCATGATGGGATGACGCTCCCCGTCCGGGGTCGGGGCGACGCGGGGCGGCGCGCCCGCGGCCGCCCCCGCGTCGAGGACCCCCGCCCGCCCCTCCTCCCGCAGCGCCAGCGGCAGCAGGGCCTCGAGGGGCGTGCCCTGGAACCCGCGCCCCTCGAACGAGCGGGCGCCCATGACGAGCAGCCCGCCCCCGCGCTCGGAAACGAACGCGGCGGTGTCGTCGACCTGCCGCGGGCGCAGCCGCGCCGGCTCGACGTTCCCCAGGATGACCGCGTCGTACCGGAACAGCGCCTCGCGCGTCGCCGGATAGCCCCCGGCCAGCGCCCCGGCCCGATCCGCCGCGCCCTGGACGTAGAACGTGCGCTCGCCGAGGTCGTTGCGGCCCTTGTCGATCACCGCGTCGACGACGATCCCGGGGTCGCCGCGCAGGACGCGCTTCAGGAAGCTGTGCTCGTAGCCCGGGCCGCCCTCGACCAGCAGGACGCGCCGGGGCCGGGCGCGCGGGGGCACCAGCACGCGGCGGGCGTTGTTCCCGGCCACCAGCCCGCCCTCGTCGGCGGGGATCTCGACCGTGTAGAGGGTCGCGCCCTCCCCCTTGGGCGACACCGGCACGACGGTCCGGGCGACGGCGCCGTCCGCGGGCGGGTCCACCGTCACCACCCGGATCACGCGGCCGTCCTCGAGCACCCGGACATCGAACGGCTCGCCGTCGAACCCGTGGGCGACGGTGGAGAACGCGAGGTCGATCGCCGACCCCGCGGCCGCCGGCGGCCCCGCGCTCACGTCGAGGACCTCGCGGTCCCGCGCGGGCTCGCGCGCGCCGACGCCCACCGTGAACACCGGGGGTCCGGCCGGCGCGTCGGGGACGCCGGCGCCGGTGTCCGCCCCGTCGGACACGAGCACGATGCCGGCCAGATCCTGCCCGGCGTAACGCTCTTCGATTTCGGCGAGGGCGCCCGTCAAGTCGCTCCAGCGGGCCTCGGGCCGCACCGTCGCGAGTTCCAGGGGCTCGAGCCGTTCGCCGACCCCCCACAGATCGACCCGCACGTCGTCGGCGAGGGCCGGCATCACGTGGTCGCGGATCGCCGCCGCCGCCGCATCGAGACGGCGCGCGCCGCCCGCGTCGGCGATGGCCATGCTGCGCGACCGATCGAGCAGGACCGCGACCACCGGGCGGTCCGCGGTCGCGGACTCCTCCCGCACGGGGCGGGCGAGCAGGACGAGAATGAGCAGGAAGACGGCGAGCCGGAGCCCGGTCAACGATGCCCGGCGCCGCCGCGACAGGGCCGCGGGCGGCCGCAGGTAACCCCAACCGGCGGCGGCGGCGAAGGCGGCGACCAGCCCCAGGGTCGCCCACCACGGCCAAAGGGCGGCGAACCGCATCACGGAGCCGCCCGCGGGTCGGCCAGCGACCGGTAGTACTGCTCGACGAGGCGGCGATAACGCGCCGGCACCGCATCGTCCGCCGGCGCCGCGTAGCGGTCCCGGAGCGCGCGCTCCGACAACTCCCGCGCGCGGTCCCTCTCGAACCGCTGGAGGGCGGTGACGAGGTCGCGGCGCAACGAGGTCCAGTCGGCGAAGTCAAGCCTCGCCGGGTCCCTGCCGGGCGAGGATCGGCTGCGCCACTGACGCGCCCAGCTTTCGAGGTCGGCGGACAGCCCGGGGTCGGCCCCTCCCAGGGCCCGCCGCAGCCCGGGATCCTCGGCCAGCTCAGCCGCCGCCTCCTGTCCCGAGCCCGGCGCCGACGCCTGCAGACGTTCCCGGAGCCGCCGGACGGTCTCCAGCTCGACCGCCAGCCGGCGCTGCGCCTCGTCGTCCATCATCGCCCGCCGCAACAGGCCCGCCACCGTCGCGAGCGCGTCCGCCGGATCCGCTTCCTCGGCCTGCGCCTCCGCCGACGGCGGCGAACTGCCTGCGGCGCCTTCGTCTCCGCTCCGCAGGCGCTCGGCGCCCGCCCGCATCCGTTCGGCGACCCGCTCCCGGACGAGGGTCCGGTGGGCCTCCGCCACCATCGGACCGCGCTCGGACGCCCCCGGGACCGGCGGATCGACGGGCGCGCCGCGCAGCGCCGAGAGCCCCCGCTCGAGCGCTTCGGCCCGCGCGGCCAGCCCGTCCTGGTCGCCGGCCAACCGCCCGCGATACCCGGAGCCGGGCTCCCCGTCCGCCGCCTGGGCCGCCTCGCCGGCCAACCGCCGCTGGGCCTCGGCGAGTTCATGCGCCTCGATCTGCAGGTCGGCCAGCCCCCCCGCACGCTCTCCGGACTCGCCGCGCAGTCGCTCCGCGAGCCGCCGCAGGGCGTCCGCGGCGCGGTCCCCGTACTCGCGCGCGGCCTCCGCGTCCTCGCGGCGCAGGCCGCCGCCGGCGCGCCGCATCTGGTCCGCCGCCCGGCGCAGCTCCTCGCGCGGGGTGCCTCCCGACCCGGGCCGGCCGTCCGCGCCGGGCCGGCCGTCCGCGCCGGGCCGGCCGTCGGCACCGGGCCGACCATCCGCACCAGGCCGGCCGTCCGCACCGGGCCGGCCGCCGAGCCGCTCCGCCAGGGCCTCGGCCTCGGCCCGCAGCGCCTGCTGCTCGCGCCTCAGCCGCTCCAGCCTCCGGCGCCGTTCCTCCGGCGTGCCCGTCTCCGGGGACCGGCGCAGGTCCCGGTTGAGCCGTTCCTGCCGCCGGGCGAGTTCGCGCAGGCGGTCGAGGGCCTCGTCGTCCCCGCCGGCCTCCGGCTCGCCGGGCTGCCGGCCGGTCTCGTAGCTCGTCTCCTGCTCGCGCCGCAGCTCGCGGTCGAACAACTGCGAGAGGTCGAGCTGCGCCTGCCGGCCCCCCGCCCCGCCGTTCGGCTGCATCGAGACCTGCCGGCGGCGGACCGCGGCCTGGGCGGTCAGCAGCCGGTCGAGGGCCTCGGTCTCGTGCGGCAGCGCCGACGCGGTGTCCAGCGCCTCGAGCGCCGCCTCGGCCGCGGTCATCGCCTCGACGGCGGCCTGCAGCGCCCGGCGCTGAACGGCGGGACCATCCCCGCCGTCCGCGCCGCGCCGGTCGCGCCCGAACGACGGCCCCCCCGCGCCGGCCGCGGCCACCGCGCCCGCCGTCGCGTCGCGCACCCCGCGCTGCACCTCCGCCACCGCGAGCACGTCGTCCCCGCTCCTGTCCGCCGTCTGGTCGAGCCGCCAGGTGGCCACCACGATCTGCTTCTGCAGCGCCACCAGCCTGCCGATCTCGGCCGCCTGGGGCCCCAGACCGCCCTGGCTCAGCGCCTCCTCGAACGCGTTGTCGAAGGGCCGGACCTCCAGGAAGTAGAGGTCGGAGCGCGCCTCGGTCGAAACCCCGGCGCGGCCCGCGTCGCGCGCCCGCGCGTAGTAGGTGATGACGTCCCCGGGCTCGACCGCGAGGTCCTCCACGAAGAACGTGCGGGCCCCCGTCACCGCCGAAACCTCCCCGGGGACCTCGAACGGCAGTGTCCGCTGCTCCCGGCCGACCACCGTGTAGACGAGGTCGAGACGCTCGACGGCGTGGTCGTCGTCGGCCCGCACTTCGACGGTCACCTCTTCGAGCGGGGTGACCTCGCGGTCGCCGCCGGGCCGCAGCACCCGCACCGTCGGGGGGCGGTCGGCGGCGGCGCGGACGAGGTAGTCGGCCGCGTCCCGGTTCGACAACCCGTGGGCGTCGACGACCCTGACCCGGTACCGGCCGTCGCCCTCGACGACCAGGGTCGCGGCGCGGCGGCGCGCGTCCACCCCGCCGGCCAGGTCCAACCGGCGGCCGTCGGACAGCGCCAGGGCCCCCTCTACGACCGGCTTGTCGGTATGGACGACCAGTCTGGCCGTGGTGCCGGCGGGGGCGAACAGGTCGCCGCCGTCCTCCTCGACGCGCGGGGGGAGGCCGGTGAACGGCGGATAGTCGTACTCGACGTCGATGCGGGTGACCCGCGGCGGCGACAGCGCCTCGACCGAATAGTCCCGAGAGGTGAACGCGGCGGCCGAGACCCGGTAGCGGAAGTCGCGGGTGACCGACGGAAACTCCGCGACGTACCCGTCGCCGGCGGGATGCATGCGAATCCCGCGCGGGGCCATGCCGTCGAACACCTGCAGGACGGGGGGGGTGCGGGCCGGCGCGCCGCCGCCGTCGGCGAACCGCGCGCGGACGCGCAGGGGCTGGCCGGCCATCAGGCGGAAGTCGCCGGGGTCCACCGTGAGTTCGGCCCCCGCGGGCGACGCATGCAGCCAGGCCGTCCGGGCGACCCGGCCGAGGGGCGTGGACCCGAGGGAAACGACCGCGGCGAGCGCGGCCAGGGCCAGCAACCCCCGCGCGCCGGCGCGCCGCAACCGCGCCGGCGGGACGACGCGGGCGAGGTCGGTCCGGTGAAGGCGCGCGGCGGCGTCGGCGACCACCAGCTCGTGGAAGCCGGCGGCGGGGCGCGCCGCGGCGAGGGCGGCGGCGCTGGCCACCCGGTCCTCCAGCTCGGGGCACCGCTCTTCGACGAGCCGCGCCACCCGCTCGTCGGACGGCGGCCGGCGCAACGGCCACAGGGCGCGGACGGCGAACGCGGCCGACGCCGCCAGCGCGGCGGCCGACGCCGCCAGCAACGGCGCGTCCGGGGCCGCGGGGAGGAGCTCGGCCCCGACGATCGCCAGTAGGCCGGCGGCCACGCCGCCGGCGGCGCGCGCCAGCCCGTGCAGCCACCGCGCGGCCAGCCACCGGCGCCGGACGCGGGTCAAGGCGGTGCGCAACTCGGCCCCGGGCCCGTCAGCCATGGCGCCCATTGTCTCACCGGGGCGGGACGGCGGCAACCGGGCGCGCCGGGCCGGGTGCACGTCAGGAAAGTTGCAGATTTGCGATTGCGAGCATTTCCGGGCGAGGTTGGCGATTTCCGGGCCAAGTTGCCGTGCGAACGGGTGGCTTCGGCGAAGTGCTCGTGGCGGCAGAGGCGGGTCTCAACAAGTCTGACGTGCACCCCGCCGGGCCTAGCCGCCCACGCCGGGCCCGGCAGCCCGCGACGGACATCCCGCTTGGCTGGGCCGTGGCCGCCCCTCGCCGAGCACGCACATGGTTCAACCCTCGATCTCCCGCCGCGCGCACGCACTCGACTATCCGCCACCTCTCTCCGGGCGCGTAACGCGGGGCTTCGCCGCAGACCAGGAAGCGTCTGCGCCGTAGCACGGCCCGGGCGCCTGGAGGTGCCTGGATGATCAGCGGAGCCGCAGGCACGGTCCTCCGGACTATGGAGTCCGAGCGGCCAGCAACCCTTCGGCGACGAGAAGGAGGGCCATCCCGATCAGGAAGTAGCGCCACAGACTCTGCGCCGCCTCTTCAGGATTCGCCGCCCCCCCGCGGGGCGCCGCCTCCCCGCGCCCGTCCGCCCCCTCCCGGACGAACCGGTCGACGGACGCCTGGAACGCCTCGTCGGTGAGCGGCGCGAACGCCGACTCGCGGGTATCGACGTTCAGCACGACGGGACCGGCCCCACCAGGGAGCCGCGCCGGCCCCGGCGCGTCCGGGGCGCCCGGGGGGGCGGCGCCGACGACGAACTCGCGCGGCCGCGCCGGGCGGACCGACAGGTAAGCGACCATTTCGTGCACGAACGGCACGAACTCCGGCCGCCGGGGCAGGTCGTTGCCGTCGTTGCGGAGGTCGGCGGCGAAGACGAGGATGCGGCCGGCGCCGGCCGCATGATCGACCAGCGCCGGCGCGCCGTCGGTGAACGAAAGGACGACCGCGCCGCCCGCGGCGTCGAGCGCCGCCGTCCCCGCGAACCGGGACCGGCCGAGCCGGCCGGCCAGCCCCCCGAGGGCGCGGACCAAGGGATGACGGCGATCCGCAGGTACGAGAGCCACCGGTTCGTCGTGGTTGCGGGTCGCGGCGGGACCGGGACCCGCCCCGGCGCCCGCACCGGTTCCCAGGAGGCCCGCCCGCGCCGCCGCCGCGGCGGCCGGGCCGCCGACCGCGAGGAGCCCGCCGCCGCCGCGCACGAACGCCGCGAGCCGGTCGCGCCCGGCGCGGCCGAGGCCGCGGGCGCCGGCCAGCACCGCCACCGACGCCCCCGCCAGCGGATCCGATCCCTGTCCCGACTCGGACGCCGCCCCCAGCTCGGCCGCCGAAGCGGTGGCGACGGTGAATCGGCCGACCCCGCCCCCGGGCGACAGCGCCCGCTCCAGATAGAGTTCGGGAGGTCCCCCTTCCCCCGTCACCAGGAGCACCCCGGCCGCGTCCGCCGGCTCCAGCCGACGGTAGCGGCGATCGTCGGCGGGATAGCCCGCCGGGTCCGAGACCGCGGCGGTCACCACCCCGGAGGCGGGCAGGGCCAGGGGCCGCCTGACCGTCGATTCGCCGGCCTCCACCCGGTGGACGCTCTCGTCCACCACCTCGCCGTCCACCTCGATCGTGAGCCGGGTGCGCTCTCCGCCGTCCCCCCATCGCGACAGCCCCACCGCCACTCCCGACGGTTCGAAATCGAGACCCACGACCGCGAGGTTGCCGGCGGGCGCGGCGACCCGGCGGGTCTCCACCTCGACGTGCGGCGCGAGGCGGCCGGTCCCCGCCTCCCAGCCCCCGGCCTGCAGGTCGGTCACCACCACCACCCGCCCCGGCCCGTCGCCGACGAGGGCCGCGGCGGCGGCCAGCCCGTCCCGGTAGCGGGTGGCGCGGGGACGCGGCGACAACCCGTCGACGGCGGCGTGCGCCCCGGCGCGCGCGAGGGCGGGCGGGGCCAGCACCCGCGCGGCGTCGTCGAACGCCGCGACCCCCACGAGCCGCCCGGCGGGGACCGCGTCGATGGCCGCGTGGGCCAGCGCCCGCGCCTCGGCCGCCTGACCCGGCGCGGAGACGCTGAAGGACGTGTCGACCAGCACCACCGTCGCGGACTCGCCGACCGCCCCCCGCTCCGCGAAGAACGGACGCGCGAACGCCAGCGCGAGCAGCACCAGCGCGGCCACGCGCAGGGCCAGGAGCAGCAGCTCGCGCAGGCGCTGCCGCCGGGTCTGGTCGAGGCGCGCGCCCCGCAGCAGGCGCACGTCGCTGAACGGCACCCGCGGCAGCCGCTCGCGCCGCAGGAAGTGCAGGACGATGGGCACGGCCGCGGCCAGGGCCCCGAGCAGGAACGCGGGCGTGAGGAACGACATTCACCGCCTCCGCGCGCGCGCCGCGAGGTACGCGGGCAGGGCCGCGTCCAGGGGACGGTCCGTCCGCAGCACGTGATGGTCGACGTCGGCGGCCCGGAGCGCGTCGCGGTAGCGCGCGACGAGGGCGTCGATCGCCGCCAGGTAACGCCGACGCACCCGCGCCGGCACGACCGGCACCTCGTCGGCCGACTCCAGGTCCCGGAACCTCGCCGCCTCCTCGAACGGGAAGGTCAGCTCGGCGGGGTCGAGGACCTGGAACACGAGCACGTCCGATCCCCGGAACCGCAGGTGCTTCAGCCCCTCGATGACGCCGGCGGGGTCGTCCAGCAGATCCGAGACGAGCACCACGAGGCCGCGGCGCCGCAGGCGGGCGGCGAGCCGGTGGAGGGGCATGGCCACGTCCGACCGCGCCCCCGCCTCGACCCGGCTCAGGCGCGCGAGAATCCGCCGCAGATGACCGGCGCGGGCCCCCGCCGGCAGCGCGTCCACGACCTCGTGGTCGAACAGGGTCAGGGCCGCCGCGTCCCGCTGGCGGTGCATCAGGTAGGCGAGCGCGGCCAGCACGAAACACCCGTACCGGAGCTTGCTGACGGCGTGGGAGGCGTAGCCCATCGAGGCGCTGACGTCGAGGAGGAGGTGGGCCTCGAGGTTCGTCTCCGCCTCGAACTTCTTCACGTAGTAGCGGTCGCGGCGCGCGGCGAGCTTCCAGTCGATGGTGGCCGGATCGTCGCCCGGCAGATACGGGCGGAACTCGCTGAACTCGACGCTGAACCCCTTGAAGGGGCTGCGGTGGAGGCCGGCGAGGAACCCCTCGACGACGGCGCGGGCGATCAGCTCGATCGACCCGATGCGGGCCACGATCGCGGGGTCGAGTATCGACCCCCGGTCGGCCGCCGCGGCGGGCGTGGCGGCGCTCACAGCCCGCTCGCCGGCGCCGGCACCGTCTCGATCAGCCGGTCGACGATCGCGTCGGCGTCGACGCCGTCCGACTCCGCGTAGAAGCTGGTGACGATGCGGTGCCGGAGGATGGGGTGGGCGAGGGCCCGCACGTCGTCCACCGAGACGTGGTAGCGCCCGCGCGCGAGGGCCCGCGCCTTGCCGCCGAGGACGAGGGCCTGCGACGCCCGCAGGCTCGCCCCCCACCGCACCCACTTCTCGACGAAGGGCGGCGCGTTGGGCTGCCCGGGCCGGGACGCGTCGACGAGGCGGACCGCGTAGCGCGCCACCTCGTCCACCACCGGCACGCGCCGCACGAGATGCTGCGCCGCGAGGATCTCGTCGCCGTTCAGCACCCGCGCCAGGCGCGGTTCGTCGTCGCCGGTGGTCGCGGTCACCACGCTGACCTCGTCGTCCTCGGAGAGGTAGCGGATGACCACGTTGAACATGAAGCGGTCGAGCTGCGCCTCGGGCAGCGGATAGGTCCCCTCGAGCTCGATCGGGTTCTGGGTGGCGAGCACGAAGAACGGGCGCTGCAGCGGATAGCTGCGCCCCGCCACCGTGACGTGGTGCTCCTGCATCGCCTCGAGCAGCGCCGCCTGCGTCTTGGGCGGCGTCCGGTTGATCTCGTCGGCGAGGATAATCTGCGCGAAGATCGGCCCCTCGCTGAACGTCAGGGTGCGGCGGCCGCCCGACTCGTCGAGGATCTCGGTGCCGGTGATGTCGGCCGGCATCAGGTCCGGCGTGAACTGAATGCGCTTGAACGGCAGGTCGAGGATGTCGGCGAGGGCCTTGATGAGCCGGGTCTTGGCGAGCCCCGGCACGCCCGTGATCAGGCAGTGCCCGCCGGTGAACAGCGCGGTCAGCACGAGGTCGATGGCCTCGTCCTGGCCCACGATCACGCGCCGCAGTTCGCCGAGGATGCGCTCGCGGCCGCGCGCGAGGTCCCGCGCCCCGGCCGCCGCCGCCTCGGCGTCCGGGGACAGGCCCGGCGGGGCCGCGGGGGTCGGCCCGGCATCGGGCGTTTCGGTCGACACGTCAGCCATGCGCCCGAACCGGCGCCGCCCCGGCGCCTCGTGGCGGAAGGCCCGGCGGCACTCGACCGGCGCGCCCCCGTCCATCCCGGTGCGCGCGGCTGCGCCGCGGGCCGCCGGGCCGCGGGTCAGTGCGTGAGCGCATAGACGACCTCGTTGATCATCATCCGGTAGGCCTGGGCGGTGTACTGGATATAGCCGGGGTAGTCCTCCGCGTTCGACCACTCCCAGCCGTCGCCCATGTCGGTGTTGAAGTTCAGCAGGACCATGGCGCGGCCGTCGTCGTCGAGGATCGCGTGCAGCCCCGCCTCGACGCCGCCCTTCTCCCACGTGACGCCGTTGAAGAACGACCCGAGCCCCGGGATCTGCGGGTACTCGGTCAGCCGGTAGAAGGCGCTGAACACGGGATGGTCGAGCGGCAGCTTCACGATCTCGCGGTCGGGGAACACCCGCCGCAGCTCCTTCTGCACCGTGCCGAACTCGACCGGCCCGTGGAAGTCGTCGAAGGTCGCGGTGCCCCCCCGCCGCAGGAACTCCCGCAGTATCTCGACCTCGTCCGGCTTCAGCCGCAGGTTCCCGGGCTCGACGAAGTAGATCCAGGGGTACTCCCACAGCCGCTCGTCGTTCAGGGTCAGCACCACCGGGTCCTTGACGCGGATCGAGGTGACCCGCCCGAGCCGGCGCGACAGGTTCTGCTCGGCCGCGGGGCCGTCGATGGCCCAGGGGTCGCTCCAGTACCGCGCCCGGAACGCCCGCAACTGCTCCTCCCACGAGCTGTAGCGGATGCGCACGAAGGTCCACTCCAGCCCGTCGAGCTGGGGCGTGGGCGGCGCCGCGTCGATGTCGGTGATGACCGCGCCGGGCGGCTGGGCGGCGGCCGGCGCCGCGCCGGCGACCAGCAGCGCGAGCACGACGGCGGCCGGCGTCACAGACCGGCCTCCACGATATCCAGCAGCATCTCCTGGGCCCGCTCGTAGGTCGGGGCGATCTCGAGGGCGGCGATGACCTGCCGCCTCGCGGCGTCCATGTCGCCGGCGGCGAGGTGGCTGTTCGCGAGATCGACGTGGGCCGACACCCGATCGATGGGCCCCGCCGCGAGGGCGATCGAGAACTCGCGCACCGCGGTCGCGGTGTCGCCGGCGGCCATCGCGAGGCGGCCGAGCGACTGGTGGGGCTCGGCGTCGAACGGGTCCAGCGCCGTGATCAGCTCGTAGGCGCGGCGCCGGCGCCGGTCGTCACCCGCCTCCTCCGCGAGCACGGCGAGCCGCCGGGCCGCGTCGAGGGCGCGATGGTCGTGATCGAGGTGGGCCTCGAGGCGCCCCATCGCCCGTTCCCGGTCCTCCTGCTCCAGGGCGATGGCGGCCAGCGGCAGGTCGGCGCTGCCGTCGCCGGTGGCCATCGGCGCGAGCGCCGCCGCCCTCTCGAACGCGGCCCGCGCCGCCTCGAGGTCGCCGTCGGCCCACAGGGCGCGGCCCAGCGACATCTGAACGGGATAGCTGCCCGGATGCTCCTCGCCCAGCCCGCGCAGGCGTTCGAGCCGGGGCTCGCCCTCGAGCTCCCGGCCCGGCGCCCCCGGACTCGGCGGCCCATCCGGGTCGCCCAGCCGCCGGACGAGCGCGCCCGCGGTTCCCGGGTTCGGCTGCTCGGGGTTCTCCATGGCCCGGCGCAACGCGCCGAACCGGACATCAAGGTAGGCGTCGAACGACGCCTGCAGCGTGTCGAAGCTCAGCCCCACGCGGTCGAGGGCCGCCTCGGTGTCGAGGCCCTCCCCGTAGGCCCGCAGGAGGTCGTAGATGGTCGACTCGCCGTACTCGTCGATCATGTGCTCGACGAGCACCGAGGCCTGGAAGTACGAGATGGATATCTTGTCGGGCCGCGAGAAGCCGGAATTCAGATCGCGCAGCGAAAGCACGTCGCCCCCGTTGAGGTCCGTCGCGAACTCGAGGTCCTGGTCGCGGGCCCAGTCGGCGCGCACCCGCTTCTCCTCGTACACCGACAGCCCCTCGGTCAGCCACCGCGGGACCCGCTGGTTCGACAGTTGGAGGGCGATGACGTGGGCCATCTCGTGCCACAGCGTCGACTGCCAGTTGAAATCGCCGGGACTTCGCGCGCGGGGCGAGTCGAGGGTCACCACCCTGCCGAAGCAGGCCCCGAGCGCCCCGATCATGCCGGGCAGGCCCAGCGTCCGCACCGCGAAGTGGTCGTGCTGCGGGAACATCTCGATCAGGATCGGCACCTCCGGCTCCATGCCGTATCGGGCCGAGAGCTCGTCGAGGGCCCGCTGGCCGATCTCGATCACGTAGTCTTTCAGCACCGGCGCCTCGTCGGGATGGAGCCGGACGATGAGGTCGCCCTCCTCGAACGTCTCGAACCCGTCGAGGGTGTCGAGCATCTCCAGCAGGTTGAACGTGATGACGTCGTAGGGGTCCTCCCCGAACGACCGCTCCAGGGCCAGCCGCGCCCCCGCCTCGTCGCCGGTGCGGAGCAGGTGCATGCCCAGCTCGGCGTAGGCGCGCGTGTTGGCCGGATCGATGGCCAGGCCCCGGCGCACCAGGGCCGCCGCCTCCTCGAATCGGTAGTGGCGGGCGGTGAGGTTGCCGGCGACCCGATAGACCTCGCCGTAGGTCGGGTTGAACTCGAGAACGCGTTGCACCTCCGCCTCGAAGTCGTCCAGCCGATCCTCGACGTAGGCGACGGCGGCCCGCAGCGACCGCGCCTCGAGGCTCCGGTCGTTGATGGCGAAGGCGCGCTCGAGCGACGCGCGGCCCGCCTCGTGGTCGCGGTCATCGAAGCTGCGCTGGGCGAGGAACAGATGCGCGTCCAGGTATTCGGGGTCGACCTCGACGGCCCGGCCCGCCGAGGCGCTCGCGGCCGGGGGGTTGGTGTCGGCGAGGGCGCGGGCCATCCCCAGCAGGGCCGGCGCCCACTCCTCGTCGATCTCCAGCGCCGCGATGTAGGACTGCGAGGCCTCCGCCTGGTCGTACTTCTCGCCGAAGAGGTCGCCCCACAGGGTCTGGATGGCGGGGTCGTCGGGGGCGATGCCGGCCGCGTTCCGCAACAGCGCGTTGGCCTGACGGTAACGGCCGAGCGCCCGCGCGGCCCGGGCCGCCCGGTACAGGTCGACGGCGTCCGGCGAGCGCTGCAGCCGGTCGACGAGCACCCGGAACCGGGCCGCCGCCTCGTCGCGCCGGCCCAGGTACTGCTGCAGCAGCGCCAGCTCGAGCCCCGCCGCGCTGACGGGGTTCGCCTCCGCGACCGGGATGAGCCGCGCCTCGGCCGCCTCGTACTCGCCGCGCAGGACGTCGAGCCGCGCGAGCAGCGCCGCCGACGACGGGTCGGCGGCGTCCCGCTCCCCGGCCAGGGTCCGCGCCTCGTCGTACTCGCCGTGCGCCAACGCGCGGGTGGCCGCCCGGTGAAACTCGTCCTCCTCCGCCCGCGTGTACCGCTCCTGCGCCGCCGCCGCGGCCGGCTGGAGGCACGCGGCGCCGAGCGCGACCGCAACGCAGAGCACACCGAAGCCGGGACGTCTGCTCGTCACAATGCCTCTCCCCCGTGCATCAGATCCTGACGGTCCGATTATATCCAGGTCCGGCCGGCGTCGAACGGCCCGAACCCGGCCGAGCACCGAACGGCCCGATGCGAACGAGCGACCGCAGCCGACGAAGAGCGACGCGGCGCGGCGGGGAACATCCCGTGGCGGAACCTGGGAGACTACACGCGGGGAATCCACGAACCGTGGTCGGAGGGCGACGGCATGCCGCGTCATCATCGGCAGGCTCGGCATCGAGACGCCGAAGCAGGGAGCCGGCCCGGTCCGGCGTTCCGCATCACAGGAAGGCGATGGACTGGTGCGAGGGAATCTCGAAGCGGCGGCGGCACCGGGGGCACGTCAGCATATCGTCGACCCGCACCATGTAGTCGCGGAGCTTGCGGTGCATCTCGCGGTCCCCGGCGTCGGCCCCGCGCGGCGGCCGCTCCTTCTTGAGGCGCCGGATCCACCGCACCTGGAACTCCCCCCGGTGCCGGCACCGGGGGCAGGTGAAGGTGGCGGGCTTCAGCTCCTGGCGTTCGTTGAAGAAGTCGCGCTCGTGGCGTGGCATGGGATGACCCGGCCGGGCCGGCGCGCGCCGCCCGGCAATGCGTGTGCGCCCCGCGGGCGCGGGCGGTCAGGCGTCCTTGATGCAGGTGACGAGGGACCAGATGCGGGGGATGTTGACCTTCTCGATCGAGACCGGCTCGAGGCCGGCCTGGGCCAGGAACGCGGGCAGGTCGAGATCCGCCTTGAAGCCGAGATGCACGGTGACGGGCGAGATCCACCGTTCGATCTTCGCCCCCAGCTTGCTCCTGCTCATGAAGTGGTTGAGGAAGACGAACCGGCCGCCGGGCCGGCAGACGCGCCGCATCTCGTGCACGGTCTTGATCGGATCGGAGACGACGCTGATGGTGTACGGCGCGTAGACGATGTCGAACGAGTCGTCGGGGAACGTCAGCGCCTCGGCGTCCATCTGCTGCAGCCGGACGTTGGTCCGGCGGCGCCGGGCGAGGCGCCGCTCCGCCTTCTCGAGCATCGACGCCGACAGGTCGATGCCGGTGACGTGGCAGTCGCGCGGATAGAGCACCGCGTTGATGCCGGTGCCGACCCCGACCTCGAGCACCCGGTCGCCGGGCGAGATGCCGAGCCGCCCGATCGACTCGAGCCGGCCCGCGTGCAGCGTCGGGCCGAAGGTGAAGTCGTACACCGAGGCGATCTTCTCGTAGACCTCCTCGACGAAGTCGGTCTCCACCGACGCGACGGACAGCGTGCGCGTCGCGGCGTCCGGAGGCGCGACCGCCTTCTTGGGGTCCGACTCCTGAAGCTGTAGGGACATGGAATCGCGCTCCGCGTGGGTCGACGGGACGGCCTCGAGGACGGCCACGCGGTGCTCGGCGCATCGGCCCAAGAGACGACAACCGTGGGACTATACCGTTTCGACGGCGTAACGGCAAGGAGGGAAACTGGGCGGACCCGGCCCGCGGCCGGGGCGCGGCGACGCTCGACCGGTCGCTAAGTCATTTGCTTCTAGTGCTTTGACCGCCGTCCCGCCGTTTGACAGGTCGCCGAGGGCGCCGGTATAGTGGCGCGATTCGGCCGTCGCGGCGTAGGCCGCCTCATCCCGCTGACCATGCCCGAGGAAGGCAGGCTCCTCTCGGTCGAACAGGCGTTGCTGACCACGGTGGTGGTCAAGATCGCGCTGGCGGCGGCGCTCGCCACCATGCTGGTCCGGTTCGGCCAGTTCCGCCGGATCCTCCTCACCGAGAAGCGCGCCTGGCGCGAGCGGCTGACGTTCGCGTTCGCGTTCGGCATCCCCGTCAGCATCGGGGTCATCTCGCGGCTGCTGCTCGACTACGCGGCGGCCGACCTCTCCCTCGCCGGCTCGTTCCTCGCGGGGCTCGTCGCCGGCCCCTACGCGGGGGCGATCGTCGGGGGCCTCGTCGGGCTCCCGGCCCTGATGGCCGGCGAGTGGATCGCGGTCATCCTCATGGTCGGCAGCGGATTCGCCGGCGGCGGACTGCGCGAGATGTCCCCCAAGGAGGCGATCTGGCACGTGAGCCCGCTGCTGGTGACGGCCCTGCGGCGGCACACCTGGCGGCTCGCGGGGCGGTTCCGCGTCGACTGGCAGTTCACCCTGATGGCGGGGCCGGTCGGCCTCGAACTGCTCCGGCAGGCGCTCGCGGACCGGTTCGGGGCCCAGCGGCTCTTCGCCCTCGAGCCGACGAACGTCTGGCTGATGGCGGTCATCGTGCTGACGACGGTCATATCGGTCGCCGTCCCCATCAAGATCTGGAACACCGCCCGCATCGAGCACCGGCTGCAGGAGCAGGAGAAGCTGCTCATGCAGGCCCGGGTCGAAGCCCTCGCCAGCCAGATCAACCCCCACTTCCTGTTCAACACGCTGACGTCCATCTCGTCCCTCATCCGCTCGCAGCCCGAGACCGCCCGCATGCTGATCGGCAAGCTGTCCGGCCTGCTGCGGCGGCTGCTGCGGAGCCAGGAGCACTTCGTCACCCTGCGGGAGGAGATCGCGTCGATCGACGAGTACCTCGACATCGAGGCGGTCCGCTTCGGCGAGACGCTGGTCGTCGAGAAGCGGATCGGCCCGGAGACCCTGGACCAGCTCGTGCCCAGCATGCTGCTGCAGCCCTTGGTGGAGAACTCCATCAAGCACGGCATCTCCCGCAAGGTCGGCGGCGGCCGCATCACCATCGCGAGCCGGCGCGTACGGGGCCACACCGTGATCGAGGTCATCGACGACGGCCTGGGCATGGCGACCGACGTGCCCGACCCCGGCGGGCGGCGCGGAATCGGCCTGAAGAACGTGGACGAGCGGCTGCGGGTCATCTACGGCGCCAACTATCATTTGAAGCTGAAGAGCGCGCCCGGGGAGGGCACGCGCGCCCGCATCGAGATCCCCGAGCTGGCGATGCCGCGAACCGCCACCGCGTAGGAGGCTGCACCGTGGAAGCTGAAGCGGCCCGCGGCCGGCCCTCGCGAACCGGGCGCGGCGGAACTGGGCGGCATGGAAGCCGGCGCGCCGCGGCTCCGCGCCGGCGGGCCTTCCAACGCGACCCGCAAGAGCCGCCCGGTCGCGCGGTGGCCGGTCACCGGCGGTCCTGTTAGAATGCCTCTGCGAGTTCTGGTCGCCGACGACGAGCAGCCCGCCCGCAACGAGCTCTGCTTCCAGCTCGGTCAGCTCGACGACGTCGAGGTGGTCGACCAAGCGGCGGACGGGCCGCAGGCGGTGTCGTTGGCCGAGTCGCTCGATCCCGATCTGGTGCTGCTCGACATCCAGATGCCGGGGATGACCGGGTTCGAGGTGGCCCGCCGGCTGTTGGAGCGCGGCGTCAGGAGCCGGGTGGTCTTCGTGACCGCCTACGATCAGTACGCGATCGAGGCGTTCGAGGTGAGCGCCGTCGACTACCTGCTGAAGCCGGTGGAGTCGCCGCGGCTCGCCCGGTCGATCGAGCGGGTCCGGCGGCTGTCGGCGGCGCCGGCCGGGCCGCCGGACGGAACGGCGGCAAACCGGGAACTCGAACGGATCGTCCAATACGTAGCGGAACGGCGGCACCGGCGGGAACGCCTCGCGGTCAGGGCGGGCGACCGCTTCCTGCTCGTTCAGGCGGCCGACATCGTCTACGCGTCGCTGGCCGACGATGTCATCACGATCGTGACCGGGACCGTGTCCGGCACGTCGAACTATCGGACGCTCGATGAGCTGCACTCGCACCTCGACCCATCGGTGTTCTGGCGCGTGCATCGGTCGCACGTCGTCAACATCAACAAAATCAAGGAGATAGTCCCCTGGTTCAGCCGCAACTACATCCTGAGGATGAAGGACGGGAAAGGCACGGAGATTCCGGTCAGCCGCACCCAGACCAAGCGGCTCCGGGAGTATCTGAGCCTCTAGCGGGAACGGCGCCGGAAGGCCCGCCGCTCCACCTGCTGTCGCCCAGCCAGGCCTACGAGGCTCACCGCAGGGCGCGGCGCAAGGCGCTCGCGGCGCGGGCGGGCGAGGAGATCGTCGCCTGGATCAAGACCTTCGCGTCGGCCGCGGTCTACGCGACGCTCATCGTCACGTTCGGGTTCCAGGTCGCCCGCGTCGAGGGCCGGAGCATGGAGCCGACGCTGGAGGACCAGGACCGGCTGATCGTCAACAAGGCCCTTTACCACTTCTTCGGCCGCCCCGAACCCGGCGACATCGTCATGCTCTACTACCCGAACGACCCCGACAAGTCCTTCGTCAAGCGGGTCATCGCGCAGGCGGGCGACGAGGTGCGCATCGAGGCCGGGAACGTCTACGTCAACGATCAGCTCCTGCCCGACGACTACGTGCCGCCCCGCTTCCGGAGCCGCGAGAACCTCGGTCCGGAGCGGGTCAGAGAGGCCCACTACTTCGTGATGGGCGACCACCGGAACAGCAGCTCCGACAGCCGCCACTGGGGCCAGGTGCCGGAGCGTTACGTCATCGGCAAGGTCCAGCTCCGCTGGTGGCCGCTGTCGAACGCCACGATCTTCTGACCTGCGACCTGCCGGCCTCCCGACGCGGGACGCGCCGGCCGGGCGCCGGACCCCGCGTCTTCGGCGGGTCCGGCTCCGCCGGCGGGGCCCTGTCGAACGCCGCCGCCTTCTGATGCGGAACCCGCCGGCCTGCCGACCACGGACCGGCAGCGAGGGGCGCCCACCCCGCCCACCCGTCGAGCGACCGCCGAGAACGGCCGATCCCACCGACGCGTGAGGCTCCCCGCGGCGTCCGGCCGCAAGGGAGCCTCGCCGGTCCCCGTCGGCGGCGGCTAGAAGAACCGCACCGAGTAGCCCACCTTGACGCCGCGGCCCATCTCGGGAGCCAGGTCCTTGATGAAGGACGTGTGGTTCCGGTAGAGGGCGTTGGTCAGGTTGTAGCCCGTGAAGCTGAGGATGTGCGCGGCGTGCTGGCGCGGCCACACGTAGGACGCGCGCAGGTTGACGACCGAGTAGCCCTCGGTCTCGGTCTCGTCGTGGAACACGCGGTTCTGGGCGCCCGCGAACTCCAGCTCCGGGCTGACCGTGAACCCGCCGTACGGCAGGTCGAGGCTCAGCGTCCCCCGCAGCGGCGGAATGCGCGGCAGCGGCTCGTCGGTGGCGGTGAGCCTCGCGTCGACGTAGCCGATGCCGAGGGTCGTCCAGGCGCGGCCCCCCAGCCGGAAGCTCGCGCGGGCGTCCCAGCCCCGGAACCGGCTGTCGCCCTGGTGGAAGTCGAGGACCGCGAGGCCGTCGGCCTCCTCGCCGGTGCGTTCGCCGAAGATGAAGTTGTCGATGCCGTAGACGTAGACGTTCATGCTGGCCCGCGCCCGCTCGGACTGGTGGCGCAGGCTCAGGTCGAGGCCGAGGGTCGTCTCGGCGTCGAGATCGGGGTTGCCGACCTCGAAGGCGAGGTTCCCGACGTGGGGACCGAAGTTGTACAGCTCCTCGAGGGCGGGGGCGCGGTGCGACGTCGTGACGTTGGCCACGAACGCGCTGCCCGAGCCGAGATCGGTGTGGAGGCCGAAGGACGCCGAGCTGCCCAGGAACTGCCGGTCCCGCGGGTCGGGGGCCACGAGATCGCCGTGGTCGTGGGCGTCGTCGTCATGATCGTCGTCGTCATGGTCGTCGTCGTCCTGATCGTCGTGGTCGTGGTCGTGGTCATGATCGTGGTCGTCCTGATCGTCGTCGTCATGATCGTCTTCATGGTCGTCGTCATGATCGTCGCCGTGGTCGTCGTGCCCCCCTTCCGGCCGCTCGTCGGGCCGGTAGTCGTTCCGCTCGACACGGCCGCCGAACTGCAGCCGGAAGCGTCCGAAGTCGAGCTCCTCGTAGGCGAACGCGGCGAACGACGTCTGGTCCGTCCGCGGCGCCAGGGCCTCGACCCCGACCGCCTCGAACTCGCGCATCTGGGCCCAGGCCCCGAACCGGCCTGACAGCCGCGCCGTCTGCCGCTGGTCGACCTCGGCGCGCAGGATGGTGGTCCGGTTGGTGAACCGGGTGCCGATGCTCTCGACGCCCTCGTCGATCTCCAGCTCGTCGTGGCCCCAGTCGATGATGTTGGCGGTGAAGCGGACGCCCTCGATGGCCCGGTTGGCGAGGTTGCGGAGGCCGACGTCGAAACGGCCGACGCGCCGACGCGAGGCGAGGTCGATCGCGACTTCGTGTCCCTCCTCGTCCTCGTGGTCGTCCATGTGGTCATCCTCGTCCTCGTGGTCGTCCTCGTCCTCGTGATCGTGATCGTGGTCGTGATCGTCGTGCTCGTCCTCGTCGCCGTGATCGTCGTGCTCGTCCTCGTCGCCGTGCGCCGCGTGGAACTCGCCGGCGAAGGGAACGCCGTACCGGCCGTCCTCCGCCCTGAACCCGCCGCTCACGAACGCCCGGTCGCCGAACCAGCCGACCCCGGCCTGGGCGTTCGTCAGCTCCGTCGCGGAGTTCTCGACGACGCCGTCCGGGGTGCTGTAGTCGCCCGTCCGCCGCAGGCTGCCGCCGCCCCAGAAGAGGAAGCTGTCCTGCGCGTGCTGGAAGCTGGCCGCGGTGCCCCCCTGGGCGTTCGCGCTCCCCGCGTCGACCGTGAACTGCCCCCGCGTGCCCTGGAACTGCGAGTCGCGGTAGCTCTCGTGCGGGGTGATCACGTTGACGAGGCCCCCGACGGCGTTCGAGCCGTAGAGCAGGGTCGCCGGGCCGCGGACGATCTCGATGCGCTCGGCCCCGTTCGGATCGACGGTGACCCCGTGGTCGCCCGACTGGCTCGAGAGGTCGCCGGTGCGGATGCCGTCCTCGAGAATGAGCACCCGGTCGCCGTCGAAGCCGCGGATGATCGGCCGGTCCGAGCCGGGCCCGAAGCTGCGGCTCGCGATGCCCGGCTCGTTCCGCAGCGCCTCGCCGATCGTGTTGGCCCCCTGCGCCGCGACGTCGAACGAGTCGAGGGTGGTGACCGCGTTGAACGCCTCGAGCGTGGTCTCGGCCCCGCCGGCCGAGGCGGTGACGGTCAGCTCCTCGTGGACCGCCGAGAGCTCGAGCACGAAGTCGACCGCCGCCGTCCCGCCGGCCGCGACCGCGACCGTGCGGCGGCCGGCGGTCAGGTGCTCGCGCTGGGCGATGACCTCGTACGAGCCGGCGGGCACGTTCTCGATCTCGAACGCGCCGTCCTCGTCGGTCAGGCCGACCGCGCCCGCGCCCACCACCACGACCACCGCGCCGTGGACCGGCCCGCCGTCCGTCAACGTGACCCGGCCGCCGACGGCGCCGGTCTCCTGCGCCCGAGCCGGCATCGCCAGCAGGGCCGCCGCCGCCAGGGCGGCCGCAATACGTCTCGCAGTCAATCCGTACATCGAAAGGTCCCCCTCGTCTCCAAGTCCCGGTTCATGCAACCGCCGGGTCGCGCGGCCGGGACGCCGCCCTGCGCGCCGCGGGGACGCCGCCCCACGGGGGCACCTCCGCGGCCGGCGGCACGGGCGCACGGCCGAAATGCACGACGGCCGCCCACCGCCAGCCGGCGGCGGCCGCTACGCGACCAACGAACGCAACGATTGGCGGAGACTACGCGGGGGGGTCGCGGGCGGGGAGGCGGGAGAATCGATCGGCGGGGATCCGCCGGTCGAGGGGAAGCTGATCGAGCAGTTCCGCTCCGGCCGCCGGTCCGATCACGGGATGGCCGGACAGGTCGGCGGCGGGCTGATGACGCAACTGGCAGACCGCGCAGTCCTGGTCGGCGCCATGGTCCCCGTGCTGGATGGGCGCGGCGGACGCGGCACCGGCCAGCGCGATCGCCGCGACGGCGATCCATCCGCGCCAGCCGGGGCTGCCTCGCACGAGCCCTGCGTGCATGGGTCCTCCTTCGAGGTACTTCACTGTTTTCAGCTTAACCGGGATACCGCCGCCCGGCAAGGCGGGAGCGCGGGCGGCGGCGGCTCCGGACGTCAGGCGTCGCGGTAGATCCCCTCGATGACGTCCTGCCAGCGCTCCGTGACCACGCGGCGCTTGAGCTTCAGGGTGGGGGTGAGTTCGCCGGTGTCGATGGAGAACTGCGTCGGCAGGAGCGCGAACCGCTTGACCTGCTCGAAGCTCGCGAGCTCGGCGTTGGCCTGGTCGACGATGGGCTGGAACAGCGCCCGCACGTCGTCGCGCCCCACGAGGTCGTCGAGCCCGCCCGCCGCGATGCCCGCCGCGGCGACGCGCTGCTCCAGGGTCGGCGCGTCGGGCACGAGCACCGCCGACACGTAGGGGCGCCGGTCCCCGACGAGCATCGCCTCGGCCACCAGGGGGTCGCGCTTCAGCAGCGCCTCGATCGGCTGCGGGGCCACGTTCTTGCCCCCGGCGGTGACGAGGATCTCCTTCTTTCGGTCCGTGATCGACAGATACCCGTCGTCGTCGATGCGCCCGATGTCGCCGGTGTGGAACCACCCCTCCCGGATGCACTCGGCCGTCGCCTCGGGGTTCTGGTAGTAGCCCATCATGAGGTTGGGCCCCCGCGCGAGCACCTCGCCGTCGTCGGCGATGCGCAGCTCGACATGGTCCAGGGGCGGCCCCACCGTGCCGAGCCGGGCCGCTCCGAGCCGGTTGACGGTGAGCACCGGCGCCGTCTCCGTCAGCCCGTACCCCTCGATCACCGGCATGCCCACCGCGTACAGGAACTCGGCCACCTCGCGGCTCAGCGGCGCGCTGCCGGAGACGACGTACCGCAGGCGTCCGCCGGTCCGCGCGCGGATCTTCGAGAGGACGAGGGCGTCGGCGAGGGGCCGCTGCAGCCGGGTCAGCAGGCCGGGGGCGCGGCCCGACAGATCCGCGCGGGCGGCGGCGTGCCCCACCCCGACGGCCCACGCGAACAGCGCCTGCCGCACCCGCGGCGCCTCCGCGACGGCCGCGACGACCCGCGCCCGCAGCTTCTCGTAGACCCGCGGCACGCCGGTCATCACCGTCGGGCGCACCTGTTGCATGTCGCGGCCGAGCGTCTCGAGGTTCTCGGCGAAGATGAACGTGGCGCCGCTGTAGAGGTAGATGTAGACGGTGGTCCTCTCGAAGGCGTGGCTCAGCGGCAGGAACGACAGCGTCGTGTCGTCCTCGGAGATGCCGATCACCCGGTTGGCGTCCGCGATGTTGGCCAGGAAGTTGCGATGGGAGAGCATCACCCCCTTGGGGTGTCCGGTGGTGCCCGACGTATAGATGATGGTGGCCAACGCGTCGGGTTCGATCGCGTGCGCCCGCTCCTTGTAGATGCGGGCGAGGCCGTCCTCGGTCGCCAGCCGCCGGTGGCCGCGCTCGATGACCTCGGCCAGCGAGTACTCGCGCAGGGGCGTGCCGCCGTCCGGCCCCGCGGCGCCGGCATCGCCGCCCGCGGCCGGGTCGCCGGCCGCCTCACCGGCGCCGCCCGCCGCGCCCGCCCCGGGGGCGCCGCGGTCGAAGACGATGACGGCCTCGACCGCGGGCGCGTCCTTTCTCGCCTCCCGCACCTTCGCGGCCAGCTCCTCGCCGGCCACCGCCACCACCCGCGCCCCGCAGTGGGCGAGGATGTAGCCGACCTGGTTGGCGGGCAGGGTCGGATAGACCGGCACCGTCACCGCCCCCGCGGTCAGCGTCGCGAGGTCGCTGATGACCCATTCCGGACGGCTGTCCGACAGAATCGCCACCCGGTCGCGCGGTTGGACGCCCAGGGCTCCCAGCCCCAGGCTCAGGTCGCGCACCTCCTCGAAGAGCTGCCGGTTCGACCACTCGCGGATCCGGTCGCCCTCGCAGCGCCCCGTGAGCACCGGCTTGGAGAAGCGCCCGGACACGTGGAACGGCAGCTCCGCGAGGGTCCTGATGTCCAGATCGGTCATGTCCTCTACTCTCCTGTCCGGTCGCGGGCGCGACCCTGTGGCCCGGGCGCGACCCCCGCGGGTCGCGCCCGGGAACTCGGCCGGCACGACCTCATGCGGCACATGCCCCGGCGCGCCGTCACGGCTCCCGGCGGTACTCGCCGCTGCGGCCGCCCGTCTTCCGCATCAGCCGAATCCCGCCGATCACCATCGTCTTGTCGACCGCCTTCACCATGTCGTACACGGTCAGCGCCGCCGCCGCCACCGCGGTCAGCGCCTCCATCTCCACGCCCGTCCGCGCCGTCGTCCGCGCGACCGCCTCGATGTCGTAGCCGTCCGGCCGCTCCCGCAGGTCGACCTCGACGTGCGAGAGCGGCAGCGGGTGGCACAGGGGGATGAGGTCCGCGGTCCGCTTCGCGGCCATGATCCCGGCGAGCCGCGCCGCCTGCAACGGGTCTCCCTTGGCGATGCGCCCCTCGCGGACCAGGGCCAGCGCCTCCGCCGCGATGGTGATCGACCCGCGCGCCACCGCCTCGCGGCGGGTGGCCGCCTTGGCGCCGACGTCGACCATGCGGACGCGCCCGTCGGCATCGACATGCGACAGGCGCGTCCCCGCGTCCCCGGCCGGCGTGCGCGGCTTGGCCTCGGACATGGTTAGGGGCGGACCGCCGGGTCGCCGCCGCGGGCGAGATGAAAGGACAGGCTCTCGAGCGACACCGTCAGGTCGACGCTCTTCAGCTTGACGTCCGCCGGCACCCGCAACGCCCCCGGCGAGAAGTTGAGCAGGGCCCTGATGCCCGCCTCGACGACCGTGTTCACCACCATCTGGGCCGACTCCGCCGGCACCGCGACCACCGCGATGGTGATCCGCTCCCGCCGCGCCACCCGCTTCAGGTCGCGGATGTCGTGGATGGGCACGCCGCTCCGCGACCGGCCCCCCACCTTGTCGGGAAGGGTATCGAACAGCGCGACGATTCGGAACCCCTCCTTGCGGAACCCGGGATAGTCGGCGAGGGCGAAACCGAGGTTGCCGGCGCCGATGATGGTCACGTTCAGGCGCCGGTCGAGCCCCAGTATCTGCCGCAGGCGCCGCCGCAGGTCCGCGACCACGTAGCCCACGCCCCGGACCCCGAGGTCGCCGAAGTGCGACAGGTCCTTGCGGATGAGGGCCGCGTTCAGATCGAACTGCGCCGCGAGCACTTTGGACGACACGGTGCGCACCCCGCCGGCCTCGAGCTCGTTCAGGAATCGGAGGTACAGCGACAACCGATTGGTGGTCTGTTCGGAAACCTGCTCTGCCATCGCTCCGCGGCCTGCCGCCGGCGGCCCTCCGTCGGCGCAACCGCCGCGAACAGTATATGTTAGGATCGACGGTGTGCGGACCACGCCGACCGGCGGCCGACACCGTCCCGCCGCGCCGCGCCGCCCGGCGCGGCACCGGCGGTGGTTCGCCGCCGCGGCCCTGACGCTGGCCGCGACCCTGCAGCCGGCCGCCGCCCCCGCCCAGCCCCTCCGCTACCTGCCGACCACGCTGGCCGCGCTCGAGGCCTATCCGAGCTTCTTCCACCGGCAGCCGGTGGTCGTGCGGGCGTCGCCGGAGGGCGACCTGCGGGACGTGTTCGTCAGCGACGGGGAACGGCGCGTCCGCGCGCTGTACGTCGCCCCGCCGGTCGCCGGCGAGCGGGAGGTTCTGGAGATCGAGGGCACGTTCTGGGACGTGGGCCGCCTCCAGCCTGAGGATCCGCGCGTAGCGGACCACGGCATCGCGGCGCTCTCCGAGCGGCTGCTCGGCAAGCCGTGGCCGTCGACCGGCGAGCTGCGGCTGCTGATCGCCGACGACACCCGCCGGGCGGATCCGCCCGACGCCGCGACCATCCGGGCCATCTCGCTCGAGCCGGCGCGCTACCGCGGCCGCACCGTCACCGTGACCGGCCGGTTCCGCGCCCGCAACCTGTTCGGCGACCTCCCCGAGGCGCCGGGCAACACCCGCGACGACTTCGTGCTGCGGTCCGGCGACGCCTCCGTCTGGATCGTGGGCATGGAGCCGAAGGGGGACGGCTTCGATTTCGACGTGATGGCCAGGGTCGACACGAACCGCTGGCTGCAGGTCACCGGCGTCGTCGGCGGCGGGGACCGGCTTGCCACCATCGAGGCCGAGCGCCTGGCCGCCGTCGAGCGGCCCGCGCCCGCCGTCACCCGACGGCAGGCGCCCCGGCCCGAGCGGCGGCTGCCGGCCGAGGTCATCTTCTCGGCCCCGACCGCGGACGATACGGGGGTGGCCCTCGACGCGCTCGTCCGGTTCCAATTCTCGCGCGACATGAATCCGGACTCGTTCGCCGGCAACGTCCGCGCCGGCTACGTCGGCGCGGCCGGGCCGGACGGCGCCGGCGGCGGACTCGATCTCGCCGTGGAGTACCGCGCCCGGAACCGGGTCCTGAGCGTGCAGTTCGCCGAGCCCCTGCTTCCCTACCGGCCCGTCGCGGTGACGCTCGGCGACGGCATCGAGGCCCTCGACGGCGCCGCGCTCGTCCCCCACACGCTGCGATTCGCCACCGGCGGCTCGTAGCCCGCCACCGTCATCCAAAAACCCGCGGCGCGCGGCCCGGCTGCCTTCGACCCGCGGATGCGTCCTGCCGGCCGCGTCGCCCCCCGGCCCGGCGCGTCAGCGGACGGGGCCCGCCGCCAGCAGCCCCTCCATCGCCGACCGGGTGCGCGAGATCAGCTCGTCGCGCTCGACGAAGCCGAACCGCCGCGACTCGATGGGAGGCCCGATCCGCACGCTGACGGTGACGGGACGGATGATGGGGCTGCCGCGGCGCATCGCGTCGCGGGCTCCGAGTATCGTCAGGGGCACGACGGCGGCGCCGCCGCGGATCGCCATCACGAACCCGCCCTTCTTGAACGGCAGGAGCGCGCCGCTCCGGCTCCGCGTGCCTTCGGGGAAGACGAGGAACGAGAAGCCCGCCCTCAGCGCCGCCGCCGCGGCGTCGATGGCGGCCCGGCTCTGATCGCGGTTGCGGCGCTCGATCGGCACGAACCCCGCGACCCCGAAGGCCACGGGCAGCAACGGCAGCCTCTGGAGCTCCGCCTTGTACAGGATGCGCAGCTTCGGGTGCACGGCGCGGAGCGCCATGTACACGATGGGCGGCTCCAGGTTGCTGGTGTGATTGACGCAGTAGACGGAGGGGCGGTCGCCCCGGACGTGCTCGGCCCCGGCCACCCGGTACCGGATGCCGACGGTGGCGAGCCCGATGCGCACCCCCTGGCGGCCGAGCCAGTAGAGCACGGCGGGGCTCCGGACCATCACGGCGATGAGCATGCCCACGGGAGCGGCCACCGCGACGTAGGCGGAAACGATCAGGTAGGCGGCGCCGGACCGCACGGCGGCGACGACGGTCGGCCACGGGAGACGCATGTCGGCGTGGGTCCGGCGCAGACCAAAAGAGCCCGGTCCGGCGGCGCCGGACCGGGCTCCCCGGGCGCCGGTTCGACGTTCAGGACGCGCGGGCCTCCTGGGTGGGGCCGGCGGCGGGGGCCTTCGCCGCCTTCGCGACGGTCGCCTTCGTCTTGGCCTTCGCCGCCTTGGCCCGGGCCATGGCCCGGTCGCGATTCGCGAAGCAGCGGTCGAGGGCCTTCGTTCACCTTCTCGTCGATGGCCTCGGCGGTGTCGCCCACGACCTCGGAGATCTCCGACACCACCAGGAACTTGGCCCGGTCGAGCATCCGCTTCTCGCGGAACGACAGGTTCTTCGACTTGGCGAGGAACGTCAGGTTCTTCAGCACGTCGATCACGTCGTAGATCGAGCCGGTGCGCATCTTGTCCGAGTTGTCCTTGAAGCGCCCCTTCCAGTTCTGGTGATTGTCGATCTTGCCGTTCCCGATCAGCGTGAACAGCTTCTTGACCTCCTTGTCCCCGATCGCCCGGCGCAGGCCGACGCCGTCGACGTTGTCAAGGGGAACGAGCACGGTGGTGTCGCTGTCCGCCATCCGCAACGAATAGAACCCGCAGGTCGTCCCCATGATGGTCCGGGTCTCGATGCACCGCACGACTCCGAGACCGTGGTTCGGGTAGATGACCTTGTCCCCAACTTCGAACTTCACGTAACCCCCCAGTTGGAATTCGGCTACGGCACGCTTCGAATCGCTCAAGTATAGCCCATTCGGGCCTCCGAAATCAACGGCAAACCCATCATTTCTCGACGGTTACGGTGTTCGCGGCCCCGTCGCGGGCCGGCCCCGGAGCGCCCCGTCGCGGCCGCCGGTCCGCGTGGGGGCGCCGGGAAGAAGCGGCGGCGGATCGAAAGTACTGTAGAGTAGAGGTTGGTGCGTACGACCGGGGTTCGCTCAGGAGATATCCATGCGTAGATGGGCCGCAGTGCTCGCGGCGGCGCTGGCGATTGCCGCGTCGGCGCCGACCGCCCCGCCGACGGTGACCGCCGGCTGGCAGGGGGAGAGCCTGGCCCCCTACGTTCCCACGCCGTACGACGTGGTGAACCGGATGCTGGAGCTGGCCGAGGTGACCCGCGACGACGTCGTCTACGACCTCGGCTGCGGCGACGGCCGCATCGTCATCACCGCGGCCGAGCGCTTCGGCGCCCGCGGCGTCGGCATCGACTACGACCCGGAGCGGATCGCCGAGGCCAACGCGAACGCGGCGCGGCGGGGCGTCGACGACCTCGTGACCTTCATCCAGCAGGACGCGATGGCGGCCGACGTGTCCGAGGCCACCGTGGTCACGCTCTACCTGCTCTCGTCGTCCAACCGGAAGCTGCGCCCGATCCTGACGAGGCAGCTCCGGCCGGGCGCGCGCATCGTGTCGCACGCCTTCCGTATGGGCGACTGGCGGCCGGACGTGACCCGCGAGTTCGAGGACGAACGCGGCACCCTGCGCACGCTCCACCTGTGGCGCACGGACGGCGTCGTGCGGCCGTAGACAGCGCCCAACGGAGCTCCCGGCCGCGGGCTCCGAGACCCTCCCGTGCCGGAGTGGTGAAACTGGCAGACGCGCGGGACTCAAAATCCCGTGGGCCTTACGGCCCGTGTGGGTTCGACCCCCACCCTCCGGCACCAACCCACCGCCTCTTCATCGAGCGTAGCGGCGCGGGCGAAGCCGTCGACAACGACCGGGCGGGCGCTGCCCGGCCGGAATGTCGAGGCGCCCGTGACGTTCACCCTCGGGGGGAGCGCGCCCCGGTGGTATCATTGGATTGTGGAGTGGAGCTACGCGGACATCATGTCGACGGTGGGGGCTCTGAGCGCCCTGGTTTGCGGCGATCGGGGGTCATGTCCACCAGCCGCAAGGTCGACGTCCTGACCGGACGCGTTGACGAGCACGGCCGCATGCTCCAAGCCATCGTCACCGCGATGGTGAGATTCCCGG